>JBNJGE010000231.1:0-5614 GCA_051747505.1 Pseudomonadota bacterium | reverse complement strand
GAAGGACATGCGCGGCGATGACGTAGTCGTCCGAGTCCCACGGCACGTCCTCGGGCGCCAGCGGACAGCCGCACATCATGGTCACGTTGGCCTCGATGCGCACGGTGTCTTGCGGCTCGGGGAACTTGCGGGCCGTCTGCGGGGCGAGGACGTCCACCAGCATCCCCGGCATCTCCAGAAGCCAGCCGTCGCCGCCCGCGAGGCCGACGCCCGGCAGCACCCAGCGCGTGGCCGTCACCGTGTTCGCCGCTTGGCGCTGGGCCATGGGGCCGGTGGCCGCGACCTCCACGCGCATGGGCCGGTCGATGTCGATCTCGGCCGAGAACTTCGCCGAGCCCTCCTCGGACAGCGCGGCGCCGCGGGGCTGGGGCGTCTTCATGATGGTCTTGGTGTCGCCCGTGCCGCCCTGCGTCAGGCCGGAGGCGAGCAGCGCGCCGGTGTCGGCGTCGCGCAGGGTCACCTGCACCCCGCCCATGCTGGAGCCGATGAACTTGGCCCCCTGGCTGATGACGCGCACATCAATGGGCGTGGTCTCGGCGAGGGCGGCGAGAGGCAGGCTCAGCGCGGCGGCGGCCGCGAGACCGAAGGTGGAGAGAGGACGCATGTCGGGACTCCCTTTTTCCATGTCCGCGCCAGCCGAACGCGGGCGAGGGCCGGTCGGCTCCGACGTTTCGCGAAATGGTGGATCGGAAATCGGCGGCAGGCCTGCCCGCGGCCTCAGCCTTCCGCCATCATCTCCAACAGGCGGCGCTTTTCCCCGGCGTCGTCCGGCCGGGTCAGCGCCTGCGCCAGCGCCTCCAGACTCGCCAGGTTGTGGGCCGCGCGGAAGCTGTCGACATGGGGCAGCAGCGCCTTCACCCCGCCCGCCCGAGGTGCGAAGCCGTCCCAGCGCAGCAGCGGGTTGAGCCAGATGACCTTCCGGCAGGACAGGCGCAGGCGCTCGGCCTCATGCGCCAGCAGGTCAGGGTCGTCGCGGTCCAGCCCGTCGGTGATCAGGATCACCACCGCCCCCTGCCCCAGCACGCGACGCGACCAGTCGCGGTTGAACTGGCGCAGGCTCTCGCCGATGCGCGTTCCTCCCTCCCAGTCCTGGGCCTCGCGCCCGCAGGCGGCGAGGGCGGCGTCGGCGTCGCGCTGCATCAGGTGCCGGGTGACGTTGGTCAGCCGCGTGCCGAAGGTGAAGGCGTGCACCTTGGCCCAGCCCGCCCCCTTCGCGTTGGCCGCGGTGTGCAGGAAGTGCAGCAGCATCCGGCTGTAGCCGCTCATGGAGCCGGAGATGTCGCACAGCGCCACCAGGTTGGGCCAGCGGATGGCGCGGGCGCGCGTCTTGAACTCCTGCACGTCTCCGCCCCGTCGCATGGCCGCGCGCATGGTCGCCCGCCAGTCCGGGCGCTTGCCCAGGACGGAGGGGACCGTGCGGCGCGACGCGATGGGGCGCACGGGCAGCTCCAGCCGCGCGATGGCGCGCTTCGCCTCGGCGGCCTCCTGCATGGTCATCTGTTCGAAATCGGCCTGCTTGAGCTTCTCTTCGGCGGAGAAGGTCAGGGTGGCGTCGAACTCGACCTCCTGCTCCTCCTGGTCCGAGGCAGGGCGGTCGGCGCCGTCGAGCAGCGCCTCCGCCGCCCGCCGCTCGGCCTCCTGCGGGGGAAGGGGCTCGTTCACCCCGCGCACCATGGGCGAGAGCAGGCTCATCATCCGTTCGAGGAATTGCGGATCGCGCCAGAACAGGCGGAAGGTCTGGGCGAAGATCTGGCGATGCTCGGGCCGGCTGACGAAGCAGGCGTGCAGCGTCCAGTAGAAGTCCCGCTTGTCGGAGAAGCCGGCCGCCTCCACCGCCCGGATCGCGTCGGCCACCCGGCCCGGCCCCACGGGCAGCCCCGCCTTGCGCAGGGCGCGGGCGAAATGGAGGATGTTGTCGGCGAGCTTGCCGTGCTCGGGGATCGCGATCTCGGGCTCGGGCATCTCAGGCCGCCGGCATCGCCGCGCGGGCCTCGTCCAGCACCCGCTTGGCCTCGGAGCCCTGCAGCTTCTGGATGTCGTCCTGGTATTTGAGGATCGCGCCCAGCGTGTCGGCGATCACCTGCGGAGACAGGGCCACGGCGTCGAGCGCCACCAGGCATTTCGCCCAGTCGATCGCCTCGGCCACGCCGGGCTTCTTGAACAGATCCTCCTTGCGGAGCTGCTGGACGAAGGCGACGACCTCGCGGCTCAGCGTCTCCTGCGCCTCCGGCACGCGCGCATGGAGGATTTCCAGCTCCCGCTCGAAATCGGGGTAGTCCACCCAGTGATAGAGACAGCGGCGCTTGAGCGCGTCATGCACCTCCCGCGTGCGGTTGGAGGTCAGCACCACGATCGGGGGATGCGGCGCCTTGACCACGCCGATCTCCGGAATGGTGACCTGGAAGTCGGACAGCGCCTCCAGCAGGAAGGCCTCGAAAGGCTCGTCGGTGCGGTCGATCTCGTCGATCAGCAGCACGGGCGGGCCGCCGACATGCGGGCGCATGGCCTTCAGGAGGGGGCGCTCGATCAGGTAGTCCTCGGAGAAGAGCTCCTCCGTCAGGGTCTCCCGGTCCTCCGCGCCCACGGCCTCGGCGGTGCGGATGGCGACCATCTGGGCGGCGAAATTCCACTCATAGACGGCGGAGGAGGCGTCCAGCCCCTCGTAGCACTGCAGCCGGATCAGGTCGCGGCCCAGCGCGGCCGAAAGCGCCTTGGCGATCTCGGTCTTGCCCACGCCGGCCTCGCCCTCCAGGAACAGCGGCCGGCCGAGGCGCAGCGAGAGGAAGACCACGGTGGCGAGGTCGCGGCCGCACACATAGCCGGTCCGCGCCAGCATCTGCTGGACGTCGTCGATCGAGGCGGGGGTCTGGGTCACGGGCGTCTCCTTGCGGGTTCCGCCCCGAATGGAAGGCGGAGCGGCCGGAAGTCAAGTCCGGCTGCCGGACGGACGACGCCCGGCGGCGCCGCCGGACGGGCCCCGGCATGGTCGGAGCGAAGGGCGAGGGCGGGCGGTCAGAGCAGGATCAGGGCGGCGAGGCCCAGGAAGGCGAAGAAGCCGACCACGTCCGTGACCGTGGTCACGAAGGTGCCGGAGGCGAGCGCCGGGTCGGCCCCCATGCGGTCGAGCGCGATGGGCACCAGGATGCCCGCCAGCCCCGCGGCCATCAGGTTGATCACCATCGCCACGCCGATCACCGCGCCCAGCATCAGGTCACCGTACCAGATCAGCCCGACCACGGCGACGAGCACGGCGAAGATCAGCCCGTTCGAGACCCCCACCACCGTCTCGCGCAGGATCAGGCGGCGCATGTTGGCGGGCGTCAGGTCGCGCGTGGCCAGCGCGCGCACGGCCACCGCCAGCGTCTGCGTCGCCGCGTTGCCACCCATGGAGGCGACGATGGGCATCAGCACCGCCAGCGCCACGATCTTCTCGATGGTCGCGTCGAACTGCATGATGACCAGCGAGGCGAGGATCGCGGTGACCAGGTTCACCGCCAGCCAGGGGAAGCGCAGGCGCGTGATCTCCCACACCTTGTCGGAGAGCGACTCGTCGCCCACGCCGGAGAGGCGCTTGAGGTCCTCGTCGGCCTCCTCGTCCAGCGCCTCGATGGCGTCCTCCATGTGGATGACGCCGACGAGCCGGCCGGCCTCGTCCACGACCGGGGCCGAGGCCATGTGGTACTGGTTGAAGGCGTAGGCCACGTCCTCCTGCGGCTCCTCGGCCGCGATGACCTCCATGCGCTCGCGCGACAGCTCCTCGAGCGTGCGGGCGCGGCCGGAGCCCATGATGCGCGACAGGCCCACCAGCCCCACGGGCTTCATCGCCGCGTCCACCAGAACGACGTCGTGGAACTCCTCGGGCAGCTCGCGGGCGGCGCGCATGTGATCGATCATCCGCCCGACCGTCCAGAACGGGGGCGCAGCCACGAAGTCGCGGCGCATCATGCGCCCGGCGGTGTATTCCGGGTATTGCAGCGACTGGCGCACGGCGGTGCGGTCTATCGGCGCCAGCGCGGCGAGGACGCCGGCGCGGCGCTCCTCGTCGAGATCCTCGACGAGATAGACCACGTCCTCCGGGTCCAGCTCGCGCACGGCGGCCGCCAGGTGCGCCGGGTCCATGGCCGCGAGAACGTCGTCGCGGACATCGTCCTCGAGTTCGGAGAGGACCTCGGGGTCGAGATCGGACCCCAGCAGGCGCACCGCGCCGTCGCGGGTGTCGTGGTCGAGCTGCTCGAGCAGGTCGGCCACGTCCGCGGCATGGAGCTCGGCGATGACCTCGCGCAGCGCCTCGAGGTCGCCGGCCTCGACGGCGGCCGCGGCGGCCTCGGGCGCGGCGGGGTCCAGGGACCAGTCGTCCTCGCGCTCGGTCTGCTCCTCCGCCGGCCCGGCCTGCGGGTCCTCGGGCCGTGGATCGGATCCGCTGTCGGTCATGTCGGGCCTCGCGCGGGGGGAGCTGACTGCGAGGCCCTTCTAGCGCGGCCGGAGGCGCATTTGAAGCGAAGCCGGAGCGCGCCCGGCGCGCGGTTGACATGAGGTGGCGGCGGCGGAGTCCTGTCGACGAGCGCGGCGCGCGAGCGCCGGGAGGGGCCGGGAGAACGAGCGATGGGCGAACACGGGAGCGGCCCGGGGCCGGCGCGCGGCCGGAGGCCGGAGGCCGGAGCATGAGCGGAGAGGGGCGGGATATCCCGCCCCGCCTGAGGGCGATCGCCGGCGCCGGCGGGAGCGCGCCCCGCGCGGGGCGCGTGCGGGTCGAGATTCCGGCGGGCGAGCTGGTGGACCGGATCGTGGCCCTGGAGATCGAGGCCACGCAGGCCGCGACGCCCGGCCGGCGTGCGCGCGCCGCCGGGGAGCTCGGCCGGCTTGCGGCCGCGCGCGACGCAGCCCTGCCGGCCTGCGAGGAGCTGGACGCGCTGACCGAGGCGTTGCGCGAGGTCCAGGGCGACCAGCGCGCCTTGGAGACCGATCTGCGCGCCTGCGAGGCGGCCGGCGCCTTCGGCCCCGAATTCATCGCCCTCGCCCGGGCGCTGGCCCCGCTTCAGGACCGGCGCGCCGAGCTGCGGGAGGAGATAGACCGGCTCTGCGGGGCCTGACGGAGGCCGCCGCGCCACGCGCCGCTGGGCGCCGTCAGGACGAGGCCGGGCCGCCGTCCGGCGCCGCCTGGGCGCGGCGGAAGGCGTCCTCGAGCTGTTCCGCGAGTTCGGCCCGCTCCTCGGGGCTGAGAAAAGCGCCGAGCTCGATCTCGCGGCCGCCGCCCTTGAGCGTCAGGTAATTCTCCGGCCGTCCTTCCGGGTGCAGCTTGACGCGCACCCAGTAAGGGTTCGCCTGCCACCGGCGGATCCGCCCGCGCGGCTCGTGCCGCTCCACGGCGACGAGATCGGGCCACAGGCGGAGGACCTCGTGCATCTGCAGGTCGCGGAAGTTGCGGCGGATGAACCAGCCCAGCCCGAACAGGGCCGCCAGCATGAAAGGCAACAGCCCCAGCGCGACCGGCGTGCCCAGAAGCGGGATGAGCGGCAGGGCCAGCATCACGGCGGTGCCGACCATCACGTACACGAAGCCGCGCCGGCTGAGCGAGCGGTGCGGCCAGAGAATCACCTCGTAGATCGGCGGGTCC
>JBNJGE010000230.1:0-5627 GCA_051747505.1 Pseudomonadota bacterium | reverse complement strand
TCCGAGGCCAGCCACTCCCCCCGCCGCCGGGAGGGCCCCTGGGCCGCCTTTGCGGAGGCCGCCGACCGCGCCCTGCAGGCCGCCGATCTCGTCCTCTACACCACCCCGCGCGACCTCCCCGGCCTGGAGGCTCTGCTGGGCCCCGGCCGCCCCGTCCATCTCCCCGCCTTCCTCGACGCCGGCCCGCGCCCGGCGCCGAAGCCCGCCCCCCGCGGCCCCCTGCGCCTCATCGCCGCCGCAATGATGCGCCCCGGCGACAAGCTCGCCTCCTACCGCGCGCTGGCCGCCGCGCTGGCCCGCCTCGACGCCGACTGGACGCTCGAGGTCATCGGCGACGGCCCCGCCCGCGCGGAGGTCGAGGCCCTCCTCGCCCCCTTCTCCGACCGCATCCGCCTGCGCGGCGCCATCCACGACCCCGCCGCCCTGCGCGCCGCGCTGGAGGCCGCCGAGCTTCTCGTCTGGCCCGGCGTCGGGGAGGGGGTCGGCATGATCTACCTGGAGGCGCAGGCCGCCGGAACGCCTTGTCTGGCCGAGGCCCGCCCCGGCCCGCAGGACCTCCTGCCCGAAAGCCTCCTCTCCCCCCTCCCGCCCCCGGACGACCCCGACGCCTTCGCCGCCGCCATCGCCCGCGCCGCCGCCGCCCGCCCCGCGCTGGCCGAGGCCGGCCGCGCCGCCCGCGCCCATGTCGAGGCCCGCCACGGCCTCGACGCCGCCGCCGCCCGCCTGCGCGACCTGCTCACGCCCCTGCTGGAGCGCCGCCCATGATCGAGATCGGCCTCCTTCGCCACTTCCCCACCCGCTGGAACGCCGAGGGCCGCCTGCAGGGCCGCGCCGACATCCCCCTGTCGGAGGAGGGCCGCGCCGCGCTCGCCCGCCGCCGCCTGCCCGAACGCTGGCGCGGCCTGCCGGTGATCGCCTCCCCCCTCTCCCGCGCCCGGGAGACCGCCGAGGCGCTGGCCGAGGGCCCCGTGACCCTCGACCCCCGCCTGGTGGAGATGGACATGGGCGACTGGGAGGGGCGCATCGGCGCCGAGCTGCTGGCCGACCCCGCCTGCCCCTACTGCGCCGTCGACTCCTGGGGCTGGGACTTCCGCCCCCCGAACGGCGAAAGCCCGGCGGAGATCGTCGCCCGCCTGCGCCCGCTGCTGGCCGAACTCTCCGCCCCCTGCCTGCTGGTGACCCATCGCGGCGTCATGCGCGCCGTCCTGGCCCTTGCCACGGGCTGGAACTACGACCGCCCCGAGCCCTTCCGCATCAAGCGCGCAGCTGTCCATCCCGTCCGCCTCGAAGGCGGCGCCCCCGTCGCCGCCGCCCCGCCCGAGAAGCTGGCCGAGCGATGAGCGGCCCGCCCCGCGTCGCCCTGCTCGTCACCCATCTGATGGGCGCCGGGCACCTCGTGCGCACGCTGGCGCTGGCCCGCGCGCTCGCCGCCGCCGGCGCCCGCCCGCTGGTCCTCTCCGGCGGCCGCCCGCTGCCGCATCTGGACGCCTCGGGCGTGGAGCTCGCCCAGCTCCCGCCGCTCGCCTCCGACGGCGTGAACTACCGCCGCCTGCTGCGCCCGGACGGCGCGCCGGCGACCGAAGCCGACCTCGCCGCCCGCCGCGCCGCGCTGGCCGAGGCGCTGCAACGCTTCGCCCCCCGCGCGCTGGTCACCGAGCTCTACCCCTTCGGCCGCCGCATCCTCGCCGCCGAGTTCGAAGACGCCCTCGCCGCGCTCCCCCCCGGCGCCCCCGCCTTCGCCTCCATCCGCGACATCCTCGAGCCCCCCTCCGGCCCCGACCGCGTCGCGGAAACCGTCTCGCGCCTCGCCCCCTACCGCGCCGTCCTCGTCCACGGCGACCCGCAGGTGGCGTCGCTGGAGGCGAGCTGGCCCGGCGACGGCGCCCCCCTGCCGGCGCCCGTCGCCCGCCGCCTGCGCTTCACCGGCTACGTTGCCGAGCCCTCGCCGGCGCCGACCCCCGGCCCCGGCGAGGGCGAGGTGCTGGTCGCCACCGGCGGCGGCGTCATCGGCCGCCGCCTGCTCGAGACGGCCGCCCGCGCCTCGGCCCTCTCGCCCCTCCGGTGGCGCCTGCGCGTGGGCGGCGCCGACGCGGCGCAGGCCGCGGCCCGCCTCTCCGCGCTCGGCCCCGCCGTGGCCGAACCCGCCGCCGCCGACTACCGCGCCCGGCTCGCCCGCGCCGCCGTCTCCGTCTCGCTCGCCGGCTACAACACCGCCGTCGAGGTCGCCCTGTCCGGAACCCCCGCCCTGTTCGTGCCGATGGAGGAGGGCGGCGAGCGGGAGCAGCTCCTGCGCGCCCGCGCCTTCGCCCGCTTCGATGAGATCGAGACCGCCCGCATCGGCGAACTGACCCCCGAGGCGCTGGCCGTCCGCGTGGAGGCCCTGGCCCGCAGGCCCCGCCACGCCCCGCCTCTGCGCGCCGATGGCGCCGCCGAGGCCGCGCGCCTGATCCTGGCGGAGCTCTGACCCCCGCCGCCCCCCGGGCGCGCCGCCGGCGATCCGCCTCCGGCAAAGCCGATACGGTTCAGCAGGGCGGCTGAAGAACGGCCGTCGGATCGTCAGGGACCATGCGCGTCCGGAGCCGGATTGGCGGGCGAGGGCGCATGGCGCCCCCGCCCCCGGTTTCAGCCGGTCCTGCGCCGCCGCGCGGCGAGGACAAGCGCGCCGAGCGCCCCGGCCAGCATCGGCGCCGCCGCGGGAATCGGCACCACGCCCCGATCCGGCTGCGGGCTCGACGCCTCTGCGGTGAAGCCGATGTTCTGGAAATCCACCTGACGGTTCGAGCCGGTCAGGAACGCGGTCACATAGCGGACGTTCAGAGGCGCCGCGAGCGCGATGTCCTCGGCGGCGATGGGGGTGCTGCCGAGCGCAGGTTCGACCGAGAGAGCGCCCACCTCCGCGCTGTCCCCGTCAAAGAAGGTGAAGTCGATGTTGTCGACGTCGTAGCTTTCGCCGTTGTAGTTCCAGAAGTGAAGCGTAGTGATATCGTATTCGGTCTGCAAGTCGAACAGGAGCTCAAGTCCCCCTCCGGCCTGATCTGCGGTGAACCAGATATGCGTGGTCTGCGTGTGCGTCTCGGTCGCGTCGGCCGAGGGCGCGTCGATCACCTTGTCGATGGTCAGGCCGCCGTCGAAGGTGTTGTTGAAAGTCCCGTCGGACGTGCCCGGTCCGACCTCGACGGTGATGTTGTCGATGTTGAGATAGACCGGGACGGCGTCGGCGCCCGTGGCCGAAAAAGCAACCAGAGCGGGAACCAGGGTCAGGAAACGCATAGTCATCTGCACACCTCCCTGAATGAATGAGGTTTACGCAAAGTAAGGTGCGGGCGGATTCCGATCAATCCTCAAAATGACGGCCTTGCCCGGGTGTTCAGGCCGGCCGGAGATCGGCGACGGGTTTCCGGACTCGAAATTGCGGCGCGGCGCGCCGGGATGTCGTGCGGAGCCGTCCGGCCTCAGGAATAGGGATCGAGCGCGTCGCGCAGGCCGTCGCCGAGGAAGTTGAAGGCCAGCACCACCATGATCACCGGGATCATCGGGGTCAGCAGCCACGGATAGATTTCCACCGCCGTCAGGTCGAGCGCGTCGTTGAGCATCAGCCCCCAGCTGACCGCCGGCGGGCGCAGCCCCAGCCCCAGCAGCGACAGCGCCGTCTCGCCAAGGATCATGGTCGGGATCGACAGCGTCGCCGAGGCCACCAGGTGGCTCATGAAGTTGGGCATCATGTGGGAGCCCACGATGCGCGTGGTGGAGGCGCCCATCAGCTCCGCCGCCCTCACATAGTCCTCCTCCCGCAGCGCCAGGAACTTGGAGCGCACGGCGCGCGCCAGCCCCGGCCAGTCGAGAAGGCCGAGGATGATGGAGATCATGAAGAACACCGCCACCGGCCCCCAGTTGGCCGGGATCGCCGCGGACATCGCCAGCCAGATCGGAAGCTCCGGCAGCGACCGGATGATCTCGATCGACCGCTGCACGACGGCGTCCAGCCAGCCGCCGAAATAGCCTGCGAAGCCGCCCAGCGTCATGCCGATGGCGAAGCTGATGAACACCCCGATCAGCCCCACCGTCAGCGACAGCTGCGCCCCGTGCAGGATGCGGCTGTGCATGTCGCGCCCCAGCCGGTCCGCGCCCAGCAGGTAGAAGGACGCGCCCTCGGGCGGGCACATCAGCCGCAGGTCGGTCTCCGCGACCCCGAGGATCGACCAGGGCCGCCCGCAGCGCGCGAACCAGCGCAGCGGGCGCGGGTCGCTCAGGTCCTGCTCGAAGGCGGGCTGGAAGGTCTCCATGTCGATCTCGGAGGTCATCGGGTAGGTGACCATGAAGTGACCGTTCACGAAGAAGTCCACGTCCTGCGGCGGCGCGTAGATCGCGTCCGGGTCCCGCTCCTGGGGGTGATAGGGCGCCACGAAGCCCACGAAGGGCAGGGCGAGGTAGATCGCCAGCAGGTAGATGCCCGAGATCATCGCCAGCTTGTGCCGGCGGAAGCGCCGCCAGATCAGCGCGCGGGTGGACAGGTCGAGGTCCGCCCGGTCCAGCGTCTGGAGGTCGGCCTCGGGGTCGTAGGCCTCGTCCGAGACCCAGTGCGCCTCGAAATCCCCACCCGAGGCGCCCAGCGCGTGCCGGTCGCCCGCGTCGTGATCGGCGTAGCCATGCTCGCGCGTCACCGGCGCCTCCCCGAGAAGCGGATGCGCGGGTCGAGCACCGCCAGCAGCAGGTCGGAGATCAGCATGCCCACCAGTGTCAGCACCGAGACGAACAGCAGGATGAAGCCCGACAGGAAATAGTCCTGGCTGCGCAGGGCCGAGAGCAGGATCGGCCCGATCGTCTGCAGCCCCATCACCAGGCTGACCAGCACCGAGCCCGAGACCAGGCTCGGCAGCAGGTTGCCGATATCGGCCACGAAGGGGTTGAGCGCCATGCGCAGCGGATACTTCACGACCGTGGACACCGGCCCGACCCCCTTGGCCTGCGCCGTGGTGACATAGGGCTTGCTCAGCTCGTCGAGCAGGTTGGCGCGCAGCCGGCGCACCATCGCCGCCATGCCCGAGGTGCCGATGACGATCACCGGCACGATCATGTGCACCAGGATGCTGCGCAGCTTCTCCCAGCTCATCGGCTCGTCGGCGAGCGCGGGATCCATCAGCCCACCGACGGGCAGCCCGAACCACTGCGCGCCCTTGTGGTAGAGGATCAGCGCCAGCAGGAAGTTCGGCGTCGCCAGCCCGATATAGCCGATGAAGGTGGCGAGGTAATCGATCCAGCTGTTCGCCTTCACCGCCGCGATCGCGCCGAGCGGCAGGGCGACGAGATAGACGAAGAGGATGGCGAAGAAGTTCAGCGCGATCGTCATGTAGATCGCCTCGCCCACGATCCCCGACACCGGTTGGTCGAGCTCGAAGCTCCAGCCCAGGTCGCCCTGCAGGATCCCGGAGAAGCCGTTGGGCCCCGGCCAGAAGCCCATCCAGATGAGGTATTGCTCCCACATCGGGCGGTCGAGGGCGTATTCCTTCATCAGGAACTCGGCCTTGGCCACGGCCGAGGCCTCGCCCGAGGCGCGCAGCTGCTGGATCTGGTTCGTGATCACGTCGCCGGGCGGCAGGTTCACGATCCAGAAGATCAGGGCCGAGACC
>JBNJGE010000229.1:0-5644 GCA_051747505.1 Pseudomonadota bacterium | reverse complement strand
GAGGTCACCGGCTGGTCGTCCCCGAAGACCTTGCGCATGGCCTTGATCTCGGTGACGTCGCCCGCGGGCGTGGAGGTGCCGTGCGCGTTGACATACTGCACCTTGCGGTCCCCGAGGGTGGAGATCGCCATCTCCATGCACCGCTCCGCCCCCTCGCCCGAGGGGGCGACCATGTCGTAGCCGTCCGAGGTCGCGCCGTAGCCGGTGACCTCCGCGTAGATCTTCGCGCCGCGCGCCTTCGCGCGCTCCAGCTCCTCGAGCACCACCACGCCCGCGCCGCCGGCGATCACGAAGCCGTCGCGCGTGGCGTCGAAGGGGCGCGACGCCGTCTCGGGCGTGTCGTTGTACTTCGAGGACATCGCCCCCATCGCGTCGAACAGGCAGGACAGGGTCCAGTCCAGCTCCTCGCCGCCGCCGGCGAAGACCACGTCCTGCTTGCCCCACTGGATCTGCTCGGCCGCGTTGCCGATGCAGTGGGCGGAGGTCGAGCAGGCCGAGGTGATGGAGTAGTTCAGACCCTTGATCGCGAAGGGCGTCGCCAGGCAGGCGGAGTTGGTGGAGCTCATGCCGCGGGTGACCATGAACGGCCCCATCCGCTTGGGCGAGCCCTTCTCCAGCACGATCTTGTGCGCCTCGAACAGGTTCTTGGTGGACGGCCCGCCCGAGCCCATGATCAGCCCCGTGCGCGGGTTGGAGACGTCCGAGTCCTCCAGCCCGCTGTCGGCGATCGCCTGCTGCATGGCGACGTAGTTGAACGCCGCCCCGTCGCCCATGAAGCGCAGGTCGCGCTTGGGCACGGCGGCGGAAATGTCGATCTCCGGCGCCCCGTGCACCTGGCAACGGAAGCCGTGGGCCTTGTAGTCGGGCGCCGCGGATATGCCCGACCTGCCCTCCCGCAGGCTTGCCAGCACCTCCTGGGCGCTGTTGCCGATGGAGGAGACGATCCCGAGTCCGGTGATGACGACGCGCCGCATGTCGGCCTCCCTATGCCAGTCCGTCGCGCGGGCCCGCGCCCCGGCGCGGCCGCGGGCCGGCCTCAGCTGTCCTGGAACAGTCCCACGCGCATGTCGCTCACGGCGTAGGTGGGGTTTCCGTCCGCCGACACCACCCCGTCGGCGATGCCCATCTTCAGCCGCCGGTCGATGATGCGCTTCATGTGCACCTCGTAGCGCAGCTGTTTCGTCTCCGGCGTGACCATGTGGGTCAGCTTCACCTCGCCCACGCCCAGCGCGCGCCCGCGCCCCTGCATCCCCGTCCAGCCGAGGAAGAAGCCCGTGAGCTGCCACAGCGCGTCGAGGCCCAGGCAGCCCGGCATCACCGGGTCGCCGAGGAAATGGCACTGGAAGAACCACAGGTCCGGGTTCACGTCGAACTCCGCGACCACCAGCCCCTTGCCGTGGTCGCCCCCGTCCTCGGTGATGGAGGTGATGCGGTCGATCATCAGCATCGGGGGCATGGGAAGCTGGGCGTTGCCGGGGCCGAACAGCTCGCCCCGGGCGCAGGTCATCAGCCCCTCGTAGTCGTAGCTGTTCGCCCTGTCGCTGCTCATGCGGTCCCCGCGGCCTTCCCCTGCGCGCTTTCGTCCGCGCTCCCCTATCACCGGGGCCGCGCGGGTGGCAAGCGGCGGCGGCGCCGCGCCGGCCCTGCGGCGCGATGAATCTCTTGATGCGCCGGGGTTTCGCGCTTTATCTCTCCGGTCATGGACCCGTTATCCACAGCCACCGGAGACGAGGCGCGCCGCCGCGCCGACGCCTGGCTCGCCCGCGCCGGCCTGCGCCCGACGCGCCAGCGCCGCGCGCTGGCCCTGCTGCTGGCCGGCGACGGCGAGCACCGGCACGTCACGGCCGAAAGCCTGCACGACGCCACCCGCGACCTCGGGGAGCCGGTGAGCCTCGCCACCGTCTACAACACCCTTCGCAGCTTCACCGAGGCCGGCCTGCTGTCGGAGATCACCGTGGACGGCGCGCGCAGCTACTACGACACGCGCATCGAGGATCACCCCCATTTCTACTGGGAGCCCGAGGGCGCCCTGACCGACGCGCCGCGGGAGTCGGTGAAGATCGACTCCCTGCCCGAGGCGCCGGAGGGGACCGAGATCGCCCGCGTGGACGTGGTCATCCGCCTGCGCGGAAGGAACTAAACGTATTGATAGGCGAGGAATAGTCTTATGAGGGCAATATTCGGAGCGCTTGCCGGCGCCGCTCAAGGGGCCTTTGGATTTGTCGTTGTAATATTGTACATTGTATTTGGCATAGGATGGATATACTGGATTTGGATATCTGTTAATATTGGAAGTTTCTGGATGTTTCTCCTGGGATTTTTTCCGATAACAGGGATTTTTGCCGCACCTATCGGTGCCTGGGCGTTATTATTTGGTGCTCCAGAGTGGATTTTCCGTGTCTTTGCGTAGCTTTCCTTAAAAACCACGGCCTTCGGCCACCTGAGTGTATCGGATCAATCTTCAGTCGAACTCCTCCTCCGCCCCCACGCCCCACAGCGCGGATTTCTCCGCCCAGCCCTCGGCCGCGCCGCCGCGCACCCGGCACCAGTCGCGCCGGCAGGCCTCGACCTCCACGATCACCCCCGCCTCGGCCCGCGCCGCCAGCGGCGCCTCCGCCCGCGGCTCCGCCCGGATCTCGGTGAGCTCGGGCACCGTCACCGCCGTGCGGCGGCCGCGCAGCATGGAATAGTGCATCCAGCCGCTCGCGCCCTCCATGTCGCGCACGCGCCGCCAGTGCCCGTATTCCCCCGTCACCTCCAGGGGCAGCCCGGGGCGCACGAAGACCCAGTCTATTCGGTAATCCAGTCCCGGCCCCCGCCGCAGGTTCGCCCGGCTGGTGTCCAGGCTGACATAGCGGGGCAGGGGAAGGCCGGTGACGGGGCCGCGCGCCTCCCCGCTCTGCTGCGCCGCAGCCGGCGCCGCGGCCGCCAGCAGCGCGACCAGCGCCGCCGCCAGCAGGCCGGCGCCCGCGCCCCGGGGCGTCCTCCGCCCGCCTCGCGCCGCCGCGCCCGTCGCCATCCGCAGCCCGCTCCGCCTCGCCTGCTCCGCCCTCTCCGGGGCCGTGGACCCCGCCGGGGCTTTTCGTTAAGCGTAATCGCACATCCGCGCGCGGAGGAGAAGCCCGAGACCATGCCAGCCGACACGCCCAAGCCCTCCCGTTTCCCCGGCGGCCGCCCGCGGGTCGTCGTCACCCGCAAGCTGCCGGAGATCGTGGAGACGCGCCTGCGCGAGCTCTTCGAGGTGGAGCTCAACCTCGACGACGCGCCGCTCACGCGCGACCAGCTCGCCGATGCCATGCGCCGGGCCGACGTGCTGGTCCCCACGCTGGGCGACCGCATCGACGCCGGGCTGCTGGGCCAGGCGGGGCCGGATCTGAAGCTGATCGCCAACTACGGCGCCGGCGTGGACCACATCGACGTCGAGACCGCGCGCAGCCGCGGCGTCCAGGTCTCCAACACCCCCGGTGTGCTGACCGAGGACACCGCCGACATGACCATGGCGATGATCCTCGCCGTGCCCCGCCGCCTGCCGGAGGGCGCGAAGATCATGGACGAGGATCAGTGGTCCGGCTGGTCCCCCACCTTCCTGATGGGCCATCGGATCACCGGCAAGCGGCTGGGCATCCTCGGCATGGGCCGCATCGGCCAGGCGGTGGCGAAGCGCGCCCGCGCCTTCGGGATGCAGATCCACTACCACAACCGCCGCCGCCTCCATCCCGACATCGAGCGCGAGCACGAGGCCACCTACTGGGAGAGCCTCGACCAGATGCTCGCGCGCATGGACATCGTCTCGGTCAACTGCCCGCATACCCCGGCGACCTTCCACCTGCTCAACGCCCGCCGGCTGAAGCTGATGAAGCCCTCCGCCTATGTCGTGAACACCTCGCGCGGCGAGGTGATCGACGAGAACGCGCTCGCCCGCATGCTCCAGGCCGGGGAGCTCGCCGGCGCCGGCCTCGACGTGTTCGAGAAGGAGCCGGCGGTGAACCCCAAGCTGCGCGGCCTGCCCAACGTGCTGCTGCTGCCCCACATGGGCTCGGCGACCGAGGAGGGGCGCGTGGAGATGGGCGAGAAGGTCATCGTCAACATCAAGACCTTCGCCGACGGGCACCGGCCGCCGGATCTCGTGGTCCCCTCCATGCTCTGAGCGCCCGCCCCGCCGGCGGCGCCGCCCCGCAACGCAACGCTTCCTTGACGTCACCGCGATTCGCGTCAATATTAACGCAAGATGAATCGACGGGGCGGGCGCGGCATGAACGGCGCGTTGGAGAAGATCGGCATCCATCACGACTTCGCCCCCGGGGCCGCCCCGGGGACGCTGGAGGTCCTGCTTCACCGCCTGCTCGACGCCGTCGCCACGCCCGAGGTCAGCCTGATCGCCGTGGGGGTCGTGGCGCCGCTGGGGCTGTGGATCCTCGTCCAGGCCCAGCTGCGCCCGCGCAGGCGCCGGGGCGCCGGCCCCCGCCGCCGCGCCGGCCGGCGCCGGCCGGCCGGCGCGGCCGACTTCGCCGCCCTGCGCCGGGCGCGCATGCCGGCCCTGCCGGAGGCGGAGGCGAGAGAGCGCGCCTGACCCGGGGCCTTGCGCCAAAGCCCCGAGGATCCCGACTCGTCAGGATCATCGGGACCGCGCATCCGCGCGCCGGCCGGTCGGCCGGTTTCGAAGCTCGATGAGCTGCGCTCATCGAGCTTCGGTGTCAGCCCCGCAGCCCCGCGCAGACCTCGCAGTCCGCCCGCGCCTTCGCACGGATCACGCGCGCCTCCGCGGCCAGCGCGTCCCACAGCAGCAGCCGCCCCGACAGGCTTTCGCCCGCCCCGACGATCTCCTTGACCGCCTCGGAGGCCTGCATGGCCCCCATCACGCCCGGCAGCGCGCCCAGCACCCCGGCCTCCGCGCAGCTCGGCGCCAGCCCCTCGGCCGGGCGACGGGGGAAGATGCAGGCGTAGCAGGGCCCGCCCTCCCAGGGCTTGTAGGTGGAGATCTGCCCCTCCCACTGCCCGATCGCCGCGGCGATCAGCGGGATGCGCAGGCGCGCGCAGACTTCGTTGGCCAGGTACCGCGCGTCGAAATTGTCCGACCCGTCGAGCACCAGGTCATGCCCGGCCAGCAGCGCTTCCGCGTTCTCCGGCCCCATCCGCTCGGCCACCGGGCTCACGGCGACATGCGGGTTGACCGCCCCGATCGCGTCGCGCGCGCTCTCGACCTTCTGCCGCCCGACCGAGGCGGTGGCGTGCAGCACCTGCCGCTGCAGGTTGGACAGCGACACCACGTCGTCGTCGATCACCGTCAGCGACCCGACCCCCGCAGCCGCCAGATACAGCAGCGCGGGGGAGCCGAGCCCCCCCGCGCCGATCACCGCGACCTTCGCCGCCTTCAGCCGCTTCTGCCCCGGCCCCCCGATCTCGCGCAGCACGATGTGGCGCGCATAGCGCTCCAACTCGTCGGCGTCGAAGGCCCCGGGACGCGCGCTCACCGCCGCCTCACAGCCCCTCGAACAGCGGCGTGGACAGGTAGCGCTCCGCAAAGCTGGGCAGCACGGCGACGATGCGCTTGCCCGCCATGTCCTCGCGCTGCGCGATCTCCAGCGCCGCGGCCACCGCCGCGCCCGAGGAGATGCCGCCGGGGATCCCCTCGATGCGCGCGATG
>JBNJGE010000228.1:0-5742 GCA_051747505.1 Pseudomonadota bacterium | reverse complement strand
CGCGGGGCCACGATGGCCTTGAAGGGATTGTGCGGCAGGCCGTGGCCGTCTTCGACGCGATAGTGCATGCGCGGGCTCTCCGTGTCTGGCTTCGGCCCCTCTTCTAGACGAGGATGCGGGGGGCGTGCTACGGGCCCGCAGCCCTTTTCCGGGGGGCGGAGCGGAGTGCGGGGGAAGCGCCGGCGTCATGTTCCGAGTCATGCGGGAACGGCCGGAGGACGGCGTCGAGGTCGAGTTGCTGTTCGACACCTGCTTCGCGCCCGGCCGCACGGCGCTCAGCTCCTACCGCCTGCGCGAGGATGTCGAGCCGGTCCGCGAGCTCTGCCTGGTGGCGCGCGACGAGTACGACGCGGTGGCCGGAGCGATCCGATTCTGGCCCGTCCGTGTGGGGAAGACGGGCGCCCCGGCCCTGCTGCTCGGCCCCGTGGCGGTGCACCCGACCCGCCAGGGCGAGGGACTGGCAGGCATCCTGATCGGGCAGGCGCTGGAACGGGCGGCCGAGCTGGGCTGGACCCGCGTGGCCCTGGTCGGCGACGAGCCCTATTACGGCCGCTTCGGCTTCTCGAGGGAGCTGGGGCGGCGGCTGCAGATGCCGCCGCCGACGAACCCGGCCCGCGTGCTGGCGCGGGAGCTAGCCCCCGGCGCCTGGGAGGGGGTCGAGGGCGAGATCCGCCGCTGGATCGAGGCCTGAGGTTTCGCGCGCGAAACGCGGGCCCGGCGGGCGGGAGGCCGCGTCAGCGGCCCTCCACCCGCCAGCCGGCGACCGCGAGGCCCGCGGCCAGCAGCAGCATCAGCCAGCCGGGGGCGAGCGGCGTCAGGGTGACGTCGCGCACCGAGTAGGCGTCGCGCCGCGCCAGCCCGATCCAGCCGCGGCCGGCGGATTCCCGCCCGGGGCGGACACGGCGCAGGTCGGGCAGGCCCTCCGTCAGGCGCTTGATCCCGCCGCGGGTGGCGTCGACCAGGGGGGCGAGCACGGCGCCGGTGCTGACGGGGTTCTCGAACTCCTTCGGCGCGGGCGGACCGACGGCGGCCACGCCCTCCATGATCCCGTCGGTCAGGGTCCAGAGACCGGCCTCCTCGGCGCGGAAGGAGGCCTGCCAGCGGCCGGGGCCCACCTGCCGGAAAGGCGCCTCCACCGTCTCGCCGGAGGGGGAGATGGCGGTCAGGCGTTCGGGCTCCGTCTCCACCGAGCGGCGGGTGACGGTGACCTCGGCGCCGTCGGCGCTGGCGGTCAGGGCCTCCTCCTCAAGCTCGGGCTCCTTCATCAGCCAGTGGGCGAGGCGGCGCAGCAGCTCCGCCTGCGGGCCCCCGCCCTCGAAGCCGCGGGTCCAGAGCCAGGCATGGTCGGAGGCGAGCGCGGCCACGCGCCCCTCGCCCACGCGGTCGAGGATCAGCAGGGGCTGGCCCACCCCCTCCATCACCGTCTGGCCGGAGAGGGCGTCGAGCTCGATGAGGCGGAACCAGCGGCCCCAGTCGGCCGTCTCGGCGCCCTCGGGGGCCGGGGCCGGCCCCTGCTGGCGCAGGCCGGCGGTGACGGGGTGCTTCTCGCCCAGCGCGGTCAGCATCGGGCGGTAGCCCTGCTCGATGATGCGGGAGGTGGGGCGGCCCGGCAGGATGTCGCGCAGGGGCGTGCGGTAGAGACTTTCGACGCCGGCGAAGGCGGGGCCGGAGGCGATGAGGATCGCCCCGCCCTCGCGCACGTAGCGCGAGACGTTGTCGATATAGGGCGTGGGCAGGACGCCGCGGCGGCGGTAGCGGTCGAAGATGATCAGGTCGAACTCGTCCACCTTCTCCATGAACAGCTCGCGCGTGGGGAAGCTGATCAGGGAGAGCTCGAAGACCGGCACGCCATCCTGCTTGTCGGGGGGCCGCAGAATGGTGAAGTGGACCAGGTCCACCGAGGGGTCGGCCTTGAGCAGGTTGCGCCAGGTGCGCTCGCCCGCATGCGGCTCTCCGGAGACGAGCAGGACGCGCAGGCGGTCGCGCACGCCGTTGACGGTGAAGACGGCGGCGTTGTTGCGGTCGGTCAGCTCGCCCTCGCGCATGGGCACGGAGAGGGAGACGACGTTGGCGCCGCCATGCTCGATGGGCAGGTCGAGGCGCATGGTGCGGCCGACGGGGGCCTCGGGGGTCGCGACGAGGCGGCCGTCCACGCGCAGCTCCACGCGGGCGGAGCGGGTGGCGGTTTCCGGCGGCTCGCCGAGGGCGTCGACGCGGAAGGCGATCTCCACCGACTCGCCCACGATGCCGAAGGCGGGGGCGGTCTGCAGGGACAGGCGGCGGTCCCATTCGTCATCGCGCCCCGTCAGCAGGACATGGACGGGGGCGGGGAAGCTTTCCAGCGCCTCGGGGTCATGGGCCTGGCCGTCGGTCACGAGCACGGCGCCGGCGAGACGGTCGGGGGCGACCTCCGCGGCGGCGGTTTCCAGCGCGGAGAGCAGGCGGGTGCCCTTGTCGGCGTCCTCCACCCGGCCAGAGCCCGGGGCGACGCGGGAGGTTCGGACCTCAAGCGGCGCGTCGGGGTCGCGGGCCAGCGCGTCGAGGGCCTCGGCGAGGTCGGCCTCGGTTTGCGTGGTGGTGGCGTCGCGGCCGTCGATGGCGTTGGAGGCGCTCTCGTCCACCACGACCAGGGCCACGTCCGGCAGGGGATCGCGGATCTCCTGGCGCAGGGAGGGGTTGGCCAGCGCGACGAGCAGGGCGAGGGAGGCGAGCGCGCGCAGCGCCCAACCGCGGGCGCCGCGCCAGAGCGCCAGCGCGACGGCGGCGAGCGAGAGCGCGGCGAGGCCGGCCAGCGCGTCGAGCGGCAGGAGGGGAGAGAAGTCGATCGCGGCGTTCATAGGCGGTCAGTTCCCCAGCCGTTCGAGGAGCGCGGGCACGTGCACCTGGTCGGACTTGTAGGAGCCGGTGAGCACGTACATCACCAGGTTGACCCCGAAGCGGAAGGCCATCTCGCGCTGGCGCTCTCCCTGGCGGCCGACGGGGACGAGGAAGTCTCCCCGCTCGTTCACCGCCCAGGCGCCGGCCCAGTCGGCGGCGCCGATCACCACCGGGGAGACGCCGTCGTTGAGTTCGCGGAAGGGGGCGCCTTCTATCTCCTCGGCCTCGGCGGAGGCCTCCACCCAGACCTCGCCGCCCTGCCAGCGGCCGGGGAAGTCCTGCAGCAGGTAGAAGGTGCGGGTCAGGACGTGATCTTCCGGCGCCGGCTCCAGCGGGGGCAGGTCCAGCGCGCCGGCGAGGCGGCGCAGGGCGCGCCCCTCCGGCGTGCCGGAGCCGAGACCGGAGGCGAGATGGGCGTCGCGGGTGTCGAAGACGATCATGCCGCCGGTGCGCATGAACGCGTTGAGCTTCGAATAGGCGGCGTCGGAGGGGGTGGGCATGTCCTCGCTGACCGGCCAGTAGAGCATCGGGTAGAAGGCGAGCTCGTCGGTATCTAGGTTCACGCCGATGGGCTCGGCAGGCTCCACGGCCGTGCGGGCGGCCAGCACGCGGGAAAGGCCGCGCAGCCCGGCGCGGGAGAGGCGGTCCACCTCCGGGTCGCCGGTTTCGACATAGGCCAGAACGGTGTCGAGGGTGGCGGCGAGCGCGCGGGCCTCGTCGGTCTCCTGCGCGCGGGGGGATTCGAACGGCGCCAGCGCGACCAGCAGCGCGAGCCCGGCGGCGCGGGCGGGCCCCGCGCGCAGGCGGCCGGCGACGGCGAGAGCGGCGACGGCGTCCAGCGAGAGCAGGATCAGGGCGAGGGCCAGCAGCGGGCCCTTGAAGTCCCGCTCCGGCGCCCGGGCGAAGCCCTCCAGCCGCGCTCCGGGAGGCGGCGGGGGCGCAGGGGAAAGCTCGGTCTCCGCGGAGGCGAGGTTGATGGCGACCGTCCGCTCGCCCGCCCGCCACAGGCCCGGCGGCGCCTGCGGCCCCGGCGCGGCCTCGGCCAGCCGCTCCCCCGGCAGGCCGGCGAGGCCGCCGGGGTCGGCCAGCCGGCCGAAGCCGTCGAGCACGGAGACCGGGGTCCAGAGCGCGCCGGCGAGGGCGCCGGGCTCGGCCGAGCCGGCGGAGGCGGCGAGCGCCAGGCGCTCGAGCATCCGCACGAACAGGCCGGAGAGGGGGAGCGAGGACCACTCGGCGTTGGCGGTGACGTGGAAGAGCACCACGCGCCCCTCGCCCCGCGGGGCGGCGGTGACCAGCGGGGTGCCGTCGGCCAGCGCGGCGAGGGTGCGCTCGGCCAGGTCCGGGCCCGGCTGTGCGAGGACCTGGCGGCCCACGGTGACCTCTGAGGGGACGTCGAGGCCGCCGAAGACGCCGTCCCCGGGGAAGGGGCGGATGGGCTGGGGCTCGCCCCAGGACATGGCGCCGCCGACGGCCCGGCCGCCGGCGCGCAGGCGCACGGGCAGCAGCGGGTCCTCGCCGGCGCCGGGGTCGCGCTGGCGCAGGGCCTCGGTCTCCGCCCGGGCGAGGCGGGGGCCGGCGAAGCGGACGAGGAGGCCGCCTTCCTCCATCCACTGGATGAGCGACTCGCGGGCCGCGTCGGGGACGACGCCGAGATCGGCGAGGATGAGGGCGTCGGGGCGGGCCTCGATCAGCTCGGTCAGCTCGCCCTCGATGACCTCGGCCGTGGGCTCCAGCGCCTTGCGCAGGTAGTGGAGCTGGGAGGTCAGCGGGCGGGCGCCGGCGTCGTCCTCGCCCGAGATCAGGCCGATGCGCTTGCGCCGCACGGCGTCGTCGGCGAGCGCCACGCCGCCGGCGGAGGGGGAGCCGAGCAGGACCAGCCGCTCCACCTGGTTGCGGAGCTCGAGCGGCAGGTCGAAGGCGAGTTCGGCGGTCGTCTCGCCCCCGGCGAATTCGGCGGTGGCTACGGCGAGACGGCGCTCCCCGCCCTCGGGACCCCGGCCGATGGCGGCGGCGGAGACAGGGCGCGGGCCTTCGGCGGCCGCGCGGATCGCGGTGGCGGTCAGGGCGCCGTCGCGCAGAGTCGGCGGGCGCAGGGCGAGGGCGGCGCGGTCGGGGGCGACGACGGTGAGCTCGCCGGCGTCGGCGAGCGCGGCGCCAAGCGCCTCGGCGTCCCCGGGGGCGTCATGGGCGAGGCCGTCGGTCAGCCAGAGGGTCTCGAGGCCGCCCTGCGCCTCGGCCAGCGGCCCCACGCGCTCGGCGAAGCCGGCGCGGTCGGGGGCCCAGGGGAGGGGCTGGAGAGCGTCGAGGACGCCTCGCCAGTCGGAGGCGGGGCGGGGCTCCAGCCGGTCGCCCTCGCCCAGCGGCTCGGCGAGCGAATGCAGGATGACGGGGCGGCCGGCGCGGTCGGCCTGGTCGAGCGCGGCCTCCGCCCGTTCCTTGCGCGCCTGCCAGTCGGGGGCGGAGGCCCAGCCGCCGTCGAACAGCACCAGCACCGGGCCCTGCCCCGCCAGCTCCTGCGTCGGGTTCAGAACAGGGCGCGCGAAGGCGAGGATCACGGCGGCGATCATCAGCATGCGCAGGAGCAGCAGCCACCAGGGCGTGCGGTCGGGCATCCGCTCCGGGTCGCGCAGGCCGAGCAGGAGGCGCACGCCGGGGAAGGCGAGGCGGCGCGGCGCGGGGGGCGTGGCGCGCAGCAGCCACCAC
The DNA here is from genome assembly GCA_051747505.1 of Pseudomonadota bacterium. Classification (GTDB taxonomy): domain Bacteria; phylum Pseudomonadota; class Alphaproteobacteria; order Rhodobacterales; family Rhodobacteraceae; genus Albimonas. The sequence continues at coordinate 162 of JBNJGE010000228.1, read as the reverse complement.
AGCACCGGCAGCGCGGCGAGCGCGGCCAGCAGCCAGGGGTTGAGGAAGGCGACGGGGCCGAGGCTCAGCATCCGGGGGATCCTTCAGGCGCGCGGCCGGGGGCGCCCCGCGGCCCCGCGGCCCGGGGGGGGCGGGGGGGGCGGGCGGCCGGGGGCGGGGGCC
>JBNJGE010000227.1:0-5757 GCA_051747505.1 Pseudomonadota bacterium | reverse complement strand
GGGATCGATCAGCCCCTTCTCCGTCAGAAGGGTCTCCAGCGCGCGCACCCGCGCCTCCGTGTCGGTCAGATGCGATCCGCCGTGGGGATGGTCATGCATCGCGCGAAGCTCCCTGCCCTGCGTGCCTCACTCAGCCTACCGCGCCGCCGCGCGCCCGATCAACGTCGTCCGGGTAGATCACCCGCGTCAGATACAGCCCGTCCGGCGGCGCCACCGGCCCGCAGGCCGCCCGGTCCCTCGCGGCCAGCGCCTCGCCCACCCGCTCCGGCGCCCAGCGCCCCGTCCCGACCTTCTCCAGCGTGCCCACGATGCTCCGCACCTGGTTGTGCAGAAAGCTCCGCGCCCGCAGCCGCACCTCCAGCAGCGCCCCGTCCTGCCGGATCCCGATCTCGTCCAGCGTCTTCACCGGCGACTTCGCCTGGCAGATCGAGGAGCGGAAGGTCGTGAAATCGTGCCGCCCCACCAGACAGGCCGCCCCCTCGCGCATCGCCTCCGCGTCCAGCGGCCCCGGAACCCGCCAGGCCCGCCCCCGCTCGATCGTCAGCGGCGCCCGCCGCGCGATCAACCGGTAGAGGTAGCGCCGCTCCACCGCGTCGAACCGCGCATGAAACTCTCCATGCACGCGCTCCACCGCCAGCACCGCCACCGGCTCCGGCTTCAGGTGATGGTTCAGCGCCTCCGAAAGCCGGAACGGATCCCAGTCCCGGCGCAGGTCGCAATGCGCCGCCTGCCCCGTCGCGTGCACCCCTGCATCCGTGCGCCCCGCCCCCTTGATCCCCGGCGCGTCCGCCTCCAGCGCCCGCAGCGCCTCCTCGACCCGCGCCTGCACCGAGGGCTGGTCCGGCTGCCTCTGCCACCCCGCGAAGGGCCCCCCGTCGTATTCCAGCGTCAGCTTGAAGCGCGGCATGCCCGCCTCATGCCCCGCCCGCCCCGCCGGCGCAAGGCCGCGCCGCCCCGCGCCCGCCGGCCCTCCCGCCCCGGCCCCGGCCGCGCGCCGCGGGTCCGGCGCCCGCCACCTGCGCAACGCCCGCCGCGGCGCCCCCTCCCGCCGCCGCCCCGCCCGGGCTATATGAACCCCAGCCGCAGGAAAGGACGCCGCGTGGCCCGCATCGACATCGCCGAGGACATCCAGCGCTGGGCCGACGAGGCGCGCGAGGGCTTCTCCGCCCTCTCCGAGCCCGTCCTGCGCCTCGGCGTCACCGGCCTCTCCGGCGCGGGCAAGACCGTCTTCATCACCTCGCTGGTCGCCAACCTGCTCGACCGCGGCCGCATGCTCGGCCTGACGGCGGAGGCCGAGGGCCGCATCCTCGCCGCCGCCCTGCGCCCCCGCCCCGACCGCGAGACCCCCCGCTTCGACTACGAATCCCACCTCGGCGCCCTCCTCTCCCCCGAGCCCCACTGGCCCGAGAGCACCCGCCGCATCTCCACCCTGCGCCTGAGCTTCCGCCTGCGCCCCTCCGGCCTCGCCGCCCGCCTCCGCGGCCCCCGCGCCCTGCATCTCGACATCACCGACTACCCCGGCGAGTGGCTCCTCGACCTCCCCCTGATGTCGCGCAGCTACGCCGACTGGTCCGCCCGCGCCCTGGCCGAGGCCGAAACCCCCGCCCGCGCCCCCCATGCCGAGGCATGGCTCCGCCTCGCCCACCAGTCCGCCGACGCCCCCTTCTCCGAGGAGACCGCCCGCAGGCTCGCCGACCGCTTCGCCGCCTATCTCGCCGCCTGCCGCCGCGCCGGCCTCTCCGGCCTCGCCCCCGGCCGCTTCCTCATGCCCGGCGACCTCGAAGGCTCCCCCGCCCTCGCCTTCGCCCCCCTCCCCCCGGGCCCCCGCACCGGACTGCGCGCCGAGATGGAAAAGCGTTACGAGACCTACAAGCGCGCCGTCGTCAAACCCTTCTTCCGCGACCACTTCGCGAAGCTCGACCGCCAGATCGTCCTCGTCGACCTCCTCTCCGCCCTCGCCTCCGGCCCGCCCGCCGTCGACGACCTGCGCGAGGCCCTCGCCCGCATCCTCGAGGCCTTCCGCCCCGGCGAGCGCTCCTGGCTCGCCCCCCTGCTGGGCCGGCGCATCGACCGCATCCTCTTCGCCGCCACCAAGGCCGACCACCTCCACCACACCCAGCACCCCCGCCTCTCCGCCGTCCTCCAGGCCCTCCTGCGCGAGGCCGAATCCCGCGCCGCCTTCAGGGGCGCCCGCACCGCCGTCCTCTCCGTCGCCGCCCTGCGCGCCACCACCGAGCAGGAGGTCATGCGCGACGCCCGCCCCCTCCCCTGCGTCCGCGGCCGCCGCGCCGACACCGGCGTCCCCGCCGCCTTCCACCCCGGCGACCTCCCCGAAAGCCCCGCCGCCTGGCTGGAGGCCGCCCGCAGCGGCGCCGGCGCCTGGCCCGACGGCGACATCCGGGCCCTGCGCTTCGCCCCCCCGCGCCTCACCCTGCGCCCCGGCGAGGGTCCGCCCCACATCCGCCTCGACCGCGCCGCCGACTTCCTGCTCGGAGACCGCCTGAGATGACCGAGCCCGACCGCCGCGGCCCCGTCCTGATCGAGGGCGACGACCCCGCCCTCGCCGGCCCCGAGCCCTCCCCCGCCGACGCCCCGCCCCCGGACGGAGAGGCCGCCGGCGACGCCGCCGCCGCCGCCCTCCACCTCGCCGCGCGCCCCCGCCGCCTCTCCGCCGGCCTCCTCCTGCTCGCCAGCCTCGCCGCCTTCGTCCTCCTGGCGCTGGGCGTCTCCGCCTGGAGCTGGACCGCCGGCCTGCTGGCGCGGACCCCCGCCCTCGGCGCCGTGGCCGCCGCGCTGGGCGCGCTGGCCGCCCTCGCCGCCCTCACGCTCCTCGCCCGCGAGGCCCTCGCCCTGCGCCGCCTCGCGCGCATCGACTCCGTGCGCAGCGCCGCCGAGGCCGCCCGCCGCGACGCCGACCGCCCCGCCGCCGCCCGCGCCCTCGACCGCCTCGCCGCCCTCTACGCACCCCGCGACGACCTCGCCTGGCCCACCGCCCGCGTCGCCGAGCGGCGCGAGGAGATGGTCGACGCCGAGGCCCTCCTGACCCTCGCCGAGCGCGAATGGCTGACCCCGCTCGACAAGGCCGCCCGCCGCGCGGCGGAGGAGGCCGCCCGCTCCGTCGCCGGCGCCACCGCGCTCGCCCCCTTCCCGCTGGTCGACATCGCCGCCGTCCTGCTGATCAACCTGCGCATGATCCGCCGCATCGCCCAGATCTACGGCGGCCGCGCCGGCGCCTTGGGCGCCTGGCGCCTCCTGCGCGCCGTCGCCGGGCACCTGATCGCCACCGGCGCCGTGGCGGCGGCCGACGACTTCCTCGGCCCCGCGCTGGGCGCCGGCGTCCTCTCCCGCGTCTCCCGCCGCCTGGGCGAGGGGCTGGTGAACGGCGCCCTGACCGCCCGCATCGGCGTCGCCGCCATCGAGGTCTGCCGCCCGCTGCCCTTCTCCGCCCTCCCCGCCCCCCGCGCCCGGCGCCTCGCCGCCCGCGCGCTGGGCGACCTCACGGGGATCGGGCGCGAGGGCTGACCCCTCTGGCCAAAGCCCCCGGTTTCGGGTTTTCTCCCGCCCGACATTCCCGCCGGTATGGCGGCCGAAAGGGGGAGGAGACGCGATGAAACCCGTTCTGATCGAGGAAGGCGAGTTCAAGGGCTGGCGCACCTTCCCGCGCCGCTCCTTCGAATACGACCCCGTCGGCCCCTTCTACTCCCGCAAGGAGGAGGACGGCGGCATCGTCACCGCCGTGCGCTGCCAGGCCAAGCACCTCAACCTCAACGACGTCGCCCATGGCGGCATGCTGATGACGCTGGCCGACAACGCCCTGTTCAACATCGCGCAGGAGCATCTGCGCGGCTCGGCGGGCTCCGTCACCGTCACCTTCAACTCCGAGTTCCTCGGCGCCGCCGTGGAGGGCGACCTCCTCGAGGCCCGCGGCGAGATCACCCGCGCCGGCGGCTCCCTCATCTTCGTGCGCGGCATGATCACCGCCGAGGGCCGCCCCTGCCTCGCCTTCTCCGGCACGATCAAGAAGCTGAAGAAGCGGGACTGAGCGCCTGAAGCCGCCTGCGCCCCGCCCTCAATCGCCACCACGCGGGGCAGCGCCCGCCCTGCGCGCGCGCAGGTATTGTTTAAACAATTTTTTTCAATCAAAGGTGAAATCCAGACCCGCCGGCGCCCGCGCGCCAATTTCTGGCGCGCTCACACTGCCGTCGAAGTTGGCGCAATACGCCCTCCGCCAAGGAACGCCCCCTAACTCAGCCCCATCACCGCCAGCGCCCCGATCGCGGCCCCCGCCAGCCCCGCGGCGAAGCCGATCCCGGCCGCCGCCCCGCCCGACAGCCCCGCCGACGCCTCCGGCGCCGGCCGCTCCTCCGCCAGCCGCGTCAGCGCCTTCTCCGCGATCTCCGGCATCCGCGGCCCGAAGCGCGACAGCACCCTCGCCGTCGCCTCCAGGTCCCGCCGCGCCGCCCGCGGGCCGAGATTGTCCTTCATCCAGTCCTCGACCACCGGCTGCGCCGCGCGCCAGATGTTGAGATGCGGATCGAGGGAGCGCGCCACCCCCTCCACCACCACCATGGTCCGCTGCAGCAGGATCAGCTCCGTGCGCGTCTCCATCCCGAAGCGTTCGGTGACGTCGAACAGATGCGCCAGCAGCCGCGCCATGGAGATCTTCGAGGCCTCCTGCCCGAAGATCGGCTCCCCGATCGACCTCAGCGCCTGCGCGAACACCTCCGGGTCCTGGTCCTTCGGCACATAGCCGGCCTCGAAATGCACCTCCGCCACCCGTCGGTAGTCGCGCTTGAGAAACCCGTAGAGGATCTCCGCATAGACCCGCCGGGTGTAGGGGTCGATCCGCCCCATGATCCCGAAATCGAGCGCGATCAGCGTCCCGTCCGCCGCCACCTTCAGGTTCCCCTGATGCATGTCGGCGTGGAAGAACCCGTCGCGCAGCGCCTGCCTCAGGAAGATGCGGATGATGAACCCGCCCAGCGGCGCCAGTTCGTGCCCCGCCGCCCGCAGCCGCTCCAGGTCGCCCAGCGGCGTCCCGTCCACCCACTCCGTGGTCATCACGCGGCGCGCCGACAGGGCCCAGACCACCTGCGGCACCGCGAAGCCCTCGTCCTCCAGCGTGTTCGCCCGGAACTCCGAGGCCCCCGCCGCCTCCAGCCGCAGGTCGAGCTCCGTCATCACCACGCTCTCGAAATGGTCGATCACCGCCGTGGGCCGCAGCCGGCGCGAGCGGGGCGCCAGAAGCTCGATGGATCTGGCGATGAAATGGAAGGCGTCGATGTCCTTGCGGAAGGCCCGCTCCACCCCCGGCCGCAGCACCTTCACGGCCACCGGGCGCCCCGTCTCCGCCTCGCGCGCCTTGTGCACCTGCGCGATGGAGGCCGCCGCCACCGCCGGCCCGAACTCGGAGAACAGCGCCCCGACAGGCCGCCCGATCTCGCGCGCGATCTCCGCGCGCGCCTCGGCGTCGTCGAAGGGCGCCAGCTTGTCCTGCAGCACCGACAGCTCGCGCGCCAGCCGCTCGCCCGCCACGTCCGGCCGCGTGCTCAGCAGCTGCCCGAACTTCACATAGGCCGGCCCCAGCGCCGTCAGCGCCCGCGGAACGGGAGGCAGCGAGGGATCCCCCCGCAGCCCCAGCGGCGCCGCCGGCCAGCCCAGCGCCCGCGCCGCCAGCCGCACGGCCCGCGGCGCCTCCAGCGCCTCCAGCGCCTCGGCCATCGCGCCCGTGCGCTGGAAGGTCGCCCCCGTCCGCGC
>JBNJGE010000226.1:0-5776 GCA_051747505.1 Pseudomonadota bacterium | reverse complement strand
CGCTGGGGCGGGAGCGTCCGGGGCTGCTGACCTTCTCCGGCCCCAGCGCCTCCTCCAGCACGGGCTGCACCTGGCTGACAACCTCCGCAAACGCCACCTCGAAGACCAGGTCGGTGAGCGCCTGGAACTGCGCCGGCCCGATGGTCGCGGCGGCCAGCGAGGTGGCGAAGATCAGGAAGGGGAACACCGCCAGCAGCGTCGCGTAGGCGATGTAGCCCGACAGCATGAACCCCTCATGCGCGTCGAACCGCCGGTAGGCGGCGAAGAGCACCCGCAGCGTCGCCAGGCTGAACAGATCAAAGAGGAAGCGGCGAAGCCGGGCGCCCGGGCCAAGGCGGGCCGGCGCGCCCTCCGCCCCCGGGGCGGGGGCGGAGTCGCGCTCTCGGGGGGCGGCGTCTGTCATGCGTGGCAGACTAGCCCGGCGCGCGCCCCGTGCAAACGCTTCAGGGGAACAGCGGCGCCAGTTCCAGCCCCGCGGTTTCCGGCTGGCCGAGCATCAGGTTAGCGCACTGCACCGCCTGCCCCGAGGCCCCCTTGACCAGGTTGTCGATGACGCTGACGAGGATCGTGCGCCCCGGCTGGCGGTCCGGCGTCACGCCGATGCGGCAGAGGTTGGAGCCGCGGACATGCCGCGTCTCCGGCGCCTGGCCCATCTCCAGCACATGCACGAAGGGCTCGTCCGCGTAGCGCCGGGCCAGCGTGGCCTGCACCTCCTCCGCCTCGCCCTTCACGTAGATCGTCGCCAGGATCCCGCGGTTCATCGGCGCCAGATGGGGCGTGAAGCTCGCCACCACCTCGCGCCCGGCCGCGCGGCTGAGCTCCTGGTCGAATTCGGCCGTGTGGCGGTGCTTCGCGATGTTGTAGGCGTCGATGCCCTCGGTCACCTCGGCGTAGAGCTTGCGCTGCGAGGCGCCGCGCCCCGCCCCGGTGACCCCGGTCTTGGCGTCGATCACGATGTCCTCGGCCGCGATCACGCCGGCCTCAAGCAAGGGGACCAGCGGAAGCAGGCCCGTAACCACGAAGCAGCCGGTCCCGGCGCAGAGCCGAGCGCCGCGGATATCCTCGCGGTAGAACTCCGGCAGGCCGTAGACGGCCTCCTTCTGAAGCTCCGGCGCGAGATGCTCGTGGCCGTACCACTTCGCATAGACCGCCGGGTCGCGCAGGCGGAAATCGGCAGAGAGGTCCACGATCTTCAGGTCCCGCGGGAGCCCCGCGATCACCTCCTGCGCCGCGGCGTGCGGCAGCCCGCAGAAGGCCAGGTCGATGGCGGACCAGTCGATCTCCTCCGTCGTCGTGATCGGCGGCAGGTCCAGATGCGCCAGATGCGGATAGACCTCGCCCATGCTCTTCCCGGCGTTGCGGTCGGCGGCGAGCGCGGCCACGCGCATGCCCGGATGCGTGGTGATCAGGCGGACCAGCTCGGCGCCGGTGTAGCCGCTGGCCCCGATGATGGCGATGCGCGCCTCGCTCATGGCTCCGCCTCCTTGCGCTGGTTGCCGCGCGTCCGCACATAGCCCCGCCCGGGCGCGGCCGCAACGCCCCGCCCTTCCCCCACGGGCGGATCCGTCCTAGACAGCCGCCCATGACCGACATCCCCGACGCCCCCCGCCCCGACGCGCCCCGCATCGTGCTGGCCACCCCGCCCCGCGCGGAGATCGAGGCCGTGGCCGAGGCCCTGCCCGCCGCGCTGAGCGAGGGTCTTGTCGCCACCGTGCGGCTCGACATGCCCGGCGCGGAGGAGTCCGACCTGCGCCGGGCCGCCGACCGGCTGCAGGAGCTGTGCCACGTCGCGGACGTCGCCATCGTGGTGCGCGATCATTTCCGCCTCGTGCGCCCGCTGGGTCTGGACGGCGCGCAGGTCGCGCTGCGCGACGTCTCCCTGAAGAAGGTCCGCGCGGAGATCGGTCAGGACGCGATCCTGGGCGTCGCCTGCGGCGCCTCGCGCCATGACGGGCTGACCGCGGGCGAGGCCGGCGCCGACTACGTCCTGTTCTCGCCCGTGGTCCCCGACCCCGCCCTGGGCGACGGGGAGGTCGCGCCCTTGGAGCTCTTCCAGTGGTGGGCGGAGATGATCGAGGTCCCCGTCGTGGCCGAGGGCGGCATCGGCGAAGACGAGGCGCGGACGCTCGCCCCGATCGCAGATTTCATCGTGCCCGACGCCCGCGTCTGGGAGGGGGACCTCGCTGCGAATCTGGGCCGACTGGCCGCCGCGCTGGGGGGCTGACCGCGGCACGCGCCTCTCGCCCAAGGGGCTTTCGGAGGGCACTCCGAAAATTCATTCTTTAGAGAGGTTTACCCGCCGACGTTGACTTGACTCCTCAGGAACTCGACACCCCAAGCCGCTCCAGAACACCACGCTCGACCGCCTCACCCGTCCGGCGCGCCAGCGCCTTCCGGTCGGGGTGATCGAGCACCCGCACAGGCTCGTGAAACACCACCTCCGCACGCCCGCCGAAGCTGTGGGTGAGCACCGACCAGACATGGCCGCTGAAATCCATGTCCCCCCACCAGCCGTAGAAGCTCTCCGGAAGCCCCGAGGGCGCGTGATAGATGACCGAGACAGGCTGGACCCAGGCCACGTCGCGCAGTTCGTCGGATGTCAGCGCGGCGAAGAGCGTGGAGCGGAAGGGCAGAACCCGCCGCCCGTCGGTCGAGGTCCCCTCCGGAAAGAACAGCAGCCGCTCGCCCTTCAGCATCCGTTCGCGCAGCTCGGCCTCCTGGGCCTTGGCGGCGCTGCGCTTGCGCTCGATGAAAACGGTGCCGCACAGTTCGGCGATCCAGCCCATCACGGGCCAGCCGCGCACCTCCGCCTTGGCCACGAAGGTCATGCGCGCGGCACCGACGAGAACGAAGATATCCGACCAGGAGACGTGGTTGGAGACCAGCGCGCCGCCATGCGGCATCGGTTCTCCCCACACGCGCACGCGCAGTCCGACGAGCCGCGCCACGATCCGGGCCCAGAGCCGTTGCACCCCCTCGCGCCAGCGGAAGGCGGGGACGACGCGCTCGATTCCCTTGAACAGGATGTAGAAGACCAGAAGCGCCGCGGTCAGAACCCCCGCGGCGGCGAGGCGCAGATACGCCGCGACGCGACCCTTGAGGGTCGGCTCCGGAAGCTCGGGCGGATCGAGCTCGTCCCAGCTGAACTCGACCTTCGGGTCGTTCACGCGTCGCCTCCGGCCGCGCCCCCCTCGGCCTTCTCCTTGCCGTAGAAGTCACGGTAGCGCGCCACCATCCGCGTGGTGTCCATCAGCAGGCAGACATCCACGGTGTTGAAGTCGTGGTCAACGAAGGCGCCCTCGCCCACGAAGCCGCCAAGGCGCAGATAGGCCTTGATCAGCGCCGGGATCTGACGCGCGGCCTGCTTGCGGTCCACCTCCTCGGGCGCGAGGCGGTCCATGGGTGTGAAATGCCCCGGCAGGGCGCGCACGCGCAGGTCCTCCGGGGCCAGATGGTTGTAGTGCAGGAAGCTCAACGCATGGGCGATGGGCTCCGGGTCGGCGCCGTGAAAGCTTGCCACGCCGAACATGATCTCGATGCCCCGGGAGGTGACGAACTCCCCCAGCCCGGTCCAGAGGAGGTGCATCGCCGCGCCGCCTCGCACCTCCGAAGCGACGCAGGAGCGGCCAAGCTCCACGATCTCGCGCCCGCAGGTCTCGAGCCGGGTCAGGTTGTACTCCGTGGCGCCGTAGAAACCTATGCCGTTGCGGGCCCGCTCCCTGGTCATCAGGCGGTAGGCGCCGGCGACCCGGTCCAGCGGGTCCTCGACCTCGCCCGCGTTGTCGATCAGGATCAGATGCTCGAAATGGGCGTCGTACTCGTCGATCTCGCGGCGCAGGCGGCGCTCCTCCTCGGAGGCGGAGGCGCCCAGCTCCTCGACGAAGACGCGGTAGCGCAGGCGCTGCGCCCCGGCGATGTCCTGCTCGTCCCGCGCCAGGCGGACCGTGAATCGCCCCGCGTCGATCTGCATGATCCAAGGCTCCCTGCCGCGCGCCGGCGCCGGCGCGCCGGCGCGGACCATATGGAAAGCGGCGCAATGGCGCAACGGCGCGCGGGACGGCGATCGCCACGCGCGCATCATTGACATCACACTCTACTATCGGGCGATTTAGTCCTCGACCACGATCTCGAGCTCGACCCGGGACCCGTCGATGACCTTCTTGCCCGCATTCTCGAAGTTGACGGTGATGCGCGCGCCGATCACCGACTGCACCTGCCCCACGCCCCAGTCGGGGGCGGCGGGCAGGCGCACACGCATGCCGGGCTCGAGGAATTCATTCATCGTTAACCCTCACCGCCCAGCCTCGCCGGGCGCGCTGAAGCGGAGACACCTCGCATGACCCAGGCCGTCGCCCCCCTGCCGACCGAGCCCGCCCCCGCCGAGGGTGCCCTGGGCCTCGCGTCCGAAGCCTATGGCGCGCTGCTCGCCTCGCGCATCTGCCACGACCTGATATCGCCCGTGGGGGCCATCGGCAACGGGGCGGAGCTGCTGCAGGAGCTCGACCGCCCCTCTGGCGCGGAGATGGAGCTGATCGGGCGCAGCGCGCAGATGGCCTCGGCCAACCTGCAGTTCCTGCGCATCGCCTTCGGCGCCGCGCCGCCGGGCGACGTCATGGGCTGGCCGGCCGTCCGCCGGACTGCCCGCAACTGGTTCGGGTTCCAGCGCCCCGATCTCGACTGGCCGGAGACCTCCGGGGAGACGACCCGCGCCGCCGCCCGGCTTGTCTTCAACCTGATGCAGGCGGCAGTCTCCGCCCTGCCCCGCGGCGGGACCGTGCGCCTGGCGCTGACTGCGCCGGCGGAGCGCGTGGAGGCGGAGTTGACGGGCGAAGGCCCGGCGATCCGCCCGGCCGAGGGGGCGCGGGACTGGCTTCGCGGCATGCAGGGCGACGAGGCGCCCGGCCCGCGGGAGGTGCACTACGCCGCCGCCGCCCTCCATGCGCGCGCCCTGGGCGCGCCGCTGGAGGCGGAATTCGGGGAGGATCGGCTGCGGCTGTCCGTCACCCTGCCCGCGGGGGTCTGAGCCCCGGGCGGCGTGGCCGCCGGGAAGAACCGGGCCGGAAGGCGCTCCCTCATGCCCCGACCGTCGGCCCCTGCGCGTCCCCCAAACGGCGCGCGCGCGGCGGTCGCCGCCCCCAGGATCGACCGCCTGGCGCTCGCGCTGTTTCGCTGCAGGGTGCGGTCCGGGGCCGCCTTCCGGCCCGCTCCGCCTCAGTCCTCGACGAGGCGGAGATTCGGCTTCGGTCTGGGCCCGTCCTCGCGCTTGCGGGCCGCCTTCGGGTTGCCCTCGATGGCAGTCAGGCGCGGGCGCGTCTCCACGGACTCGCCCTGCCGGAAGCGCGCGGCGCCCTCGCCGAAGCCCGACGCCTCGCGCATCGGGCGGGCGTCGAGCGGATCGGCCGAGGCCCGGGCGCGCAGCGCGGCCTCGCCGGGATCGACCTCGATGGGCAGCACGCGCACGCCCTGGCAGCGCAGGCGCAGCGGCGGCCGGGGCCGGCGGCGGCGATCGGCGCCCTCCAGGTTCACGCATCCGATGATGCGCGCCATCTCGCCCAGTTCGGAGCGCATGGGCAGCAGCAGCGCCTCGCCCGCCCAGTCGGCCCCCGCCCCGTCGCCGGCGCGCAGGCGCATCACGCCCGCGCCGGGTTCGAGCAGGACGCGGCGGCCAAGCTCAGCGATCTCGTGCTCATGCCCCGGGGCCATGACGGTCTCGACCACGCAGCCGCGGGCCTCCATCCCCAGCCATTCGCACAGCCGCGTGCCGGCGAGGCGGAAG
>JBNJGE010000225.1:0-5846 GCA_051747505.1 Pseudomonadota bacterium | reverse complement strand
CTGTGGGCGCTGGAGACGACCAGCTTCCTCTTCGCCTGGCTGGTCCTGCTGGGCGCCAGCTACTGCGTGAAGATCACCGCGCATCTGGGGGTGGACGCGCTGCTCAACATCCTCTCGCACCGCGCCCGGCGCGCGCTCGGGCTGGTCGCGGCGGCGGTGTGCATCGTCTTCGCGGCGCTGCTGCTGAAAGGCGCCTGGGACTTCTGGGCGCCCTATGCGGAGATGCGCCCGACCTCGGGGCGCTGGTTCCCCACCGGCTTCGAGGACACGCGCGGGCAGGGCTGGTACGAGACCAACGACATCCCGATGCCCGCCTTCCTGAACCCGTTGTTCGCTGACGCCTTCAACCTCGGCGAGCCCTACGAGAAGATACCGCGGCTGATCCCCTACGCGGCGCTGCCCCTGTCGATGCTGCTGCTGCTGGCGCGCTTCGTGCAGGCCGCGGCGGAGCTGGCGCTGGGGACCCGCGAGACGCTCATCGCCTCCCACGAGGCGGAGGCGCCCGCCTCGGCCGGGGAGGGCTGAGGGATGGAAGCCGCGGTCCTCTTCGGGCTGGTCATCGGGCTGCTGCTGATCGGGGTCCCGATCGCGGTGGCGCTGGGCCTCGCCTCGACGCTGTTCCTGCTGGTGCTGTCGGACAGCTCGCTCGACTCGATCGCGCAGACGCTGTTCAACGCGATGGCGGGGCACTACACGCTGCTGGCGATCCCGTTCTTCGTGCTGGCCTCCACCTTCATGTCCACCGGGGGCGTGGCGCGGCGCATCATCCGCTTTTCCATCGCCTGCGTGGGGCATCTGAGGGGCGGGCTCGCGATCTCGGGCGTGTTCGCCTGCATGATGTTCGCCGCGCTCTCCGGCTCCTCGCCCGCCACGGTGGTGGCGATCGGCTCCATCGTCATCGCTGGGATGCGGCAGGTGGGCTACACCAAGGAGTTCGCGGCCGGAGTGATCTGCAACGCCGGCACGCTGGGCATCCTTATCCCGCCCTCCATCGTCATGGTCGTCTACGCCGCGGCCACCGACGTCTCGGTCGGGCGCATGTTCCTGGCCGGCGTGATCCCGGGCATCCTCGCCGGCGCGATGCTGATGACGGGCATCTACATCGCCGCGCGGGTCAAGGATCTGCCCAAGGGCGACTGGGCGGGATTCGGGGAGATCTGGCGCTCGGCCCGCGATGCGGCGTGGGGGCTGTTCCTGATCGTTATCATCCTGGGCGGGATCTATGGCGGCGTCTTCACCCCGACGGAGGCCGCGGCGGTGGCGGCCGTCTACGCCTTCCTGATCGCCAATTTCATCTATCGCGACATGGGGCCGCTTTCGGGCGAGGACGGGCCGGCGGGGCTGCTGCGGCGGCCCTGGAGCCTGATCACCGTCTGGGTGCACCCCCACACGCGCGACGCGCTGTTCGAGGCGGGCAAGCTGACGGTGACGCTGCTCTTCATCATCGCCAACGCGCTGATCCTCAAGCACGTGCTGACGGACGAGCAGATCCCGCAGGCCATCGCCAACTCCATGCTCGACGCCGGCTTCGGGCCGATCATGTTCCTCGTGATCGTGAACCTGATCCTGCTGATCGGCGGTCAGTTCATGGAGCCCTCGGGGCTGATCATCATCGTGGCGCCGCTGGTGTTCCCCATCGCCATCAGCCTCGGCATCGACCCGATCCATCTGGGGATCATCATGGTGGTGAACATGGAGATCGGGATGATCACGCCTCCGGTGGGGCTGAACCTGTTCGTCACCTCCGGCGTGGCGAAGATGCCGGTCTGGGACGTGGTGAAGGCCGCGGCGCCCTTCCTGGGCATCCTGGTGATCTTCCTGATCATGATCACCTACATCCCGTGGCTCTCCACCTACCTGCCCACCACCTTCATGGGGCCGGAGATCGTGACGAACTGAGCGGGGGCGCGCCCCCCGCTCACTCCGCCATCTCTATCTCCAGCTCCACGGCGGCGTACCAGTCCGCCGCCGCGCGCATCTCGGCGTCGGTCATGTCCTCGGCGATCACGCTCATCGCCTCGTGCGTCCGCTTCCCGCGGCTGAACGCCTTGAGCTGGTTCTCGATGTAGATGTTCGTCTCGCCCGCCAGGTTCGGCGCATCCTTCGCCGTGGCGATCCCGTCCGCGCCGTGACAGATCGCGCAGGCCTGCGGCGCCTCGGCGGGGTCCGCGGCCAGCGTCGCCTTCGCCTCGTGCGCGGAATACCACGCCGCCAGGTCCGCGATCTGCCGATCGCTCAGCGGAGCCGCCACCACGCTCATCATCTCGTGGCGCCGCGTCCCGTCGCGGAACGCCCTGAGCTGCGCGGCGATGTAGGCGGCCGACTCTCCCCCGATATGCGGCGCGATCGGGATCTTCGCGTAGCCGTCCAGCCCGTGGCAGGTCCGGCACTGCCCGGCCAGCCTGCGCCCCGCCTCGGGGTCCCCCTCGGCCAGCGCGCCCCCGGCGAGGAGAACCCCGCCGAGGGCCAGAAGCGTCAGCCGCCTCATTCGCCGTAGCTGATGCGATAGACGGCCCCGGCCAGGTCGTCGCTGACCAGGATCGAGCCGTCGGGCAGCTCCGTCACGTCCACGGGCCGGCCGAGATACTCGCCGTCCTCCGTCAGCCAGCCCTCGGCGAAGGGCTCGATGGTCGCGTTCCCCTCCTCGTCGATCATGGTGACCATCACCCGCGCCCCGATCGGCGTGGTGCGGTTCCACGACCCGTGCTGGGCCGAGAAGATGGCGTTGCGGTATTTCGCCGGGAACATGTCGCCCTCGTAGAACTCCATGCCCAGATCGGCGGCGTGGGCGACGGTCTCCACCGCGGGCATCACCACGTCCTCCGGCGGCTCCTCGCCCTTGTACTCGTTGGTGCGCACGTCGCCGCCCCCGTACCAGGGGAAGCCGAAATGCTGGCCCGGCGCCGTCTGGCGGTTGATCTCGCCCGGCGGGATGTCGTCGCCCATCCCGTCCACCTGGTTGTCGGTGAACCACAGCTCGCCGGTCACGGGATGGAAGTCATGCCCGACCGAGTTGCGGACCCCGTAGGTGTAGACCTCGCGCCCCGTGCCGTCGAGGTTCATGCGGATGATCCCGCCGAGCCCCCACTTCCTGTAGAGGTCCAGCTTCTCCGGCGCCGGCACGTTGAAGGGCTGGCCCAGCGAGATGTAGATCTTCCCGTCCGGCCCGATCTTGCAGACCCGCGCAGTGTGGTTGAAGCTCTCCTCCTGCGGCGGGATCAGCTCGCCCTGCGGGACCAGCGCGAAGGCCGCCACGTCCGGGCTCTCGTAGAAGAACTCCGCGGCCGGGAACAGCAGCACCCGGTTCTGCTCCGCGATGTACAGGAACCCGTCCTTCGAGAAGCAGGGCCCGTTGGGGATGGTGAACTGCAGCGAGGGCGCGAAGTCCTTCACCTCGTCGGCCACCCGGTCCTTGTTGCGGTCGGTCACCGACCAGACCTTGTCCTTGCGCGTGCCCACGAAGGTGACGATGCCCTGCGGCCCGACCGCCATGTGCCGCGCGTCGGGCACCACGGCGTAGAGCTCGATCCTGAAGCCGTCGGGCAGCTCGATGCGCTTCAGGGTGTTGCGGATGCCCTCCGCGTAGTCGCCCTTCTGCTCGATGAAGGTGAAGTCGCGCGTGCCCGTGGTCTGGAAGCTGGAGAGCTTCTCCAGGTTGTCCGGCACGTCCGGGGTCTGCGCCCAGGCCGCGCCGCCGGCGAGCGCCACGGCCGCCGCGGTCGTCACGAAAGTCCTCATCTCGCATCCTCCCTGTGGAGCGATAATCTTGTGTTGAGGATTCGAATCCTGCGGCCGGAACTTCCGCAGCGTCAACAATTTGCGGCGCCCCTTCCCGCCAGACGGGAAGGCCGCCTCAGCCCGGCCCCGCGCGATGGACCAGCGGCGCGTCCTGCGCCTCCGCGTACCGCTCCGCCTGCGCGACCAGCTCCGCGTGATGGGGCGAGAGCGAGCAGACCGGGTCGGTCGCCCGCGCGTCCCCCGTCACCGCGAAGGCCTGGCACCGGCAGCCCCCGAAATCCTTCGTCTTGCGCGCGCAGGACCGGCAGGGCTCCTGCATCCAGTCGAAGCCGCGGAAGGCGTCGAAGGCCTCCGACTCCCGCCAGATCTTCCCCAGCGGAGTCTCAGGCGCCCGCGGGAATGTCAGCCCCGGGATGGTGTGCGCCGCATGGCACGGCATCACCCGCCCCTCCGGCGTCACGTTCAGCCCGGTGGAGCCCCAGCCCCCCATGCAGGGCTTGGGATAATCCGCATGGTGATCGGCCGGCACATAGTCGATCACCAGCACGCCCTTCAGCCGCGCCCGCGCCCCGGCCACGATCCGCCCGGCCTCGCGCGCCTGCGCCCGCGAGGGCATAAGCGCCGCGGCGTTCCGCGTCGCCCAGCCGTGGAACTGTACGGTGGCCACCTCCAGCCGCCGCGCCCCCATCTTCACGGCCAGCTCTATCGTCTCCTCCAGAAGATCCAGGTTGCGCCGGTGCATCACGGCGTTGAGCGTCAGCGGCAGCCCCCGCTCCGCGATCCACCCCGCCACCTGCATCTTGCGCGCGAAGCCCCCGCGATACCCCCCGATCTCGTCCGACAGCTCGGGCCGCGAGCCCTGAAGCGACAGCTGCACATGCTCCAGCCCGGCCGCCTCCAGCGCGTCCAGCCGCCGCTCGGTCAGCCCGATCCCCGAGGTGATGAGATTCGTGTAGAGATCGACCTCCCGCGCCGCCGCCACCAGCGCCTCCAGGTCGCGGCGCGAGGCCGGCTCGCCCCCCGACAGATGGACATGCAGCACCCCGATCTCCGCCGCCTGCCGGAAGATCTCCGCCCAGTCCTGCGTGGACAGCTCCGCCTCCCGCGCCGTCAGCTCCAGGGGGTTCGAGCAATAGGGGCAGGACAGCGGGCAGCGATGCGTCAGCTCCGCCAGCATCGCCATCGGCGGCCGCACGGGCGGCGCCTCGGCCTCCGCCGGCGCCTCGGACGCCTCCCGCACGTTCATTCCCGGGCCTCCGCCATCCGCCGCTCGATCAGCTGCTCAAGGAACGCCCGCGCGTCCTGCGCGATCCGCTCCCGCGGCGCCTCGAACTTCTCCGCCAGCCGCTCCACGATCTCCGCGAAGCTCCGCGCCCCGTCCGTCTCCGCCAGGATCGCCGCGCCCACCGGGTCCAGCCGCAGCGCCCGCTCCGGCGCCAGCAGCATCCACTGCCCGCGCACCCGGTCATGCTTCACCCGCACCCCGCGCAGCAGCGCCGGGCGCGCCGCATCCGTCAGCCCCCCGCTCACGCCGCCAGCCCCTCGCCCGGCCGCCAGGCCCCGGGCGGGATGCGCGCCGGGTTCACATAGGCCGCCTCCAGCGCGTCGAGCTGCGCCCACAGCACATCGGTCTTGAACTCCAGCGCCGCCGCGGCCGCGTCCTGCTTCTCCGCCGTGTCCGCATGATCCAGCACCCAGGCCAGCCCGAAGGCCACGTCCTTCGGCGCCTCCTCCAGCCGCGTGCGGAAATAGGACAGCGACGCCTCGTCGGCGAAGTCGTAATGCCTCAGCAGCCCCTCGATCCGCTCCGCATGGATCTTCGGCGCGAACATCTCGGTCAGCGAGGACGCCACCGCGTCCAGCAGCGGCATCTCCCGCACGAACCTGACATACGCATCCACCGCGAACCGCGTCCCCGCCAGCACCCCGCGCGTCGAGGCCACATAGCCCGGGTCCAGCCCCACCGCCTCGGCCAGCTTCAGCCAGCGCGCGATGCCCCCGTCGCCCTCGGCCCGCCCGTCCTGGTCCTCGATCCGCCGCCGCCAGGCCCGGCGCAGGGCGGGGTCGTCCACCCGGCTCATGAAGGCCGCGTCCTTCATCGGGATGCG
>JBNJGE010000224.1:0-5901 GCA_051747505.1 Pseudomonadota bacterium | reverse complement strand
TCAGTTCCGCGACGTGAACCAGCTGCGCCGCTACCACGAGGGCAAGTACGGCCGCCACGAGCTGGACTTCGACGAATACCTCGCCTTCATGGCCGAGCTCAGCCGCCGCTGCGCCCCCGGCCACGAGCAGGCGGCGGTGGCCGCGGCGCGGCGGCTGGGCGCGACGCTGGCCAGCCATGACGACACCGAGGCCGCCGATGTCGAGGCGTCCGCGCGCAACGGCGCGCGGCTGGCGGAGTTTCCCACCACGCTGGAGGCCGCCCGCGCCTGCCGGGAGCATGGCATCGCCGTCATGATGGGCGCGCCCAACCTTCTGCGCGGGGGCTCCCATTCCGGCAATGTCGCGGCGGCCGAGCTGGCGGAGGAGGGGCTGCTGGACATCCTGTCCTCGGACTACGCCCCGTCCTCCCTGCTGATGGCCGCCGTGCGGCTGGGGCGGGAGCGGGACGACATGGCCGCGGGGCTGGCGACGGTCACCTCCGCCCCTGCGCGGACGACCGGGCTGACGGATCGCGGGGAGCTTGCGCCGGGGCGGCGGGCGGACCTGGTGCGGGTCGATCTCGATCATGCGGCGCCGGTGGTGCGGGGTCTGTGGGTGGCCGGGCGGCGCGCCTGAGGCGGGGCTGGACGCGGCGGGGCCGGGCGGCGAGCATGCAGCCCCGTCCCGTCTCCGGAGTCTTCGCATGAGCCAGAGCCCTCCGCCCGCCGTTTTCGCGCTCGACCATCTGGTGCTCACCGTCGCCTCGCCGGAGGCGACGATCCGCTTCTACGAAGATGTTCTGGGAATGGTCGCGCGGCGGTTCCGGGGCTCCGACAGCGCGCTGCGCTGGGCGCTGGAGTTCGGGACGCAGAAGATCAACCTGCACGAAGCGGGGGCCGAGTTCGCGCCGCATGCCGCCAGGCCGACCCCCGGCTCGGCGGATCTGTGCTTCCTGACCGACCGCCCGCTGGAGGGCTGGCTCGAACGTCTGGCCGAGCTCGGGGTTCCCGTGCGCGAGGGGCCCGTGGCGCGGACCGGGGCGCAGGGGCCGATCATGTCAATCTACATTGACGACCCGGACGGCAACCTCATCGAGATCGCCCGCCGCGACTGAAGGCGCGCCCGGTCCGGGCCGGAGCCGGCGGGCCGCCGCCGCCGGCGTCATTGCCCTGCGCCGGAGCCATGCTAGCTTTCACGAGGCGCTCCGGAACCGCGAGGCGAGGCGATGAACTACGCAGCGCAGGAGGCCCCGCTCCCCCTTGCGCCCGGACAGGGCCGCGATGGCCCGCTGGTCGTGGCCCAGCTTGGCCAGACCCTGGACGGGCGGATCGCGACCGTCACGGGAGCCTCGAAATACATCAACGGAGAGGCGGCGCTCGATCACCTCCACCGTCTGCGCGCTTGCGTGGACGCGGTGGTGGTCGGCGTGGGCACCGTGGCGGCCGACGACCCGCGCCTGACCGTGCGCCGGGTGGAGGGTCCGCAGCCGGCGCGCGTGGTCATCGACCCCGACGGGCGGCTGCCGGCCTCCTGGCAGGGGCTCTCGGACGGGCTCGGCCCGGTGCATGTCGTATGCCGCCCCGGCGTCACCCCGCCGCCCCCGGCCCTCGCGGTGCCGCTGGAGGCCGGGCCTCGGGGCTTCCCGCCCCGGGAGGTGGTGCGCGCCCTGCAGGCGCAGGGGCTGCGCCGGCTTCTGGTGGAGGGGGGCGCGGACACGCTGGCCCGGTTCCTCGACGCGGACGCCGTGGACGTGCTGCATGTGCTGGTCGCGCCGATGATCCTGGGCTCGGGCAAGGAGGGCATCCGGCTGGCCCCGGTCGAGAGCCTGGACGACGCCCTGCGCCCGGTCACCCGCGTGCACCGCTTCGAGGACGGCGACGTTCTTTTCACCTGCGATCTGCGGCGAAGCTGGAGGCGGGAATGAGCGAAACGCCGCGCTATCACTGGGGCTTGCGGCTGCTGCACTGGTGCGTGGCGGCGCTGGTGCTGCTCCAGATCCCGGCCGGGCTGCTGATCGCGGGCTACGAGCAGGACACCGTGAAGACGGTGGACGCCGCGCTGGGCGAGGGCGCGTTCAACGGGATCTACGATCTGCACAAGTCGGTCGGGCTGACAATCCTGGCCTTGATGATCCTGCGTGTCGTCGTCCGGGCGAGCCACGGCGCGCCCCCCTATGCGGAGCCGCTCGCCCCCTTGCGGCGGGTCGCAGCGGGCTCGGTGCATGCGGCGCTCTACGTCCTGCTGATCGTCACGCCGGTGATCGGCTGGCTGGGGGTCAGCGCCTATCCCGCGCCCGTCCCGGTTTATTTCCTGTTCGACGCGAAGCTGCCCGTGGCGGCGGATCGGGCTTGGTCCGACGCGCTGCTTGGCGGAGCGCACGGGCCGCTCGGCCTGCTGATCGGGGTTCTGGTGAGCGTGCATGTCCTCGCCGCGCTGCATCACCGGCTGGTCCTGCGCGACGGGGTGCTGGGGCGGATGACCGGCTGAACGGGCTCAGGCGGGCAGCGCCAGCACGTCGAGGTGGCCGATTTCGACGCGTCGCGCGGCGCGGCGGCCGGCGGCCCAGGCGGCCCGAGGCTCCCGGGGCAGGGCGCCCGTCTCGGCGACCGCCCCGGCCGCGCCCTCGGCGAGCGCGGCGCGCAGGGCGGCGTGATCCGCGCCCAGCCGCCAGGGGCTGCGGGCGGTGAAGACGCGCCATCCGCGGGCGGCCAGCCCCGCGGCCAGGGCGGCGCCGGCCTGCGGCCCCAGCGCGGGGCCGAAGCCCTTGTCGCCGCGCTGATGGCCGTGAAAGGCGGCGAGCGCCTCGGCCTCGTGCGGCGGTTCCGGCGTCCATGTCTCGTGACCGTCATAGTTCAGCGCTGCGTAGATCGCCGCGTGCCGGGGCAGGGCGTCCAGAAACCGCGCGAGCCACTCGGCGGAGACGAGGTCGAACAGGGCGGAGGCCGTGACCAGCTCGCCCGCCCGGGCCGCCTCCCCGGGCGCGGCGGCGAGGTCGAGCCGGCGGGTCTGCGCGCCCGTCCGCCGCGCGGCCTCCGCCAGCAGACGGGGGTCGTTGTCGATGAGCGACCAGCGCAGCGCGGGTAGGCGAGGGGAGAGCGCGCGCCAGTTCGCTCCCGTCCCGCAGCCCAGATCGGCGGCGCGCAGGGTGTGGCCGCCCACCCAGTCGGTCAGCGCGTCCAGCAGCCCGGGGTCGCGCCCGGCGCGATCGGCGGGCTCGCGAAGGTCCAGCCAGTCCGACGCGAAGCTCATGCGACGCGCTCCAGCACGCCGCCCACGATGCGGGCGACATCGTCCCACCCCGGCAGCCGCTCCGCGCGCCGGCGCGAGGCGGCGGCCAGCGCATCGCGCGCAAGCGGCGAGTCGAGCAGCCCCGCGAGGGCCGCCGCGAGCGCCTTCGGGTCGCCGGGCGGGACCAGACGCGCGGCGCCGTCCGCGGCCTCGGGAATGGCGCCGGCGGTGGTGGAGACCACGGGCAGGCCCCGACGCATCGCCTCCCCGATCACCATGCCGTAGCCCTCGTGGAGGGAGGGCAGGCAGAACAGGTCGGCCTGCGCATAGAGCGCGTCCAGCGCCCCGGCCTCGACACCGCCCGGGAGGCTCACCCGCTCCTTCAGGCCGTGTCCGGCGAGGCGCGCGCGCAGCCGCGCGGCGGTTTCCGGCGCCCGGTCCGCGGCCCCGGCGATCGTGGCGCGCCAAGGGCGGCTGGTCAGCTCCGCCAGGGCGTCGGCCAGCACGTCCCAGCCCTTGCGAGGAATGATCGCGCCGACGCCGAGAATCACGGGCGGATCGCCGCGGCGCGGGGCCGGCGGCGCCGGGTCGAAGCCCGGCGGGGCGACGGTGATCTTCTCCGCCGGCACGCCGAGGCGGTCGCGCAGGGCCCGGGCGGTCGTATGCGAGGTCGCCACCACCTGCGCGGCGGCGGCGAGGGCCCGGGCCTCCGAGGCGAGCAGGCGCGCCGCGCGGCCGGCCGGCAACCCGGTCTCGAGGCCCAGCGGATGATGGCAGAGCGTGACCAGCCTTGCGCGCAGGCCGGGCGAGAGCCTTTCGGCCGGCAGCGCGCCGAAGGCGAGGCCGTCGGCCAGGACCGGCCCGCGCGTGGCCTCGAGGGCGGCCAGCGCCTGTTCGACCTCGGCGCCGGTCGGCTCCGGAAAGCCCGCCGGCAGGCTGAGCGGCGCGATCCGCCAGCCGGCTCGGGGCGCCGCCTCGATCAGCCGGCGGGCGTATCCGTAGCCCCCGGTGGGGGTGGCGAGCTCCCCGGGAAAGGCGAGCGTCGCCTGCCGCAGGCTCATGGCGCGCCTTCGAACCAGGCCCGGGCCACATGGCTTTCGTTGAGCGTGACCCGGATGCGCTCGATGGCCTCGGAGCCCGGCCCGAGCTCGCCCGCGCGGGCGGCCGCGGCCAACCGGTCGAAGACATGACGGCAGAGCCATTCCGTCGTGGTCAGCTCGCCCGGGAAGACCTCGTCGAGATTGGCGTAGTTCAGCGGCGCCAGCGCGGCCTTCAGCGCGGCATGGGCGCGGCCGATGTCCACGACGATCCGCTCGGGGCCCAGCTCCGCGCGGAAGAAGGCCACGTCCACGACATAGGTGGCGCCGTGCAGGTTCCGGGCGGGCCCGAAGATCTCGCCGGGCAGCGAATGGGCGAGCATGACATGGTCGCGGACCTCGACGGCGTACATGGGGGCTCCCTCCTCCGGCGTCTTCCTCGCGGCAAGGGTGGGCGTCGGGCGTCGCGCGTCAAGCGCGCCTCAGTCGTAGCGCACGAGCGCGCCGAGCACGTCGGCCTGCGGGTCCAGCAGCGCCGGCAGGCGGGTGGGCAGGTCCTCGAAGGCGACCTCGTGGGTGAGCAGGGCGTCCAGCGCCGGATCCTCGGCCAGAAGCCGCAGCGCGGTCGCGAGCCGGCGCGCGCGCGTCCAGCGCGGGGCGCGGGCGGCGGGCACGCGGCCGACCTGGCTGGAGATCAGCGACAGGCGGCGGGCGTGGAAGGCGCCGCCGAGGGGGACGGGCGTCTCCCCCGCCCCGTGCCAGCTCGCCTCCACCAGCCGGCCCTCGGTTCCCAGGCAATCCATCGCCGCGGCGAGCCCGGATGCGGAGGCGGAGGCGTTCACGGCGACGTCGCAGCCCCCCGGCAGGGCGTCCGGCGCCGCGAAGCTCACGCCGAGTTGCGCGGCGATCCCCTCGCGGGACGGGTTCCTGTCTGTCAGGACAACCTCCGCGCCGGGCAGGCGGCCGGCCAGCCGCGCGACGAGGCAGCCCACGAGGCCCGCGCCGATCACCGCCACCCGGTCCCCGGGCGCGAGCCCCGCGTCCCAGACGACGTTGAGCGCCGTCTCCATGTTGGCGGCGAGCGCGGCGCGCTCCGCCGGCAGGCCGGGGGGCAGGGGATGGCAGGCCGCGGCGGGCAGGCGGAAGAGGGTCTGATGCGGGTGCAGGGCGAAGACGAGCCGGCCGACGAGGTTCTCCGGCCCCTCGGCCACCTCCGCCACGGCGCTGTAGCCGTGGGCGACGGGAAAGGGGAAGGCACCCTTCTGGAAGGGCGCGCGCATGCGCTCGTATTCGCTTTCCGGCACGCGGCCTTCGTAGACGAGCCGCTCGGTTCCGCGGCTGAGCGCGGAGACGCGCATGCGCAGGAGGAGATCGCCCTCGCCGGGCTCGACCTGCCGGATCTCAGCCGCTCGCGGAGCCGTGCAGACCAGCGCGCGCGCCTCGCCCTTCACTTTCACGCGCATCCTCCTAGGTGGTCGCGGCGTCGGCGGCGCAGGATAGACCGCCCGGCGCGCGCGTCCAGCCGCCGGGCGCGCCGCGCGCGAAGTCCGAGCGATGCCGGAAGGAGATCATGACCGACGCCGCCCTCGAGATCAGCCGCCGCCGCGGCCCCGGGCCCGAGCTCTCCGACGGGCTCACGCCCGCGGGCCTTCAGAC
>JBNJGE010000223.1:0-5924 GCA_051747505.1 Pseudomonadota bacterium | reverse complement strand
GTCCTCGCCCCCAAGATCGCCGGGGCGGAGGTGCTGGACCGCCTCACCCGCGGGCGCGATCTGGATTTCTTCATCGCCTACTCCTCGGCCACCACCCTGATCGGCAATCCCGGCCAGGCCCCCTATGTGGCCGCCAACGCCGCGCTCGAGGCCCTGATGGCCGAGCGGCGCCGCGCCGGTCTGCCGGGCCTCGCCGTAGCCTGGGGCGCGGTCTCCGACGCCGGCTACCTCACCCGTGACGCCGGGGCGGAGGCGCTGCTCTCCGACCGGCTCGGGTCCTCCGCCATCACCGCGCGCGAGGCCTTCGAGGGGCTGGAAACAGCGCTGGCCGGGGCCGATCCTGCGGACGCCTCCGCCCTGGGCTGGGCGCGCATCGACTGGGCCGCCGCGGCGCGCGAACTCGCGCTGACCCGCACGCCGCTGTTCTCCCGCATCGCCATGCCCGAGCCCGGCCCGGCGGAGGGCGAGGCGGCGGCCGATCTCGCCGCCCTCGTCGCCGGTCTGCCGCCGGCCGAGGCCGAGGCCCGCATATGCGACCTGCTCGCGGCCGAGACCTCCCGCATCCTGCGCCTGCCGACCGAGGAGATCGACCCGCGCCAGCCCCTGACCGAGATGGGCTTCGACAGTCTCATGGCCGTCGATCTGCGCATGGCGGCGGAGGAGACGCTGGGCGTCGACATCCCGCTGATGAGCCTCGCGGGCGGCGCCACGCTCGCCGACATCGCCCGGCGCGTGCGCGAGCGCGTCGGCGCGCCGCCCGAGCCCGACGCGCCCCCGCAGGACGCCGACCTCGCCGACCTGCTCTCGCGCCACGGCGCCGAGGGGACCGGCGAGGAGGCCATGGCCGAGATCGCCCGCCGCGCCGACCGCGCGGTCCTCGCCCTCGACTGAGCAGGGAGCCCGCCCGATGAAGGACAGCCTCGACGAGGGCCGCTTCGCCGCCGGCCGCCGCTCCGCCCTGCTGGAGGAGCTGCGCCAGAGCCGCGCCGCCCGCGCGACCCCCGCCCATCCCGCGCCCCGGCCGGCCGCGCCGCCCCCCGCCGCGGCCCCGCGCGCCTTCGACTTCTCCCGCCTGCCCGGCCACAAGCAGCTCCGCCTGCAGCGCTCGGCCGCGGACATGATGGAGATCGGCGTCCCCTATTTCCGCGAACAGGAGGGCCGCGCCGGTCCCACCTGCCTCATCGAGGGGCGAGAGACCCTCAATTTCAGCTCCTACGACTATCTCGGCCTGAACGGGCGCCCCGCGGTGCGCGAGGCCGCGAAATCCGCCGTGGACCGCTACGGCGTCTCCGTCTCCGCCTCCCGCGTCGTGGCCGGGGAGCGGGACCTGCACCGCCGGCTGGAGGCCGCGCTGGCCGATTTCCACGGGACCGAGGCCGCCGTCGCCATGGTCTCGGGCCACGCCACCAACGTCACCACGCTGGGCGCCCTGCTGGGCCCCAAGGACGCGATCCTGACCGACGCCTGGATCCACAACTCTATCACCGAGGGCGCCCGCCTCTCCGGCGCCGCCCGCGTCACCTTCCCGCACAACGATCTCGACTGGGTGGAGGACTTCCTCGCCAGAAACCGCGACCGCTACGAGCGGGTGCTGATCGCCGTCGAGGGCCTCTATTCCATGGACGGCGACTGGCCCGACCTGCCCCGGCTGGTCGAGATCAAGGCCCGCCACGACGCCTGGCTGATGGTGGACGAGGCCCATTCGCTGGGCGTGCTGGGCGAGACCGGCCGCGGCCTGGTGGAGATGCAGGGCGTGGACCCGGCCGCGATCGAGATCCGCATGGGCACGCTCTCCAAGACGCTGGCCGCCTGCGGGGGCTATATCTGCGGCTCCTCCGCCCTGGTCGAGTATCTCAAGGCCCACGCCTCGGGCTTCGTCTTCTCCGTCGGCCTGGCCGCGCCGCTGGCCGCCGCCGCCCATGCGGCGCTGGAGACCCTGCAGGCCGAGCCCGACCGCATCGCCCGTCTCGCCCGCAACGGCCGCGCGCTGCTGGAGGCCGCCCGGGGCGCGGGGCTGGAGACCGGCCCGGCCCGGGGCTCCGCCATCATGCCCCTGATCGTGGGCGACAGCGCACGCGCGGCCATGCTCTCGGACGCCTGCCTGCGCGCAGGCCTCAACGCCCTGCCCATCACCTTCCCCGCAGTGCCGGAGAAGCAGGCCCGCCTGCGCTTCTTCCTGTCCAGCGAGCACACGCAGGACCAGATCCACCGCGCCGTCCAGATCGCCGCCACTGCGCTGGCCGAGGTCCGCGCCCGCCCCCTGCCCTTCGGCGCGGGGGCCTGAGCCCGCCCATGCGCGCCGAAGGGCGCCGCCCGAGGCAGGCCATGCGCGCGCTGGCCGGCGCGCGGGGCGCGCGCCCCGCGCGCTGGAGCGACACGCCCGCCCCCGGCCGCGTCCTGCCCGCCCTGCTGCCCCGCGCCCTGCCCGGCCATCCGGTGGTCGCCTTCGGCCTCGGCGATGCCGCGCCGGAGGACACCGGGCCGCTCCTCGCCGCCATCCGCCGCGACCGCCTCTGGTGGCCCGCCGTCCGCGCCGGCGCCCGCGCCCCCGAGGCTCTGGTCGATCTCCGCGGCGCCGCACGCGCCGAGGCCGACGCCCTGCTCGATCTGCTCGCGCGGGAGGCCCCCGGGGCCCGCGCCCGCGCCCTCGTGCAGGGCGGCCCCGGCGCCGCCGCCGCCTGCGCCCACGGCCTGCCCACCGCCCGGCGCCTGTCGGAGGTCCGCCCCGAGGCGCTCGCCCTCGCCCTCGGCCTCCCGTTCTCGCCCCTCCTTCATCACGCCGCGCTCGGCGGCGTGCGGACCCTCTCGCCGCAGGGGCCCGCCGACCCGACCCCCTGGCTCGCCCGCGCCCGCTTCCTCGGCCCCTGGCGCAGCCGCCCGGTCCCCGCCGCCGAGGGCCTGACCGCCCTCGCCCTGCTGCGCGCCGAGGCCCAGCGCAACGACCGCCCCGTCGTCACCGCCGGCCTCTCCCGCTGGAAGCGCCGCAACGCCGCCCCCTTCCTCGCCGGCCCCGCCGGCCCGCCCGAGCACCGCGCCCGCCCCGGCCGCGCCGCCGCCCGCGCCCGCGCCCTGGATGGGCGCCTCGCGCTCTGGAGCACGCGCGAGGCCCCGCCCGGCGCGCCCGAGACCCTGCGCCTCGAGGACGGCTTCATCCGCTCCGTCGGCCTCGGGCTGCGCCACGCGCCCCCGGCCAGCCTCGTGGCCGACCGCGAAGGCCTGCATTTCGACGCCACACGCCCCACGGATTTCGAGCGTCTCGCGCGGGAGGCCGGGTTCCCGCCGGACCTCCTCGCCCGCGCCGCCGCCCTGCGCCGGCGCCTCGTGGCCCTGGGCATCACCAAGTACAACCTCGCCCGCTCAGCCCCGCTGCCGCGCACCGACCGCACGCGCGTTCTGGTGGCCGGGCAGGTGGAGGGCGACGCCTCCCTGCGCCTGGGCGCCCGCGGCGTGGCGACCAACGCCGCCCTGCTGCGCGCCGCCCGCGCGCGCCACCCGGACGCCTTCCTCCTCTACAAGCCCCATCCGGACGTGCTCACCGGCCTGCGCCCCGGCGCGGTGGACGGCCGAACCCTGGCGCGCACCGCCGACGCCGTCGCCCCCGACGCCTCGGCCGAGGCCTGCCTCGACTGGGCCGACCGGCTGGAGGTCATGACCTCCCTCATGGGCTTCGAGGCCCTGCTGCGCGGCAAGCCCGTCGCCACCCACGGCCGCCCCTTCTACGCCGGCTGGGGCCTGACGGAGAGCCCGGAGCCCTTCGACCGCGGCCGGCGCCTCGCCCTCGACGAGCTGGTCGCCGCCGCCCTCATCCTCTACCCGCGCTACATCGACCCGATCACCCGCCTGCCCGCCCCGCCCGAGCTCGTCCTCGACCGCCTCGACGCCGAGCGCGCCTTCGCCCGCACGCCCGCGGGCCGGACCCGCAACGCCTGGCGCGCCCTGCTCTCCCGCGCGCTCAATGTTGTGCGATAGCCGCACGCCCCGCGCCGCCCCGCGGCGCGGCGCCGGTTGAGCGTGGACGCCGCGCGGCCCTCATGGCAGAACCGCTTCAACAACAAAGCGCAACACATTGGAAAGCGCGGCCGAATGAGGGACAGGAAAAGCTGCGGCGGGCTGCATCTCGCAGCCGGCGCCTGCGCGCTCGCGGCTTCGTTCGCGGGCGCCCCGGCCCTGTCGCAGGAGCCGCCGGCGCCGCGGCCCGAAAGCCTCAACCTCTTCGGCGTCACCGGCCTGATCGACATGCCCTCGGCGCGCGTGCAGCCCGACGGCCAGCTCTCCTTCACCAGCGGCTATTTCGGCGGCTACCTGCGCAACACGATCAACTTCCAGGTCCTGCCGAGGGTGGAAGGGACCTTCCGCTACTCCATCCTGGCCGACTATTTCGGACCCGGCGCCGATCTTTATGACCGCAGCTTCGATCTCAAGGTCCTGATCTCGGACGAGACCCGCTGGTCGCCGGCCATCGCCCTCGGCCTTCAGGACTTCCTGGGCACCGGCATCTATTCGGGCGAATACATCGTCGCCTCCAAGGCCCTGCGCCCGAACCTCACCGTCACCGGCGGGGTCGGCTGGGGCCGCTTCTCGGACCTCAACGGGGTCGCGAACCCCTTCGCCCGGATCAGCTCCGGCTTTGACAGCCGCGACAGGGGCGAGGCCGGCGACGTGAACTTCGGCCAGTTCCTCTCCGGTCCGGACATCGGTTTCTTCGGGGGCGTGGAATGGCGGCCCGAGGCCATCGACGGGCTGGTCTTCAAGGCCGAATACTCCCCCGATGACTATTCGGGCGACTCCCGCTTCGGAGAATTCGAGCCGGAGATCCCCTTCAACTTCGGCGCCGAGTACAGGGTCTCCGAATACTTCACCCTCGGGGCGTACGCCATGTACGGCTCCACCTTCGGCCTGCGCGGCTCCCTCTCGCTCGACCCTTCCCGCGCCGCCCTGCCCCAGGACACCGGGCCTGCGCCCGCGCCCCTGCGCCCGCGCCCGCCCGCCGCCTCCGGCCCGCCCCCCGGCCTCGGCCCGGTGATCGAGCGCATCGGCGAGGCGCCCGCCCCCGGCTCCGACGCCCGCCTGCAGGACGTCGCCCTGGACGCGGCCACCGAGGGCGCGCGCTGGGCCATCGCCCGGCTCGACGCCGCCCCCGGCGACGCCTGCCCCGCCGACGCCGCGCTGGACCTCGACGCCCGTCTCGGCGTCGTCGACGGCGTCACCTTCCGCACGCGGGAAGGCGAGCCCGTCTGCTCCGTCGTCCTGCGCCCCGAGGGCCGGCGCTACGTCAGCACCCGCCGCCTGCAGACGCAGGAGGACGACACCTCCTGGCACGCCGACCCCGCCCGCCGCGCCGCGCTGGAGACGCAGGTGCGCCGGGACCTCGAGGCCGAACGCCTGCGCATGGTCAGCTTCGAGCTCGCCCCACGCCGCGTCCATCTCGAGCTCGAGAATCCCACCTACAACGCCGCGCCCCAGGCCGTCGGGCGCGCCGCGATCACGCTCGCCAACGCCCTGCCCCCCTCGGTCGAAGACCTCGAGATCACGCTGGTCGAGCGCAGCCTGCCCACGGTGACCATCCTTTTGCGCCGCGCCCGGCTGGAGGCGCAGGTCAGCCGCCCCGACGCCACCCGGCGCAGCTGGCTGGGGGCCGAGCTGCGCGACGCCGCCCCCGGCGCCAGCGGCCCCCTGCCCCGGCTGGACGAGGACCACCCGAAATTCTCCTGGTTCCTCGTCCCCGGCATGCCCGTCAGCCTCTTCGACCCCGACCAGCCCGTGCGCGCCGACCTCGTCCTGCGCGCCGGCGCCAGCCTGGAGCTCGCCCGCGGCCTCTCCGTCTCCGGCTCCGTGCGCAAGCGCCTGATCGGCCAGCTCGACGACATCACCCGCGAATCCGACTCCGTCCTGCCCCGCGTGCGCTCCGACTTCGCGCTCTACGC
>JBNJGE010000222.1:0-6017 GCA_051747505.1 Pseudomonadota bacterium | reverse complement strand
GTTCGAGGGCAACTTCGAGGAGTACGAGAAGGACAAGATCAAGCGGCTGGGCCCGGACGCGGTGGAGCCCAAGCGGATCAAGTACAAGAAGTTCGCCCGGTGACGCGCGCGCCGCGCCCCGATCTCGCGGAGGTCGGGGCGCGGCGCGGGCCCGTCCCCGCCGCCACGTCAGCGGGGCGGCGTTCGGGCGGGCGCGGAACAAGGCGCAAGACGCATGCTGTCGCCTTCACGGCGAGTGGCGACCTGGCTCGCGCGCAAAGTATTTCCCCAAGGCTCTAGACCAGCAATCAAAGGTGAAATGCAGAGCCCCCGGCGCCAGCGCGCCAATTTCTGGCGCGCCCGCATTGCCGTCAACTTTTGCGAGACACAGCGGCGGACGGCGGAAAACACCTGTCAGGGGCCAGCGTCCGGACGCGGATGACGCGCGCGTGGGCGGCGGGCGTCTTCGGTGGACGGCGGGGCCGCCGGCCGGCATACTCGGGCCACTGACGGCTTCGCCTGACGGGGGACCGCCGATGCCTCGCGCAATTTCCGCCCTGCTGGCCCTCGGCCTCGCGCTCGCCGCCCTGCCCGCCCCGGCGCAGGACCTGGAGACGATCCGCGAGCAGGGGGGGTGCCCGGACTGCGACCTGTGGCGGGCCAGCCTGCGGGGCCTGCAGATGAGCGAGGCCGATTTCAGCGAGGCCAATCTGCGGGAGGCGGACCTCAAGGGCGTGCGCCTGCCCGACGCCAATTTCCGCTGGGCCGATCTGCGCCGCGCCGAGGCCGAGCGCATCCTGGCGCCGCGGTCGGACTTCCGCGGGGCCCGGCTGCGGGGCGCGGACCTGGAGAAGGGCGACCTGGAGATGGGCGACTTCAAGGACGCCGATCTGCGCGAGATCGACCTGGGCGAGACCTTCCTGGACGGCGCCCGCTTCGAGGGCGCCGATCTGCGCGAGGCGTTCCTGCGCCGCGTCTCGGCCGAGGGGGCGGATTTCCGCAACGCGCGGATGCAGGACGTGGACATGGAGCGGGCCGATCTCGACCGCGCGGACCTGGCCGGCGCCAATCTGGAGGGGGCGGGAATGGACCGGGTCAGCGCGGTCAGCGCCTCGTTCCGCAACGCGAATCTGCGTGGCGTGCGCCTGACCAGCGCGGATTTCCGCGGGGCGGACCTGACGGGCGCCGATCTCGGCGGGGCGCTGCTGCGCCGCACGAACCTGTCGGGCGCCGATCTGAGCGCGGCGATCGGGTTCGACGAGGCGGACCTGTCGCTGGCCTGCGGAGACGACCAGACGCGCCTGCCCCAGGGCAACAGCATCCCGCCCTGCGACTGACCCCGCCCGCGCGCGCCCGCCCGAGGAGGAGCCTGCGGATGAGCCCGCGCCGGACCCCGCCCCCGCGCCCGCCCGGTCCCGCGCTGGAGAGCCATGCGCGCGCCGCGCGCGCGGGCCGGCTGGGACGCCGGGAGTTCCTTGCGCTGGCCACGGCGATGGGGGCCTCCACGGCCGCGGCCTTCGCCATGCTGGGGCTGCCCGCCCCCGGCGCGCGCGCGCGTCCGGGGCGAATGGGCGGAACGCTGCGCTGCCAGATGGAGGTCAAGCGGGTGCGCGACCCGCGGGCCTTCGACTGGTCGGAGATGGGCAACGTCGCGCGGGGGCTGGTGGAGCCGCTGGCCCTCTACACCCTCGATTTCGGCTTCGAGCCCTGGCTGCTGGAGGGGTGGGAGGTCTCCGCCGACGCGCAGGTCTACACGCTGCGGCTGCGGCGCGGGGTGAGCTGGTCGAACGGGGACGCCTTCACGGCCGAGGACGTGGTCTTCAACCTGGAGCGGTGGTGCGACCGGGCGGCGGAGGGCAACTCCATGGCCGCGCGGATGACGGCGCTGATCGACGAAAACACGGGGCGGGCCGCCGAGGGGGCGATCGAGCGGCTGGACGACCACACGGTGCGGCTGAACCTGAAGCGCTCGGACATCACGCTGATCCCGAGCATGACGGACTATCCGGCGCTGATCGTGCATCGGGACTTCGAGGCGACGGGGGCGGACCTGACGGCGAACCCGGTGGGCACGGGGCCCTACATGATCGAGGAGGTGGAGGTCGGAGCGCGGGCCTCGCTGGTCCGGCGCGGGGAATGGTGGGGGGGCGAGGTCGGGCCGGATCGCATCGAGTACCTCGACTACGGGACCGACCCCGCCGACTTCGTCGCCGCCTTCGAGGCCGACGCGATCGACATGGTTCACCAGACCACCGCCGACTTCGTCGAGATCTTCGACGGGCTGGGGCTGGCGCGGGAGGAGACGGTGACGGCCAACACGGTGGTGGCGCGCACCAATGTCGGAGCGGAGATCGACGGGCGGAGGCCCTACGCCGAGGCGCGCGCGCGCCGGGCGCTGCAGCTGGCCGTGGACAACGCGCTGGTGCTGCTGATCGGCTATGGCGGGCGGGGGCGCAAGGCGGACGACCACCATGTCGGGCCCATGCATCCCGAGCACTTCCCGCTGCCGGAGGCGCCCTACGACCCGGCGCGCGCGCGGGCGCTGCTGGAAGAGGCCGGGATGGCGGATTTCGAGCACGAGCTGATCTCCATCGACGACGACTGGCGGCGAAACACCGCCGACGCCATCGCCGCGCAGCTGCGCGACGCGGGGATCGCGGTGAAGCGGACCATCCTGCCGGGGGAGGTCTTCTGGGCGGGGTGGAAGAGCTATCCCTTCTCGGTGACCGACTGGAACATGCGGCCGCTGGGGGTGCAGGTCCTGGCGCTGGCCTATCGCAGCGGGGCGGCCTGGAACGAGACGGGCTGGTCGAGCCCGGAGTTCGACGCCTCGCTGGAGGAGGCGATGGCGATCGCCGACGCCGGGGCGCGGCGCGCGAGGATGGAGCGGGTCGAGCGGCTGCTGCAGGAGGCAGGGGTGATCATCCAGCCCTACTGGCGCGCGATCTTCCGCCATCACCGGGAGCGGGTGCGCGGGGTGGAGATGCATCAGAGCTTCGAGCATCACCACCATCTGTGGTGGCTGGAGGCGTGAGGGCGGCGGAGGGCGCGGGAAAGGGTTGGCGCCGCGGGGTCGTCATGGTGGGATGTTTCCGGGGGGCGTTGGGTCGGGGAGATCCGTCATGCGCCTTGGGGCCTCCGCTTTCGTTTCGCGTCTCGCCTGTCTCGCCGCGTTCGCCCTGCCGCTGCTGGCCGCGCCGCCGGCCGTGGCGCAGCAGGTCCGGGTCGAGCGCCTGGAGCTGCCCGCGGACGGGAACGTCCTGCGGGTGGCGGGCAAGGTCCGGGGCAAGGTGATCGAGGACCGCATCCTGGAGGCCCGGGCGGGCCAGCGCCTGAGCCTGCGGCTGAAGGTCGTCCACCCCGCCTTCCGGCTGGAGGTGCTGCCGCCGGAGGGGCCGTCGATCTTCGAGGGGCGCCGCAAGGCGGACCGCTTCGAGGCGACGCTGCCGGCGGACGGCTACTACACGCTGCGCGCGCGGCTGACGGGCAGCGCGGCGCGCACGGGGCAGACCGTGGGCTACGTGATGGGGGTGGCCCTGGCGGACGCGGGGGCGGCGCTCCGGGACGCCTCGAGCGCGGCGGCCGCCGAGTGAAGGCGCGGGCGGGGCCCCGGCCCCGCCCGGCCCCGGAGGTCACTCGGCGGTCAGGACCACGCGGCCGACGACGTTGCCCTCGGCCAGGTCGAGGATGGTGTCGTAGGCCTTCTCCATCGGGCGCTCGGTGATGGGGACGGACTTGACCTTGCCCGCGCGCACCATCTCCATCAGCTCCTTGAGGTCGCGCGAGGAGCCGACATAGGAGCCGCGCACCGTCAGCGCCATCTGCGGCAGCTTGGGCAGCGGGGCCTTGAAGGTGCCTCCGTGCAGGCCGACGATGACGTAGCGGCCGGTCTTGGTCAGCCCGTCGAAGCCCAGCCGCGAGGTGTCCTCGGAGCCGACCGTGTCGAGCACCGACATCAGCTTGCCGTGGGACTTGGCGCGCAGCGCCTCCAGCGCGTTCTCCTCCTCGCGCACGTCGATGGTCTCGTCGGCGCCCATGTCCATGGCCGCGGCCAGCTTCTCCTGCCCCAGGTCCACGGAGATGACGTTGGGAAAGCCCATGGCCTTGGCGATGGAGACGGCGGCCAGCCCCAGCCCGCCGGCGCCGATGACAGCGAGCCATTCGTCGTCGCGGATGGGCAGGAGCTTCTTGAGCGCGGTGTAGACCGTCACGCCGGAGCAGGCGTAGGGGGCGGCGACGGAGGGGTCGAGATCGCCGATGTCCACCAGGAACTTCGGGTCGGGCACGACGACATGAGTGGCGAAGCCGCCGGGCTGGACGACGCCGAGCGCGCGCATGGCGGTGCAGTCGTTCTCCCGCTCCTCGGCGCAGGCCTCGCAGTGACCGCAGCCGATCCAGGGATGGACCAGCATGGTCTTGCCGATGGGGGCGTCCTTGGCGTCGGGGCCGGCGGCGACGACCTCGCCGAGGATCTCGTGGCCCAGCGTGTGGGGCAGCTTCATGCCTCGGTCGGACATGCGGAACTTCTGCCCCTCGCCCATGTCGAAGTAGCCTTCCCAGATATGGACGTCCGAATGGCAGACGCCGCAGCGGCGCACGCGCACGACGACCTCCTTGCCCTCGGGGGTGGGGTCCTCGCGCTCGATGACCTCGAGCGGCTTGCCGTATTCGACGAGGGCGTAGCTTTTCATTCTTCGTCTCCTCCCTGCTGGGTCAGATGGTGCGTCCGCCGTCGACTTCGAGCACCACGCCGGTGATGAAGTCGGCCTCGTCGGAGCACAGATAGAGGGCCGCGTTGGCCACGTCGCGGGCGGTGGAGAGGCGGCCCAGCGGCACCGAGGCGGTGAAGGCGGCGCGCTTCTCCGGCGTGTCCTCGCCCATGAAGGTGGGCAGGAGCGGCGTGTCGCCCGCCACGGGGGCGATGCAGTTCACCCGGATCTTATCGGGGGCGAACTCGACGGCCAGCGAGCGGGAGAGCAGATTCACCGCGCCCTTGGAGGCGTTGTACCAGGTCAGCCCCGGGCGCGGGCGGATGCCGGCGGTGGAGCCGATGTTGAGCATCACGCCCCCGCCCTGCGCGCGCCAGCGGGGCATGGCGGCCTGCGTGAAATGGTAGATCGACTTCACGTTGACGTCGAAGACGCGGTCGAACTCGTCCTCGCTCACCTCCAGGGCGGGCTGGTTGCGGTGGGACCAGCCGGCGTTGTTGACGACGATGTCGAGCCCGCCCATGCGCTCCGCCGCCTGATCCACGGCCCGGGCGACGGAGGCGGCGTCGGAGACGTCGCAGCCAAGGGCGAAGGCGGAGGCGCCGATGGCGTCGGCCGCGGCCTTCGCCTTGTCCTCCTGAATGTCGAGGAGAGCGACCTGCGCGCCCTCCCGTGCGAAGGTCTCGGCGATGCCCTGGCCGAAGCCCTGGGCGGCGCCGGTGACGAGGCAACGCTTGCCGGAAAGGCGCATGGGTCTCCTCCCGCTTGTCTCTTTTCTGGTTCGATCGGGACCGTGGCGCGCGGCCGCGGGAAGATCAAGCGCCGCGTGGGCCGGGCGTGTCGCGCGAACGGGGTTGACGGGGACGGAAGGCGCCCCCTTCCTTGAGGGACGGGAGGATGGCCATGGCGGGAGAGGTGGCGCCGGAAGGCGGCGCGAGGCCGGACGCGGGCGCGGCGGCGCGGGCGCAGGCCGTCAACAGGACGGACATGCTGATCGTCGGCGCGGGCGTCTCGGGCCTGATCATGGCGATGGAGGCGCGCCGGCGCGGCGTGCGCGACATCGCGGTGCTGGAGAAGGCCGACGAGATCGGGGGGACCTGGCGGGAGAACACCTATCCGGGCGTGGCCTGCGACATCCCCTCCCACCTCTACTCGATCGCGGACAGGCCGAAGGCGGACTGGACGCGGGTCTATTCGCCGGGGGCGGAGATACAGGCCTATCTGAAGGGCGTCTGCGAGGCGGAGGGGCTGGGGGAGCTGATCCGCTTCGGGCGCACGCTCAGGCGCGCGGAGTGGGATGCGGGCGCGCGGCGCTGGCGGGTGGAGACG
>JBNJGE010000221.1:0-6029 GCA_051747505.1 Pseudomonadota bacterium | reverse complement strand
CGGGTGCTGGTGCGGGTGGACGTCAACGTGCCCGTGCGGGACGGGAAGGTGACGGATGACACGCGCATCCGGGCGGTGAAGCCGACGATCCGCGACATCCTCGACAAGGGCGGGCGGCCGGTCCTGCTGGCGCATTTCGACCGGCCCAAGGGGGAGCGGCGCCCGGAGATGAGCCTGTCGCAGGTGCGCGAGGGGATCGAGCGCGTGTTGGGCGCGCCGGTGCGCTTCGCCGAGGACTGCGTGGGGGAGGTCGCGGAGCAAGCGGCCGCGGAGCTGCCGCGGGGCGAGGTTCTGCTGCTGGAGAACACGCGGTTCCATGCGGGGGAGGAGGCGAATGATCCGGCCTTCGCGGACGCGCTGGCGCGGGTGGGGGACGTGTATGTGAACGACGCCTTCTCGGCGGCGCACCGGGCGCATGCCTCGACCGAGGGGCTGGCGCACCGGCTGCCCTGCGCGGCGGGGCGGCTGATGGAGAAGGAGCTGGGGGCGCTGGAAAAGGCGCTGGCCCATCCCGAGCGGCCGGTGACGGCGGTCGTCGGGGGCGCCAAGATCTCCACCAAGCTGGAGCTGATCTCCAACCTGATGGCGAAAGCGGACACGATCGTCATCGGGGGCGGGATGGCCAACACCTTCCTGGCCGCGAAGGGCGTGGATGTCGGCAAGTCGCTGTGCGAGCACGACCTTCTGGACGCGGCGCGAGACATCCTGCGCAAGGCGGAGGCCAATGGCTGCGAGCTGATGCTGCCCACCGATGTCGTCGTGGCGCGGAAGTTCGAGGAAGGCGCGGAGTCGGAGGTGGTCGCCGCCGACGCCTGCCCGGCGGACGCGATGATCCTGGATGCGGGGCCGGAGTCGGTGGCGGCGGTGGGCCGGCGTTTCGAGGAGTCGAAGACGCTGGTGTGGAACGGGCCGCTGGGGGCCTTCGAGATCGCGCCCTTCGATCGCGGCACGGTGGAGGCCGCGCGCAAGGCGGCGGAGCTGACGGAGGCGGGGAGGCTGCTCTCGGTCGCGGGGGGCGGGGACACGGTCTCCGCGCTCAACCATGCGGGGGTGGCCGAGCGGTTCTCCTATGTCTCGACCGCCGGCGGGGCGTTTCTGGAGTGGCTGGAGGGCAAGACGCTGCCCGGGGTCGCGGCGCTGGAGAGCTGAGGGCCGGAACCGAGCGGGGGCGGGCGCGTTGCTCTTTCTTGACGCTGGGGGGGCGTCGGGCTACCCGGAGCCGCAGTTTCGACACGGCCATCAAACGGTTGGGGGAGGTCCCATGAAATCCACGCGCATCGTCAAGCAGATCCTCTCGAAATACGAGGGCGAGACGCCCGGGGTGAAGGGCAATCTCAACCGGATGCTGATGACCGGGAAGCTGGGCGGGACCGGCAAGATGATCATCCTGCCGGTGGACCAGGGCTTCGAGCACGGGCCGGCGCGGTCCTTCGCGCCGAACCCCGCCGCCTACGACCCGCAGTATCACTGGCAGCTGGCGATCGATGCGGGGCTGAACGCGTTCGCGGCGCCGCTGGGGATGCTGGAGGCGGGGGCGGACAGCTTCGCGGGGCAGGTTCCGACGATCCTGAAGGCGAACTCCGCCAACTCGCTGATGTCCGGCACGGCGGGCAAGGACCAGGCGATCACGGCCTCGGTCGACGACGCGCTGCGGCTGGGCTGCGCGGCGATCGGGTTCACGATCTATCCGGGCTCGGACTGCGCGCTGGAGATGTTCGAGGAGATCTCCGAGATGCGCCAGGAGGCGGCGGCGAAGGGGATCGCCACCGTGATCTGGTCCTATCCGCGGGGCGAGGCGCTGTCGAAGGAGGGGGAGACCGCCATCGACATCGGGGCCTATGCGGCGCAGATCGCGGCGCTGCTGGGGGCGCATGTCATCAAGATCAAGCTGTCCACTGACCATCTGGAGCTGCCGGAGGCGAAGAAGGTCTACGAGGAGCAGAAGATCCCGGTGGCCAGCCCGGCGGAGCGGGTGGCGCACTGCATGAAGGCGGCTTTCGACGGGCGGCGGATCGTGGTGTTCTCGGGCGGCGCCAAGAAGGGCGAGAGCTCGGTCTATGACGACGCGCGGGCGATCCGGGACGGGGGCGGCAACGGCTCCATCATCGGGCGCAACACCTTCCAGCGGCCCCGCGAGGAGGCGCTGGAGATGCTGCAGACGCTGGTGGACATCTACCGCAACAAGGCCTGACGGCCTGTCGCGGCGCGCATGCGGGGATCCGGTCCGGTCAGGGCCGGGTCCCTTCGCTTTCGGGGTCCGCGAAGGGGACGAGAGCGGAGACGGCCTGCCCGCCGCTGGCCACGACGCCGTCGATCTCGATCCAGGCGTGTGCGAGCAGGCCCTGCGGCGTGCGCCGGGCGCCGAGGCGGAAGGCGGCGGGGACGCGGGCGCGGTCGGCCCAGAGGCGGGCGGCCAGCGACTGCACGAGGCAGTCCGACCGCCAGGGGAGGCGGCGCGACCAAGCGGCGAGGGCCCAGCGCATCAGGGCGGGGTCGAGCGTGCGACGGGGCGGGCCGGGGGGCGCCGGGGCGCGCAGGCGACGCAGAAGGGCGGGGGCCGGGCGGCCCAGATGGAGCGCCTTCGCGCGCAACAGCCAAGGCAGGGCGGCGCCCAGATAAGCGAAATCGCGCCGCTTGAGCGACGCGATCGCGATTCGCCTTCCGGCGGAATTCATGCTCCCGGCGCCCGGCGGGCCGGCTCCGGTCTGCGAACCGGTCCGGCCGGGGCGCGCGCGGCGCCGTTCAGGAGCAGTTGACGAAGCCGCCCTCGCCGCAGCTGTCGACGCCGGAGCCGCCGATGCCCTTGGTCGCGTCCTTCACGGAATACCGCACCGTCTGCGGCGCTTTCCAGACCTGCTTGGTCATGCCTGTCCCCCTCGTGCAACGCACTCGATTTGGTCAGCAGTGTAGGCATGTGAACGCGTCGTGCAACCCGTATTCCGCTCTGCCGGGCCGAAAAACGGCTAATGCGGCGCGGGGGGCAGGGGTTCGGCGAGGGCGTCGGGGGGAGCGGCGCGCAGGGCGCGCAGGCGCTCGGGGCCCGGCGCGCAGGGGCCGCCGAGGGCGGGGGAGGCGAGCCGGCCGGCGCCCAGCGCCAGCAGGCGGGCGTTGAGGCGGGCGCAGGCGGCGAGGGCGGCCTCGCCCGGGGGCGGATCGGCGGCGGGGTCGAGGGCGCCGGCGGCGATCAGGGCGGCGATGCGGGGGACGAGGGCGGCGGGGGCCTCGCCCAGCCGGGCCGCGAGAGCGGCGAGAGGGGCGGACCCGGCCGGGTCGTCGGCGGCGAGGGCGGCGGCCTCCAGGACCGGGGCGTGGTGGGCGCGGGAGAGGGTGGCGGGGCCGAGCAGGCCCTGGACCACCAGCCGCGCGGGGTCCGCGCCGGGGCGGGGGCGCAGGCGCAGGCCGCCGGGATCGGCGGGCGGGCCGCCGGGGCGCAGGAAGAGGTCGGCGCGGCGGCTGCGGTTGGCCAGCAGCTCGGCGGTCTCCTCGGTGGTCCAGGGGTCGGGGGCGGCCTCGATCAGGGCGCGCTGCTCGGGCGTGTGGTCGAGCTCGGGGAGCAGGCGGGCGGGCTCGGCCGGGGCGCGCAGGGTCAGGCCGGCCTCGGCGAGCCAGGGCGCGGTCTCGCGCATGGACCAGACGGGGCCGCGGGGGGCGATCCAGAGGCGGTGGAGGAGGTCGCCGGGCAGGCGCGCGAGTTCGGCGAGCTGCGCGTCCCAGCCGGGAAGGCCGCGGATCAGGGCGTGGCTGGCGGGCATCATCTCACGCAGGGCCCCGAGGGCCTGCTCGGCGAGCTCGGCGCGGCGGGCGCCTTCGGCCTGCGGGCCGCCGAGGGCGGCGAAGCGGTTGGCGAGGAGGCGGCGCAGGGTCGTCTCGGCCCAGTCGCCCGGCGGCGTGTCGCGGATCAGGAGCAGGCCGCCGCCGGGGGCGAGGCGGGCGGAGAGCAGGCGGGCGAGGGCCGCGCGGGCGGGCCCGTCCATCCGGTCCCAGCCGAAGGGGAGGAGGACGAGGTCGAGCTCGGGCAGGGCCTCGGGGGCGAGGGCGCCGGGCGCGGAGTCGAGGACTTCGGCGGAGAGGGCGGCCTCGGAAAGGAGGGCGCGGGCGAGGGCGGCGTCGCCGGGATCGGAGGTCGCGCCGATGACCTGCGCGCCGGTTCCCTCCAGCGCCGCCGCGATCATGGCGAGGCCGGCGCCGGCGCCGCACTCTGCCAGCAGGATGCGGCGGAAGGGGCGCGCGGGCAGGCCGGCGAGCGCGGCGGCGGCGGAAAGCCGGGCGGGCGCCGTCAGGGGATGGGCGCCGTGGCAGGGGGGCAGGTCGTCGATGACGGGCCGGGGGCGCATGGCCTGCCTCCTTCGCGTTGCGGCTTGCGGCCTTCTATGCCACCGGTCGCGGGCGGAACAAGCGGAAGGGACGCGGATGGCGGGCAGGACCGGGCGGGAGGCGAGGCGCTTTCTGGCCCACGGGCTGGTCTTCGACAGCGAGGTTCCCGCGCCCTGGGCGCATCCCGCGCCGCCGGACCGCCCGGCCGACGTCCTGGTTCGGCTGGGACGGGCGCGGCCGGGGGGGGCTGCGGCGCCGGCGCCGAGCGCCTGGGCGGTCGTCTCGCCCTCGCTGGCCTTCGGGGAATGGGAAGGGGTGCGGCTGCGCGTCGAGGGGGGCGCGCGGGTGACGATGGAGCTCGCGCCCGGCGTCGGGGAGGCGCAGGCGGGGCTGGCGCTGGTCTATGCCGGGGCGCTGATGATCCTGCACCAGCGGGGGAGCCCACCGCTGCACGCCGCCGCCGCGGCGGGGCCGGAGGGGGCGGCGCTGCTGATCGGGGGCGCGGGGGCGGGCAAGTCCACCTTCGCGGCGATGCTGGCGGCGCGGGGGATGGCGCCGGGGGCGGACGATCTGGCGGCGCTCGACTGGTCGGGGGAGGGCGCGCCGGCAGTGCATGCGGGGCCGCGGACCGCCAAGCTGTTCGCGGATTCCCAGGCGGCGCTGGGCGGGGCGCGGGAGGTCGGCGCGGCGGGGCTGGGCAAGGCGGTGGTCGCGCTGGAGGCGGGCGCGGGCGTGAGCTGGCCCGCCCCCCTGCGCGCGGTCTTCGCGCTGGAGTGGCTGCACCCGCCCGAGGCGGCGCCGGAGCTGGAGCGGCTGCGGGGCGCTGAGGCGCTCGCGCGGCTGCGCGCGGCGGTCGGGCGGCCGGAACTGGTGGGACCGATGGGGCTGGAGCGGCGCTATTTCGGGCTGCTGGCGCGGCTGGCGGGCGGCGTTCCGGTCTTTGCCCTGCGCCGGCCGCGCCGCTATGAAGCCTTCGAGGAGGCGGCGGGGTTGCTGCACGGGGCGCTGGCCCGGCAGGCGGCGGCCGCGCGGAGGGAGAACGAATGACGAGGCAGGTTCTGAGCCGCGCGCCGGACGTGATGGAGGCGCGGGTGAGCGAGGAGGAGCTGGTGCTGCTGGGCCCCGAGTCGGAGGACTATGTGGGCCTCGACGCGGTGGGGGTCGATGTCTGGGGCCGGCTGGCCGAGCCGGCGGAGTTCGAGGCGCTGGTGGCTGATCTCGCCCGCGACTACGACGCCGAGCCCGAGACCATCGCGCAGGATCTGCGGCCAATGATCGACACGCTGCTGGAGGCCGGCCTGCTGGTGCGAGAGCGCGCGGCTTGAGCGCGCCCGCGCGGCTGGTCGCCGTCTTCGACCCAAAGGGGCGGGCGGAGGCGCTGGAGGCGCGCTTCGCGGCCATGCGGCGGGTCTTCGGGCCGGGCTGGCGCGCCGTGGAGCTGGACGGGCGGGAGGCGGCGACGGACCCGGCGGCGCGGATGCTGCGGCTGTCTGTGCTGACGCCGGAGGGGACCGAGCCGGCAGGGGGGATTCTGCGCAAGGGCGGGCGGCTGGTCGCCGGGCGGGCGCGGCTGTTCGGGGGGGAGGCGGGAGACGATCTCGCGCGGCTCGGACGGGCGGAGGCCGCGGGGGCGTTTGGGCGGCTGTCGGTCGGGCCGGCGCCTGTGGAGGGGGATTTCGGGGCGCTGACGCTCGACCCGCGCGCCGGGCGGCTGG
>JBNJGE010000220.1:0-6030 GCA_051747505.1 Pseudomonadota bacterium | reverse complement strand
GCCCTCGACGCGCCCTTCGTCTAGCGGTCCAGGACGCCGCCCTTTCACGGCGGAAACACGGGTTCGAGTCCCGTAGGGCGTACCATCTCCTTCATTCTTCATTCATCGATCTTGCGCCGCGCCCTGCGGCACGCCAACCATCGCGCGCGCAGGCGCGAGGATCGACCGGTCGACGGCGACGGGCCCGGCGAGGACGGTCGGATGGCGTGCGGAGGCGACAAGAGGCGAGGGAGGCCGCAGGCGTGGGCATGGAGCGCAGCGAGACGATGGAGGACCGGATCGCGGCGGCGCGCCGTCTGCTGGACGAGGGCGACCTGTCGGGCGCGGCGCGCATGGCCGGGGAAATCCGGGCCGAGCGGCCGGCCGCGGGGCTGCGGCTGCTGGCCGGGGTGGCGCTGAAGCGCGGGGACCTCGCGCAGGCGCGGCGGCGGGCGGAGGCGGCGGTGGCCGCGGACCCGCAGGACGCCGACGCGCTGCGCGCGCTGGCCTTCGTCGAGTTCTCCGCCGGGCGGCGCGATGCGGCGCTGGAGCTCTATGGCCGGGCGGCGAAGGCGGCGCCGCAGGACGTGCGGGCGCATCTGGATCACGGCCGGGCGCTGGCCCAGGCCGGGCGGACCGAGGCGGCGCTGGAGGCCTTCGGGCGGGCCCACGCCCTGCGGCCGGACGCGGAGGTCAATGCGGCGATGGCCGCCGGGCTGCTTGGGGCCGGCCGCGCGCAGGAGGCGGCGGCGCGGGCCGAAGAGGCGCGGGCGCTGGGGCTCGACAGCCCAGAGCTGAGCCTTCTGCTGGGCCAGGCGCGGCTGGAGGCGAAGGATCCGGCCGGGGCGCTGGCCGCGTTCCGGGCGGTTCTCGCGCAGGCGCCCGACAATCGCGACGCGCTGATGGGCGCCGCGGTCGCCCATGCCCGGCTCGGCGACGCGGGGCCGGCGGGCGAGATGACGCGGCGCTACCTGGAGCTGCGCCCCGCGGCCTATGCCGGGCCCGCGCGGGGGGCGGAGGCGCAGGCGACGGTCCTCAACGCGCTCTATCGCGGGCATTTCCCGGCGGCGCGCTATGGCGAGGCGATCCCGCTGGCGGAGAATTATCCCGCCTACCTGCTGGGCGAGCGGCTGCGCTGCCGGCACCTGTTCCTCCAGCTTGACCGGGATTTCCGCCCGCCCCCGGATGCGGGGGAGCCGGGGCTCGTGATCAACAACATGGTCAACCCGGTGGCGCTGGGGGAGGCGGGCATGGCCCGCGCGAAGGCGGCGCTGGCGGCGTTCGGGGGGCCGGTGATCAACGGCCTGGACGGCGTGGCGCGGTCAAGTCGCGCGCGCCTGTTCGAAGCGCTGGCCTTGCAGGAGGGGCTGATCGCGCCGAAGCTGATCGAGTTCCGCGCGGGCGGCGGCGCGGGCCGGCGGGCGCGGGCGCTGGAGGCGGAGTTCGCCTATCCCTACATCCTGCGCCCCGCCACCACCCAGCACGGCGTCGGCGCCGCGCTGGTCTCGACCCGGCAGGAGGCGGAGGCGGCGCTGCGCCGGCTGGCCGGACAGACGGTCTCCGCCATCGCCTATCACGACTGCCGGGACGAGAACGGCCTTTCGCGCGTCTGCCGCGTGGGCGTGATCGGGGACCGGTTCCTGCCCAACTGGATGCATTTCGCCGACAGCTGGACCACGCACGAGAACCGGGTGGCGGACCCGGAGGCCTGGCGCGCGCTGGGCCTGGACCGCAAAGAGCTGGCCTTCCTCGACGCGCCGGAAAGCGTGCTGGGCCGGCCGCTGGCGGACCTGCTGGGGCCGGTGCGGGCGGCGCTGGGGCTGGACGTCTTCGGGATCGATTTCGGGATCGACCGCGAGGGGCGGCCGGTGCTGTTCGAGGCGAACGCGGCGATGAACCTGATGAGCACGGCGCACGACACGGCGCGCCCCTACCGCCCGGCGTATCGCGCGGCCTTCCGCCGGGCGCTGGAGGACTACCTGATCGCCCGCGCGCGGGAGGCGGCCCCCTGACGCGGACCGGGCATGGACCGGCGCGCGCGACTGGCCTAGGCAGGAGGCAGGGCGACGCGGCGGGGCCGAAGCGGACGGGAGCGGAAATGGAGACCGGCGGGGCGATCGAGGACCGGGTGGCGGCTGCGCGGCGTCTGCTGGACGGGGGCGACCTGGCGGGCGCGGCGCGCATGGCCGGGGAAATCCGGGCCGAGCGGCCGGCCGCGGGGCTGCGGCTGCTGGCCGGCGTCGCGCTCAAGCGCGGGGACCTGGCGGGCGCGCGAGGCCACGCGGAGGCGGCGGTGGCCGCGGACCCGCAGGACGCCGATGCGCTGCGCGCGCTGGCCTTCGTCGAGTTCTCCGCCGGGCGGCGCGATGCGGCGCTGGAGCTCTACCGACGGGCGGCGGAGGCGGGGCCGGAGAATTTCGACGCGCAGCTGGACCTCGCCCGGGCGCTGGCGCTGTGCGACCTGACCGAGGAGGCGCTGGCGCGGTTCGAGCAGGCCCATGCCCGCTGGCCGGAGGCGCGGGTGAAGGGGCCCATGGCGGCCGCGCTGTTCCGGCTGGACCGGACGCAGGAGGCGCTGGCGCTGGCGCACGAGGCGCTGGCGCAGGGCCTCGACAGCGCCGAGCTGCGCTGCCTGCTGGGCCAGATCCGGCTGGAGACGGGCGAGCCGGCCCGCGCGGCGGCCGAGTTCCGCGCGGCGCTGGAGCGCCAGCCGCAGCTGCGCGACGCGCTGATGGGGCTGGCCGTCGCCCATGCCCGGCTGCACGAGGCCGCCGCCGCGCGGGAGGCGACGCGGCGCTATCTGGAGCTTCGACCGGCGGTCTTCGCCGGCGCGGCGAACGAGCCGGAGGCGCGGGTGACGGTCGTTCATCCCCTCTATCGCGGGCATTTCGTCGAGCCGAAATACGGCGAGGCGCTGCCGGTCGCGATGAACTACCCCAGCTACATGGAGAGCGGGCGCCTGCGACTCCGGCACGTCTTCGCCCCGCTCGACGGGGAGGCGGGCCTTCGGGTCGGGGAGACGCCGGAGGACGTGACGCTCAGCAACATCGTCAACGGGGAGGCGCTGGGCGAGGCGGAGATGGCGCGGGCGCGCGCGGCGCTCGAGGGGCTCGGGGCGCCGGTGGTCAACGGGCTGGAGGGCGTGGCGCGCTCGGCGCGGGCGCGGCTGTTCCCGGCGCTGGAGGAGGCGCCGGAGGGGCTGGTGGTCCCGAAGCTGCTGGCCTTCCGCGCCGACGGCGACGCGGCGCGGGGCGCGCGGAGGCTGGAGGCGGAGGTCGGCTGGCCCTGCATCCTGCGCCCCGCGCGCACCCAGATGGGCCGGGGCAGCGGTCTGGTCCA
The DNA here is from genome assembly GCA_051747505.1 of Pseudomonadota bacterium. Taxonomy (GTDB): domain Bacteria; phylum Pseudomonadota; class Alphaproteobacteria; order Rhodobacterales; family Rhodobacteraceae; genus Albimonas. The sequence continues at coordinate 2,712 of JBNJGE010000220.1, read as the reverse complement.
TGACCGGCGGGAGGCGGAGGCGGCGCTGGGCCGGATGGGCGGCCAGGACCTCTACGCCATCGCCTATCACGAGTGCCGGGACGCGGCGGGCCTGTCGCGCATGTATCGATTGGCCGTGATCGGCGAGCGCTTCGTGGCCGACCGCGTTCATTTCACGCGGAGCTGGACGACGCATATCGGGCGCATCCTGGATGCCGAGACCTGGTATGGCGAGGGGCTCGACCGGATCGAGCGCGCCTACCACGAGGCGCCCGAGAGCGTGATCGGCCTCAGGCCCGAGGAGCTGTTCGAGCCGGTGCGCCGGGCCGTCGGACTGGACGTGTTCGGCATCGATTTCGGGATCGACCGGGAGGGGCGCGCGGTGCTGTTCGAGGCCAACGCCTCGATGAACCTGATGAACCCGAAACTGGACGCCGTGCGCAGCTATCGCCCGCCCTGGCGGGCGGCCTTCTTCGAGCAGGTGGAGGCGCTGCTGCTGGCGCGGGCGGGGGTCTCCGCCGCCAGCTGAGGGCGCCCGGCTGGCGCCGCGGGGCGAAATGCGCGAAAAGGAGCCCCGATGCGCCCGGACAGGGCGCGCGACGGGAGGAGGCAAGGCTTTGACGACGAGTTACGGCGTGACCAGGCCGGTGCTCTCGGCGGCCGAGGCGGTCGCCGACGTGCCCGACGGGGCGACGGTGCTGATCGGCGGGTTCGGGGGCGCGGGCTCGCCCATCGAGCTGATCCATGCGCTGATCGACCAGGGGGCCAAGGAGCTCACCGTGGTCAACAACAACGCGGGGAACGGGGATATCGGGCTCGCCTCGCTGATCTGGCAGGGGCGGGTGCGCAGGATGATCTGCTCCTTCCCCCGGGCCGCCGACGCGCGGGCCTTCGCGGAGGCCTACGGGGCGGGCAAGATCGAGCTCGAGACCGTGCCGCAGGGCACGCTGGCCGAGCGGATACGGGCCGGCGGCGCGGGCGTGCCGGCCTTCTTCACGCGCACCTCGGTGGGCACGGAGCTGGCCGAGGGCAAGCGGGTGGAGAGCTTCGAGGGGCGCGACTACGTGATGGAGCGCGCCATCATCGGCGACTACGCGCTGGTCAAGGCGCACAAGGCGGATCAGATGGGCAACCTGACCTATCATCTGACCGCGCGGAACTTCGGGCCGGTGATGTGCATGGCCGCGCGCTGCGCGGTGGCGCAGGCGCAGGAGATCCTGGAGCCCGGCGCGATCGACCCCGAGAACGTGGTCACGCCGGGCATCTTCACCAAGCGTCTCGTCCACATCGCCGAGCCGGTGCAGGAGCAGACGCTGTTCGAGCAGGGAGCGCGCTACCCATGAGCGGAACCCAGCAGCAGGAGCGCCTCGGCCTCAGCCGGGCGCAGATGGCCTGGCAGGCGGCGCAGGACGTGCCCGACCAGTCCTATGTCAATCTCGGCATCGGCATGCCGGAGCGGGTGGCGGACTTCGTCCCCGAGGGGCTGCGCGTGACCTATCATTCCGAGAACGGGATGCTGGGCTTCGGGCCGCTGGAGGGCGAGGCGGACTACGACCTGGTGAACGCGGGCAAGAAGGCGGTGTCGCTGCTGCCCGGCGCCTCGATCTTCCACCACGCCGACAGCTTCGCGATGATCCGGGGCGGGCATATCGACGTGGCGATCCTCGGGGCCTTCCAGATCGCGCCGAACGGGGACCTCGCCAACTGGAAGGCGGGCAACGACGCCATTCCCGCCGTTGGCGGGGCGATGGACCTGGTCTCCGGCGCGCGGGAGGTGTGGTGCGTGACCGACCACACCACGCGCCAGGGCGAGCCCAAGCTGGTGGAGGCCTGCACCTATCCCCTGACCGGCATCGGGGTGGTCACGCGCATCTACACCAACCTGGCGGTGGTGCATGTGCGCGAGGGGCGCTTCGTGCTCAAGGCCGTCGCGGACGGGGTGAGCAAGGAGGAGGTGCAGGCGCGCACGGGCGCGGCCCTGCACGAGGACGGCGAGATCGCCGTCATGCGCCCGCCGCAGGTGAGCTGAGCGGGGGCCGGGCGCCGCGGCGCCCGGCGCCTCAGCACGCGGCCGGGGCGGGGGCCGGCGCGGGCCGCCGCCCCGTCAGGCGCCGCCACAGCGCCGGCAGCGCCCCGCGGAAGGCCCGAGAGCGCGCCCGGCGCGCCCGGGCGATGGCCCGAACCTGCGCCGACGGCGCGCCCAGGGCGAAATCCATCTCCGGCATCGCATCAGCTCCTCTTGTCCGGGGCGGGGACGTGTCCCCCGTCTGGCAGGGAAGATGCGCCTTGCGAGGCTGGACGACAAACGAGTCTTCGCCTAGCTTCGGTTCAAATGAGCTTAACCGAACACGAGCGCCTGCCGCCCCTGACGGCCCTGCGCGCCTTCGAGGCCGCGGCGCGGCACATGTCCTTCGCGAAGGCCGCCGAGGAGCTGCATGTCACCCCCGCGGCGCTGAGCTACCAGATCAAGCAGCTTGAGGCGCATTTCGGCACGCCGCTGTTCCGAAGGCTCAACCGCGCGGTGGAGCTGACGGAGGCGGGCCGCGCGCTGCAGCCCGGCGCGGCGGAGGGGTTCGCGGCCTTCCGCCGGGCGCAGTCGGCGGTGCGCCGCGCGACGCGGGAGCGGCCGCTGGTGGTCACGGCGGGGCCGGCCTTCACCGCCAAGTGGCTGGCGCCGCGGCTGTTCCGCTTCGCCGAGGCGCATCCGGAGATCGAGCTGCGCTTCGTCGCCTC
>JBNJGE010000219.1:0-6034 GCA_051747505.1 Pseudomonadota bacterium | reverse complement strand
GTCGCGGCCGGAGGTGTGGAGGTAGCGCAGCGTCTCCTCGTCGATGGGGAAGAAGCCGCAGGTGGCGCCGTATTCGGGGGCCATGTTGGCGATGGTGGCCCGGTCGGCCAGCGGCAGCTGGGCGAGGCCGTTGCCGTAGAACTCCACGAACTTGCCGACCACGCCGTGCTTGCGCAGCATCTGGGTGACGGTGAGCACCAGGTCGGTGGCCGTCACGCCCTCCCTCAGATGGCCGTCGAGGCGGAAGCCGACGACCTCGGGGATCAGCATGGAGATCGGCTGGCCGAGCATGGCCGCCTCGGCCTCGATGCCGCCCACGCCCCAGCCGAGCACGCCCAGCCCGTTGATCATGGTGGTGTGGGAGTCAGTGCCCACCAGCGTGTCGGGGTAGGCGACCTCCTGGCCGTTCTGGTCGCTGTCGGACCAGACCGTCTGGCCGAGATATTCGAGGTTCACCTGGTGGCAGATGCCGGTGCCGGGCGGGACGACGCGGAAGTTGCGGAAGGCGCTCTGCCCCCATTTCAGGAACTCGTAGCGCTCCCCGTTGCGCTCGTATTCGCGGTCCACGTTCATCTGGAAGGCGCGCGGGTTGCCGAACTCGTCCACCATGACGGAGTGGTCGATGACGAGGTCCACCGGGTTGAGCGGGTTGATCTTCTGCGGGTCGCCGCCGAGATCGACCATCGCGTCGCGCATGGCCGCGAGGTCCACCACCGCCGGCACGCCGGTGAAGTCCTGCATCAGCACGCGCGCCGGGCGGTAGGCGATCTCGCGCGGGTTCTTGCCGCCCTGGGCGGCCCACTCCGAGAAGGCCTTGATGTCGTCGGTGTCGACGGTCTTGCCGTCCTCGAAGCGCAGCATGTTCTCCAGCACCACGCGCAGGGCGGCGGGGAGTTTGGAGAAGTCGCCCAGGCCGGCCTTTTCGGCGGCGGGGATCGAGTAGTAGGCGAAGGTCTTGCCGTCGACCGAGAGCTCTCGGCGGGTGCGGGCGGTGTCCTGTCCGACGTTGATCGGCACGGTGATCTCCCTTGCGTCGGGGCGGCGCGCGCGGGCGCGGCGCCGCCGCTCCTGGCGGCTGGCTTGGATGGCGTCTAGATACGCGCAACGCGCAGGTGACGCAATGGATGCATACAGCTGTATGCGGGCGCGCGCGCGGGCCGCGCTTTCCAGCCGCCGCGCGGGGCTTTATGGCTGGCGGCGATGGAATTGCGCGTCGAAACCCTCGCCTGCCGCCGGGCCGGGCGCCTCGTCTTCGAGGGGCTGAGCCTGTCCGTGCGCGCGGGCGAGGCGGCGGCGCTGCGCGGGCCGAACGGGTCGGGCAAGTCCTCGCTCCTGCGGGTGCTGGCGGGGCTGGCGCCGCCGGCCGCCGGAACCGCAACGCTGGACGGGCTGGAGCTGACCCGCGACGGGGAGGCGTGGCGGGAGCGCGTGGCGCTCGCCGGGCATCTGGACGCGGTCAAGCCGGCTTTCACGGTGCGCGAGAACCTGGCGGCCTGGGCGGCCTTCCACGGGGCGCCGGCGGGGCGCGTGGAGGCGGCCCTGGCGCGCTTCGGGCTGGAGGGGCTGGCGCAGGACCCGGCGCACTGGTGCTCCGCCGGGCAGAAGCGGCGGCTGGGGCTGGCGCGGCTGCTGGTCATGCAGAGGCCCGTCTGGCTGCTGGACGAGCCGACCGTGTCGCTCGACGCCCGCTCGACGGAGGTGTTCGCGGAGGTGGTGCGGGAGCATTGCGAGGCCGGCGGGCTGGCGCTGGCGGCCACGCATGTCGCGCTGGGCTTCGACATGCGCGAGATCCGGATGCCGGAGCGGGCCGCCGCGCCTGCGACCCCGGCGGCGCAAGGCGGCGCCGACCCCTTCCTGACCGGGGACTGGGGATGAGGGCCGCGCTCGCGCTCCTGCGCCGGGACCTGGCGCTCGCCTTCCGCATCGGAGGGGGCGGGCTGCTGGGGGTGACCTTCTTCCTGCTGGCCACGCTGCTGATCCCGCTGGGCGTGGGGCCCGAGGGGGGCGCGCTCTCGCGGGTGGCGGCGGGGGTTCTCTGGGTCTCCGCGCTGCTGGCCTGCCTTCTGTCGCTCGACCGGCTGTTCCAGGCGGATCTGGAGGACGGCTCGCTGGACCAGATCGCGCTGGGGCCGCTGCCGCTGGAGGCGGTGGCGCTGGCCAAGGCGGCGGCGCACTGGATTTCGACCGCCCTGCCCCTGATGGCCGCGGCGCCGCTGCTGGGCGTCATGCTCAGCCTGCCGGAGCGGGCGCAGGGGGCGATGCTGCTCTCGCTGCTGCTCGGCACGCCTGCGTTGAGCCTGATCGGCGCCGTGGGCGCGGCGCTGACGGCGGGGGTGCGGCGCGGGGGGCTGCTGCTGTCGGTGCTGGTGCTGCCGCTCTACGTGCCGACGCTGATCTTCGGGGCGCAGGCGGCGGACCGGGCGGCGTTGGGGCTCGATCCGGGGACGGCGCTGCTGTTCCTGGGCGCGGTGACGCTGCTGGCGCTGGGAATCGCGCCCTTCGCAGCCGCCGCGGCGCTGCGGGTGAATCTGCGCTGAGGCGAAGGCGACGCGTTGCTTGGCCGCGCGGGCCGGGCGCGTTAAGACTTGCGGCGGAAACCCTCCGGCCCCGCCAGCCACAGGACCTGCCCCATGCGTTTGACCTGCCCCTCCTGCAAGGCCGTCTACGAGGCCCCCGACGAAGACATCGGCGTGGGTCGCCGAGTGGAGTGCAGCGCCTGCGGGGCGCAGTGGTACCAGCCGGGGGAGACCGGCGAGACCGCCGGGGGCGGCGGGAGCCGGATGCCCGGAATGGCCGAGGCGGCCGCCGAGATTCGCGCTCTGCGCGAGGAGGAGCCGGCGGGCGAAACGCCCGAGCCGCAGATCACGGCCGCCGCCCCCGTCGCGGCGGGCGCGGCGGCCGGGGCGGCGGCCCCCGGCCCGGCGCGGCCGGAGGAGGCGCAGACGCCGGGCGCCGCAAGCGCGCGGACGCAGACGATGTCCGGCGACGAGACGCCGGCGATCCCGCCCGCGGCGCAGGCCGCCGCGGCGCGTCGCCCGGCGAACGTGGACGCCCGCCGGCTGACCGCCGAGCTGCGCGCCGCCGACGACGAGCCGGAGCGCGGGGGCGGCGCGGGCTTCGCCGTGGGCCTCGTGCTCGCCCTGCTGATCGGGGCGGCCGCGGCCGGCGCCTATCTGGAGCGCGACCGGCTGGCCGCCATGGCGCCCCAGGCCGCGCCCGCGCTGGAGCGCTACGCCGAGACGGTGGACGACGCCCGCCGCGCCGTGGAGGGGGCGGCGGACAGCGTGGCCGAACGGCTGGATCCGCTGGTGCGGCAGCTGCGCCAGACCCTGCGCGGCGGCGAGGGCTGAGGCCGGGGGCGCGCGCCCCTCAGAAGCGCTCCAGCAGCCGGCGCAGGTAGTCCAGCTCCACCTCGGGCCGCGTGCGGTCGCCGGAGCGGCGGCGGATCTCGTCGAGGATCTCGCGGGCGCGCTTGAGCGCCTCCTCCCCCGGCACCTGCGTGTCGGAGCCTTCCAGCGAACCGCGATCGCCCGTGGGGCGGCCCAGCGGGTCGCGGCCCTCACGGCCCGCGCGCGGGTCGCCCTGGCCGCGGCCCTCGCCCTGCCCGGGCTGGGCCTGGCGGCGCATGTCCTCGTTCAGCTGGCGGGCGCCCTCGCGCAGGCGGTCCATCGCCTCCACCTGGTCGTCGAGCGCGGTTCCGGGGTCGTCGTTCTCCAGCGACTCGCGGGCGCCGCGCATGGCCCGCTCGGCATCGTCCAGGCTCTCGCGCGCCTCGGGGGAGGCGCCGCCGGGCAGGCCCTCGCGCAGCTGGTCGAGAAGCTGGCGCAGGGCCTCCTGCTCCCGCGCGGCCTCGCCCATGCCGCCGCGCCCGGCCTGGCCCTGGCCGCCGGGCTGCTCGCCCTGCTGGCCGGGCTGACCTTGTCCGGGCTGGCCCTGCCCCTGCTGTCCGGGCTGGCCCTGCTGGCCGGGCTGGCCCTGGCCCCGCTGGCCGGGCTGCCCCTGCTGGCCCTGCTGACCCTGCCGGCGCTGGAGCTCCTCGAAGGAGCGGTCGGCGAGATCCTGCTGCTCGCGCAGCATCTCGTCGAGCTGGCCCGTCTCGCCCTCGCCCTGCTGGCCCTGCCCGCCCTCGCGGGCCTGCATCTGCAGGTTCTGGAGCATCTGGGCCATCTGCTCGAGCATGCGCTGCGCCATCTCGGTGTCGCCTTCGCGCGCCATGCGCTCGATCTCGTCCAGCATCTCCTGCAGGGAGCGCTCGGTCAGCTCCTGGCCCTGCTGGTCGCCCTGCTGCTGCTCGAGCTCGTCGAGATTCTCCATCGCCTGGCGCATCCGCTCGCGCAGGAACTCGTTCATGGCCTGGCGGAGCTCGTCCATCAGGCGGGCGATCTCCTCCTGGCTGGCGCCTTCCTCCAGCGCCTGCGAGAGCCGCTCCTTGGCGCGGCGCAGGCGCTCGGCGGCGGTGCCGAGATCGCCGTCCTCGAGCATCACCGCCGCCTCCCAGAGCAGTTCCATCACGGATGTCGAGTCCTCGGCCACCCGCGCCTCCTCCAGCGCGTAGTCCAGCCGGCGGATGGCGGTGCGGGCGACCAGGTAGGGGCCGGCCAGCGCGTCGAAGTAGTCGTCGGGCCAGGCGGTGACGGCCTTGAGGCGCTGCATCACGCCCTTCGCGTTGGACAGCGACCAGGCGAGCGTGCGCCGCTCCTCCAGGAAGGCGCGGGCCATGGGCTCGTAGAAGGGCCGGCCGGGGAGAATGACGCGGGCCGTCTCCGAACTCGCAGTCTGGCCGCGGGCGTCCTCGGCGTGCAGCGTCAGCTTCACCGGCAGGCCGGACCAGGGATGGGCGGTCAGGTCCTCGACCAGCACCTCCGCGATCTCCTCGGCCGCGCCGGTCATGGGCAGGGGAAGCTCGATCTCGATGGGCTCGCGCAGGCCCGGGGGCGGGGGGAGCAGGCCCGACTCGTCGGTCAGCTCCGCCATGTCGAGCTCGATGCGCGCCCAGCCGGCGGTCACGCCGTGGTCGTCGGAGGCCGTGAAGGCCACGCGCAGGGCGCCGGTCTCGGCTGCGCCCACGGCTTCCGGCACGGGGCCGTCGAAGCCGACCTCGGGGGGCGTGTCGGGGGCGGCCTCGATGCGCCATTCGGCCAGCGTCGCGCCCTGCAGGGTGACGGTCAGCAGGCCGCTGCCGGTGACCTCGAACTCCGCGTCCCAGGCGCCGCCGCCCTGGGGGGAGAGGGCGACGGCCTCCGCGGCAATCTCCTGCGTCAGTGCGGGCTCGGCGTCGGCGTTGTAGACGCGCAGGGCGATGCGCGTCCCCTCGGGCACGGCGATGGCCTCGCCCTTGCGCTCGGTCAGGTAGACGGTCGGGGCGCCGGTGTAGCTCGGCGGCGTGGCCCAGGCCTCCACCGTGGGCAGGAGCGCGACCTCTCCGGCGCCGGCGGCGCCGGGGTTGAGGGCGCCGGAGACGCGCCCGCTCTCGTGGCCGGCGGAGGCCAGCAGGCCGAAGGCCAGCAGGATCATCGCCGTCAGGCGGAAGGCCAGCGGGTCGCGCGAGGACAGGCGCAGGCGGGCGGCGCGGGCGCGCAGCAGGCCCGCGCGGGCGGCCATGCGGCGCTTGTGGGCGGCCCAGACGGCGCGGGCGCCGGCGTCCCGCCCGCCGATCGCCATCTCGTCGTCCAGCGCGGCGATGGGGCGGTCGGGCTCCGCCGCCTCCAGCGATTCGCGGGCCTCCTCCGGCGTGGGGACGCGGAAGCTGCGCGCGGCCCAGAGCAGGGCGGCGAGCAGGGCGACGCCGAAGCCGACCAGCGCGGCGACATGGACGGGGCGGGAGATCAGCTCGAACGCGCCCGAGAGCGCGAGGCCCAGGAAGGCCGCCAGCACCGCCCAGGCGGGCCAGAGCGCCTGCACGGCGCGCTCCAGCCACAGCCGGCGCAGGGCGCGGCGGGTCTCGGCCTCGATCCGCCGGCGGGCGGTGTCGAGGGCGTCGGGGGCGTCGTCGTCGGGCGTCATGGGCGCCCTCCCTCGCCTCGGACGCGCGGGC
>JBNJGE010000218.1:0-6179 GCA_051747505.1 Pseudomonadota bacterium | reverse complement strand
AAGCGGCGAAAAATCCGTCGAGTCCGCCCGAATCCGGCCAGAAATCGGGCCGGGTGCGCAGGTTTCCGGCGGAATCGAGCCAGTCGGGGGGGATGCCGAGGCGCTCGGGGTCGGGGGGAAGGGGCGCGAGGCCGGACTCGCGCCCGAGGAGGGCGGCGGCGCGCTGCTCGCCCTCCTCGGGCAGGAGGGAGCAGGTGGCGTAGACCAGCCGGCCGCCGGGGGCGAGCCAGGCGGCGGCGCGGGCGAGCAGGGCGTCCTGGACCTGGACGAAGGGCTTGAGGTCCAGCGAGGCGCGCAGATGGGGGACGTCCGGGTGCCGGCGGATGGTGCCGGTGGCCGAGCAGGGGGCGTCGAGCAGGATGGCGTCGAAGGGGGCCCCGGGCGCCCATTCGAGGGCGTCGGCGGAGACGAGCTCGGCCGTCAGACCGGTGCGGGCGAGGTTCTCGCGCAGGCGGGCGAGGCGGTTGTCGGAGATGTCGAGCGCGGTGACGCGGGCGCCGGCGGCGGCGAGCTGGAGGGTCTTGCCGCCGGGCGCGGCGCAGAGGTCGAGCACGCGCAGGCCGGCGACCTCGCCCAGCAGGCGGGCGGGCAGGGCGGCGGCGGCGTCCTGCACCCACCAGGCGCCGGCCTCGTAGCCGGGCAGGGCGGTGATCTGGGGGCGACCGGGCAGGCGGAGGGAGCCGGTGGGCAGGGCGGCGGCGCCCAGCGTTTCGGCCAGCGCCGGGACCTGCGCCGGGTCCTTCGGGGTGAGGTCCGTGGGCGCCGCCCGCAGATGGGCGAGCGCGATCCGCCGTGCGGCGGCGGCGCCGTAGGCGGAGGAAAGGCGGCCCCAGAGCCAGCCGGGGGTGTTGACGCGGGCCTCGTCCTGGGCGGCCCAGGGCTCCGGGCCTTCCGCCGCCAGGCGGCGGGCGACGGCGTTGACGAGGCCGGTCAGGCGGGCCCCGCCCTTGAGGCTCCGCACGCCTGCCACGGCCCCGTCGGCGGCGGCGTGCGGGGGCTCGCCGAGATGCAGGATCTCCACCGCGGCGAGCCGCAGGGCGTGGTGCGCGGCGGGGGGCGGCGCGCGGCGCACGAAGCGCCTGAGCACGGCGTCGGCCTGGCCGAGGCGGCGCAGGGTTTCGCCTGCGCGGGAGAGGGCGCGGGCGCGCTGGGCGGGGGCGAGGCCCTCCGGCGCCTCGGCGGCCAGTTCGGAGAGGGGGCGGGCGCGGTCGAGGACGCCGGAGAGCAGGCGCAGGGCCTCGATGCGCTCGGCATGCGGGCGCTCGGCTGGCGGCGGCGCCTTCCGGCCGGGGGCGGGGCGGCGGGCGGCGGCGCGGCTCAACGCTCGCCCCGGGGGTCGGAGCGGGGGCCATCGCCGGCGCGGGGGACGCGGCTGCGGGTCTCGCGCACGCGGCCCTCGGGCGACACGGGGCGGGAGCGGGAGGGGGCGCCGCCGCCGCGGCCCGTCTCCTGCGCGAGCGCCCGGAGGGCGGCGATGCGGTTCTCCACCGCCGGGTGGGTGGAGAACAGGCTGTCGGCGCCGCGCCCGGCCAGCGGGTTGACGATGAACATGTGGGCGGTGGCCGGGTCGCGCTCGGCGCTTTCCATGACGTTCTTGCGCCCGCCCCCGGCGATGCGGCCCAGGGCCGAGGCCAGCGCGAGGGGGTCGCCGGAGATTTCCGCCCCCGCCCGGTCGGCGGCGTATTCGCGGGTGCGCGAGATCAGCATCTGGATGAGCATCGCCGCGAAGGGGGCGAAGAGGGCGGCGGCCAGCACCCCGATCAGGCCGAAGGGGCTGCGGTCGCGCCCGCCGCCGAAGAACAGGCCGAACTGGGCGAGCAGCGAGATCGCGCCGCCCACGGTGGCGGCGATGGTCATGATCAGCGTGTCGCGGTTGCGGATATGGGCGAGCTCATGGGCGATGACGCCGGCCAGCTCCTCCCGCCCGAGCGTGCGCATCAGGCCGGTGGTGACGGCGACGGCGGCGTGATCGGGGTCGCGGCCGGTGGCGAAGGCGTTGGGCTGGTCGGTCTCGATGACATAGACCTTCGGGGTCGGCAGGCCGGCGCGCGCGGCGAGGTCGGCCACCATGGCGTGCAGCTCCGGCGCCGAGCCGGGGGAGACGGGGCGCGCGCGGTGGGCCTTGAGCGCCAGCTTGTCGGAGTTCCAGTAGGCGAACGCGTTCATGCCCAGAGCGACGACGAAGGCGATCATCGCGCCGCCGGCGCCGCCGATCAGCCAGCCCACGCCGCCGAACAGCGCGGTCATGAAGGCCAGAAGCATCGCTGTCTTGACGTAGTTCATCGCGCTCGCGCTCTCCGATGCGGGCGGGGGCGTTTGCGCGGCCCCCGCGCCCGGACTATGTGATGGCCCGGAACACGGGGCGGGCGAGGCCGGCCCCCGGGACGGGGAGGATATATGGCCGACGGGGACGCCGAAAAAGAGGCGAAGCGCCGGGCGGCGGCCGAGCGGGCGCTGGCCGAGGCGGCCGAGCGGCGGGCCAGGGCGGACGGCCGCCCGCCGCTGCCCAGGGAGCTGGGCGGACGCGAGGGGCCCGAGCCGACGCGCTACGGCGACTGGGAGAAAAAGGGCATCGTCTCCGATTTCTGACGCCCGGGCGCGCCGCGGCGATCCGGCCTGCGCGAACCCGCCGCGGGGCGCGCGGCCGCAGTCGCGCCCCGGCCCCTTCCGAATCCGGGTGGATTAATCTATTTCTGTAAGCAACAGTCGTCCCGGATGTCCGGCGGCGACGATCGAGACGGCACGGTGATTTCATGATCAAGGCGAGCCCCCGCACGGACGGAGCCGACGCGTTCGACATGCGCGCGCGCACGCGCTGCGCCGACTGCGCGGTGCGCAATCACGCGGTCTGCTCGCAGTGCGACGCGCAGGAGCTGGAGTTCCTGACCAGCATCAAGACCTACCGCAACTTCCGCCCGGGCGAGTCGATCCTGACCATGGGGGAGCGGGCCCCGTTCCTCGGCACCGTGGTCGAGGGGGTGGCGAGCATGTCGCGGCTGCTGCCCGACGGGCGCCGGCAGGTGGTGGGGCTGCTGTTTCCCGGCGACTTCGTGGGCCGGCCCTTCAGCCCGGTGGCGCCTTTCGACTACGCCGCCGTCACCCAGACCCGGCTGTGCACCTTCCCCCGGCCGAAATTCGAGGAGGCGGTGCGCGCCACGCCCCATCTCGAGACGCGGCTGCTGGAGATGACGCTGGACGAGCTCGACTCGGCGCGCGAGTGGATGGTGCTGCTGGGGCGCAAGACGGCGGAGGAGAAGCTGTGCTCCTTCTTCGTGCTGGCCGCGCGCCGGGCGCTGCGGCTGGAGAAGCGCGAGCCGCTGGACGGGCTGCTGCTGGAGCTGCCCCTGACGCGCGAGGACATGGCCGACTTCCTGGGCCTGACCATCGAGACGGTCAGCCGCCAGATCGGGAGCCTCAAGAAGCAGGGCGTGATCGAGCTGATCGACGCGCGGCATCTGCTGGTCCCGGACTGGGACGCGCTGGTGGAGGCCGCGGGCGGAGAGCTGGAGCCTGTCTGACGCCATGCTCCGCGGCGCGGCGTCGCGGGCGATTGCGACAGGCGGAAGCGCGCCCCATGCGCGGCCCGGCCGCGGCGGGCGGCGACGCCGGTGGATGCGGATAAATGCCTGATTTCCCAACTGATTGCCCGCCCGGCCCGCGCCGGGCGGTTTTCGTTCGTCTTCACCAACGGTCGCGCGGACTCAACGGGCGTTGACCTGGATCAAGGCGGCCCCCGCCGGCCCCGGGCGAGAGACGATCCCGGGGCGGACCCTCGCGGGTGCGCAATGGAAGGTCGTCCGCTTTGGCGGCAAAGGAGGGGACTTTGACCTCTGCAATCAAGCTCATCGCGCTGGCCGTGGTCGCCATACTGGCGCTGGTCGCGGCCAGCTTCGCGCGCGACCTCGCCTACCAGGTGAACGCGCTCATCGTGCTCGCGGTCGCGGCGGGCATGTTCCTGTGGCAGCTCCGCAAGGTGGGGGAGCCCGCGCCGGCGCTGGCCGAGCCCGCCCATGACGAGGGCTACATGGACGGGGTCATTCGCGCGGGCGTCATCGCCACGGTCGGCTGGGGCGTGGTCGGCTTCCTGGTCGGGGTGATCATCGCCTTCCAGCTGGCCTATCCGGCGCTGAACCTCGACCTGCCCTGGACGACCTTCGGCCGGATGCGGCCGCTGCACACCTCGGCGGTGATTTTCGCCTTCGGGGGCAACGCGCTGATCGCGACCTCCTTCTACGTCGTGCAGCGCACCTGCGCGGCGCGGCTGTGGGGCGGCAACCTGGCCTGGTTCGTGTTCTGGGGCTACCAGCTGGTGATCGTGCTGGCGGCGACCGGCTACGTCCTGGGCGGCACGCAGAGCCGCGAATACGCGGAGCCGACCTGGTACGTGGACATCTGGCTGACGATCATCTGGGTCGCCTACCTGCTGGTGTTCATGGGCACGCTGATCAAGCGGAAAGAGCCGCACATCTACGTGGCCAACTGGTTCTACCTGGCCTTCATCATCACCATCGCGATGCTGCACATCGTCAACAACCTGGCGGTGCCGGTGTCGGTGTTCGGCTCCACCTCCTACTCGCTGTTCTCCGGCGTGCAGGACGCGCTGACGCAGTGGTGGTACGGCCACAACGCCGTGGGCTTCTTCCTGACGGCGGGCTTCCTGGGCATGATGTACTACTTCGTGCCCAAGCAGGCCGAGCGGCCGGTCTACAGCTACAAGCTGTCGATCGTGCACTTCTGGGCGCTGATCTTCCTCTACATCTGGGCCGGTCCGCACCACCTGCACTACACCGCGCTGCCCGACTGGGCGCAGACGCTGGGCATGGTGTTCTCGGTGATGCTGTGGATGCCGTCCTGGGGCGGCATGATCAACGGCCTGATGACCCTGTCGGGCGCCTGGGACAAGCTGCGCACCGACCCGGTGCTGCGGATGCTGGTGCTCTCGGTCGGGTTCTACGGCATGTCCACCTTCGAGGGGCCGATGATGTCCATCAAGGCGGTCAACTCGCTGAGCCACTACACCGACTGGACCATCGGGCACGTGCATTCCGGCGCGCTGGGCTGGAACGGCATGATCACCTTCGGAGCGCTCTACTTCCTGACGCCGCGGCTGTGGAACCGCGCCGGGCTCTACAGCCTGCCGGCGGTGAACTGGCACTTCTGGCTGGCGACCATCGGGATCGTGCTCTACGCGGCCTCGATGTGGGTGTCGGGGATCACCCAGGGCCTGATGTGGCGCGAGTACGACAGCCTCGGCTTCCTGGTGAACAGCTTCGCCGACACCGTCGAGGTGCTGCACCCCTACTACGTGATCCGCGGGCTGGGCGGGGTCCTGTACCTGACCGGCGGCGCGATCATGGCCTGGAACCTGTGGATGACGGTCCGGCACGGGGAGCGCAAGCAGCCCGCCCCCCGCGCCGCTGTCGCCGCCGAGTGAGGAGGACCGCGTCATGAGCGACGACAATCCCAACCAGGGCGCCGATCAGGGCGAGGGTCCGCAGAAGGAGCGCTGGGCGATCGCCAAGCACGCGATCCTGGAGCGTCACGCGACGCTGCTGCTGATCGTGTCGCTGATCGTCGTCTCGGTCGGCGGGCTGGTGGAGATCGCGCCCCTGTTCTACCTGCAGAACACAGTCGAGAAGGTGGAGGGGGTGCGGCCTTACTCCCCGCTCGAGCTGCGGGGGCGAGACATCTACATCCGGGAGGGGTGCTATGTCTGCCACTCCCAGATGATCCGGCCGATGCGCGACGAGGTGGAGCGCTACGGGCATTACTCGCTGGCCGCGGAGTCGATGTACGATCACCCGTTCCAGTGGGGCTCCAAGCGCACGGGGCCGGACCTGGCTCGCGTGGGCGGGCGCTATTCCGACGCCTGGCACGTCGATCACATGCAGAACCCGCGGGCGCTGGTGCCCGAGTCGATCATGCCGGCCTATCCGCACCTGATCGAGACGCCGCTCGATTTCGAGCATGTCGGCGATCACCTGCGGGCGCAGGCCACGGTGGGGGTGCCCTACACGGAGGAAATGATCGAGGAGGCGAGGCTCGACCTCATGGCCCAGGTCGATCCGAACTCCGAGCGCTACGACCTGCTGCTGGAGCGCTACCCCAAGGCCCAGATCCGCAACTTCGACGGGCGCGCGGAGATCACCGAGCTCGACGCCGTGATCGCCTATCTGCAG
>JBNJGE010000217.1:0-6195 GCA_051747505.1 Pseudomonadota bacterium | reverse complement strand
CCGCAGTCGAACCGGGAGAAGCCGCCGATGCGGCCTTTCTACGACGACGTGGAGCGGGTGGAATCGTCGCTCGACACGCTGATTCCGGACAATCCCAACAAGCCGTATGACATGAAGGAGCTGATCGAGAAGGTCGGCGACGAGGGCGACTTCTACGAGATCCAGGCCGGTTTCGCCAAGAACATCATCACCGGCTTCATCCGGCTGGAGGGCGAGACCGTCGGGGTCGTGGCCAACCAGCCGATGGTGCTGGCGGGCGTGCTGGACATCGACTCCGCGCGCAAGGCGGCGCGGTTCGTGCGGTTCTGCGACTGCTTCAACATCCCGATCCTGACCTTCGTGGACGTGCCGGGCTTCCTGCCGGGGACGGGGCAGGAATACGGGGGCGTCATCAAGCACGGGGCCAAGCTGCTGTTCGCCTATGGCGAGGCGACGGTGCCGAAGGTGACGGTGATCACCCGCAAGGCCTATGGCGGGGCCTATGATGTCATGGCCTCCAAGCACCTGCGGGGCGACATCAACTACGCCTGGCCGACGGCCGAGATCGCGGTGATGGGCGCCAAGGGGGCGGTGGAGATCCTGTATCGCAACGAGCTGGGCGACCCGGAGAAGATCGCCGAGCGCACGAAGGAGTATGAAGACCGCTTCGCAAATCCTTTCGTGGCCGCGGAAAAGGGCTTCATCGACGAGGTGATCATGCCGCAGAGCACGCGGCGGCGGGTGAGCAAGGCCTTCGCGGCGCTGCGCAACAAGCAGCTCGAGAACCCGTGGAAGAAGCACGATAATATTCCGTTGTGAGTAATCGCCGTGGCGAAAGCCTATATAGAAGCCCTAGAGGTGCTGGTCGACTCAGCCAAGACAAGTCTTGCGCTTTCGGCCGCGCCTTTGGCCTTGTTATTTGCAAAACTTGAATCTCTCAGGGGCACGGAGAGTGTCATCTTGAAGATCGGCGCGACTATTGTCTTGATACTTTTCTTTTTTGTATCACTGGCATCAGTGACTTCACTTGTCTGGACTCGCGTTTTGTTGGCGAAGGAGAAACTGCTCCAAGATGGCCCACCTGAAAAAGGCGGTGAAATATTGAATTGGTTTGAGGCGAACGTCGCAAAGGGGCAGTCAATCGGTGAGGGTCATTACGTTAATATTGCTGAAATAAACAGGAAATTCGCGTCTCCAGCACTTGTTTTGGCTTATTTGTTGGGGTTCGTGTACTCGGTCATTTTCTTGTGGATTTAGTACATGGCTGACTTCCACCTCCTCCCCAACGCCCCGCGCCCGGTCGCGCCGTTCTCCCATGCCGTGGAGGACGACGGCTGGGTGATCCTGACGGGGCAGATGCCGACCGATCCGCAGGACCCGGATGCGCCTCTGCCGGAGGGGATCGAGGCGCAGGCGGAGCGGGTGATGGAGAACCTGAAGCTCGTGCTGGGGGAGCTGGGGCTGGGGCTGGAGCATGTTCTCCAGTGCCGGTGCTTCCTGACGGAGTTCGAGCGGGATTATGCGGCTTTCAACGCGGTTTACGCGCGATACTTCCCCGAGGATCGCAGGCCGGCGCGGACCACGGTGGGGGTCACGGCGCTCGCGGTCGGGGCGCTGGTGGAGATCGACTGCGTGGCGAGGCGGCCGGGATGAACGAAAGGTTGAGCTTCGGGGGGCGAAGGGGCCCGGGGCGGTCCTTCGGGGCGCGAAGGGGTTTTCGCGCGGAGGGGGCTGTGCACCGGGCATGCGCAACCCGTGCACAGGCCGTATGCACATTCGTTGAGAAAGGCTTGACGGGCGGCGCGGGGCCTGGGCGCGCGGGCCTTTACGCTCTGGCAAGGGAGTTCGGTTTCGATCGGGTAAAGCCGGGGGACGGCTTCGCAGGGGTTAACCGGCTGGAAAGGGGAAATCCTTTCGCGGGCGTGAACGGGGCGCGCGGGGGCGCCGCGTTGGCCGAGGGCGCGGACGGGCTTATATCGCGGCGCAGGACGCGAGAGGACGAGGCCGATGAGACGCGAGCCCCACGACCCGACCCGGGTGCTGCGCTTCGTGGCGCGGCACGCGCTCAACGGGATCATCGCCGGCTGGGTCTGCATGCTGCTTCTGCTGTGGCTCGATATCGGGGGGCTGGGGGCGCTGATCGCCGCCTCCCCCTCCGAGGAGCTGGCCACGGCCATGATGGCCGGCGCCTTCGGCGTGACCTTCGGGATGCTGGGCATCGCCTGGGGCGTGCTGGTGGTGCTGCCCCGGGACGGAGACTGAGCGGGCGGCGGCCCCTTCGGGCGGAGCCGGCCGCTCACGTTTTCGGGAACGGAGCCGAAGAGGCCGGCTTGCGTCACCATATCCTCCTTAACCGGGACCCGGTTGGAGGAGAGATTACATGGGACGGATTCGTTTGCGGACCCTTGCCGCGCCGGCGGCGCTGGCGGCTGGCCTCGTGGTCGCGGGCTGCGGAGACACGACGGGCGAGCGCGCCATATCGGGCGGCGCCATCGGCGCGGCCGGCGGCGCGGCGGCCGGCGCGGTCACCGGCGGCAGCGTCGGAACGGGCGCGCTGCTGGGCGGCGCGGCCGGCGCCGCGGCCGGGGCGCTCACCGACAGGGACGACCTGGACCTGGGCGACCCGATCATCGACCTCGACTGAGGCCGCGCGCACCCCGGCGGCGCGCGCGTCCGACCTCGGCGAGATCATCATCACGGCCCGCCGCGCGCCGCGCGGCGGGCCTTTGCATATGCGGACCCCGGTGGCACGGGGCGACGAGGAGGGGCCATGTTCAAGAAGATCCTGATCGCCAACCGGGGCGAGATCGCCTGCCGCGTCATCAAGACGGCCCGGAAGATGGGCATCGCGACGGTGGCGGTCTATTCGGACGCGGACCGCGACGCGCTGCATGTGCAGATGGCCGACGAGGCGGTGCATATCGGGCCGCCGGCGGCGAGCGAGAGCTATATCGTGATCGACAAGATCATGGACGCCATTCGCCAGACCGGGGCGGAGGCGGTGCATCCGGGCTACGGGTTCCTGTCGGAGAACCCGAAATTCGCCACGGCGCTGGAGGAGGCGGGGGTGGCCTTCATCGGGCCGCCGGCCTCCGCCATCGAGGCGATGGGGGACAAGATCACCTCCAAGAAGCTGGCCAAGGAGGCGGGGGTGAACACCGTCCCGGGCTACATGGGCCTGATCGAGGACGCCGAGGAGGCGGTGAAGATCGCCGGGGAGGTGGGGTATCCGGTGATGATCAAGGCCTCCGCGGGCGGGGGCGGCAAGGGGATGCGCATCGCCTGGACGGAGGAGGAGGTGCGCGAGGGGTTCCAGAGCTCCAAGAACGAGGCGAAGGCGTCGTTCGGGGACGACCGGATCTTCATCGAGCGCTTCGTGACCCAGCCGCGGCATATCGAGATCCAGGTGCTGGGGGACAGGCACGGCAACGTCATCCATCTGGGGGAGCGCGAGTGCTCCATCCAGCGGCGCAACCAGAAGGTGATCGAGGAGGCGCCCTCGCCGTTTCTCGACGAGGAGACGCGGGCGCGGATGGGGGCGCAGGCCGTCGCGCTGGCGCAGGCGGTGGATTACTGCTCGGCCGGGACGGTGGAGTTCATCGTGGACGCGGAGAAGAACTTCTTCTTCCTGGAGATGAACACCCGGCTGCAGGTGGAGCATCCGGTGACGGAGCTGATCACCGGGGTGGACCTGGTGGAGCAGATGATCCGGGTCGCCTGGGGGGAGAAGCTGGCCCTGAGCCAGGACGATGTGAAGCTGAAGGGCTGGGCGATCGAGAGCCGGCTGTATGCCGAGGATCCGTACCGCAACTTCCTGCCCTCCATCGGGCGGCTGGTGCGCTACAACCCGCCGGTGGAGATGGCGACGCCCACCATGGCGGTGAGGAACGACACCGGCGTGTTCGAGGGCGGCGAGATCTCGATGTTCTACGACCCGATGATCGCCAAGCTGTGCAGCTGGGGGACGAACCGGGACGCGGCCATCGAGGTGATGCGCGAGGCGCTGGACGCCTTCGAGGTGGAGGGGATCGGCCACAACCTGCCCTTCTGCCAGGCGGTGATGGACCATCCGCGCTTCGTGAAGGGCGACATCTCCACCGCCTTCATCCAGGAGGAGTTCCCCGACGGGTTCTCGGGGGCCGAGCTGGCGCCGGAGACGCTGAGGAAGCTGGCGGCCGCGGCGGCGGCGTTCAACATGATTGTCGAGAACCGGGCGGCGCAGATCTCGGGCGCGATGCGCAACCACAGGCGGCGGGTGGATCCGCGCTGGGTGGTGCGGCTGGGCGACCAGAACTTCGAGACCGAGGTGCGCGAGAGCGAGGCTGGCTGGGAGGTGAAGCTGGACGGGGAGACCTGGCCGGTGGCGACCGACTGGCGCCCGGGCGTGCGCGTGGCGCGCGCCAGCGTGGGCGGGGAGGAGATCACCGCCAAGGTCAGCCTCGGGACCGGGGGCGTTCGGCTGCGCTACCGCGGCGCGGACCTGAAGGTGCAGGTCTTCACGCCGCGCCAGGCGGAGCTGGCGGCGATGATGCCGGTCAAGGAGGCGCCCGACACCTCCAGGATGCTGCTCTGCCCGATGCCGGGGCTGATGGTCTCGGTCGCCGTGGAGGCTGGCGAGGAGGTGCAGGAGGGGCAGATCCTGTGCACCGTGGAGGCCATGAAGATGGAGAACGTCCTGCGCGCGGAGCGGCAGGCGGTGGTGAGCAAGGTCAACGCCAGGGCCGGCGACAGCCTGGGCGTGGACGAGGTGATCATGGAGTTCGAGTGAGGCCGGGATGCGGGCCGCAGGCCTGAGCGGGCGCGGCGCCCTAGCGCCCCATCTCCTGCTGGCGCAGGGGGAGGCGGTCGATCTGGCGCACGATCTGGGACCCGTCGACGGGCTGGGGCGTGCGGCGCTTGACCTCGCCGTCCTTGCCGATGAGCAGGAGGTTGAAGCCGTGGGGGCGGAACTTCTTGCGCAGGGGCGTGGTGTCGAGGCGCGAGGGGCCCGGCGTGGTGTCGGAGACGATGACCGCGTCGCGCAGGGTCAGCTCGTCGGCGACCTCTTCGAGCTCCCGCAGCTGGTGGACGTAGCGGGGGTCATCGGCGGAGTCGGAGAAGATCAGGATGACGCGGTTCGTCCAGCGGTACTCGGCCAGGGGGTTCTCGGCCTCCTGCGCGGGCAGGGCCGCGGCGCAGACGAGTCCGACGAGGGCCGCGAGGAGCGATCGGCGCGTGAGGGCGGCGGCGAGGGTCATGCGGCTCCTGGCTGCGAAGGGCTTCGTCCAAGTCTGCATATTAGCGCCGTGCGCCGCCGGGGCCAGAGTTCCGCCGCGGAAGCGGCGGGCGGGATACACGGCGGCGCGGCGCGCGTTCGCCCGGTGAGACATGCCGCGCGGGGCCGCGCGGGACAAGGAGGAGCGAGATGAGCAAGTCCGATCTCGAGACCTGGCGCAAGCTGGCCGGGGGTGAGCTGAAGGGCAAGCCGCTGGAAGGGCTGACCTGGAAGACGCTGGAGGGGATCGACATCAGGCCCCTCTACACCGAACAGGACCTGGAGGGGGTGCGGCATCTGGGCTCCGTCCCCGGCGAGGCGCCGTTCGTGCGGGGGCCGCGGGCGACGATGTACGCCGGGCGGCCCTGGACGATCCGGCAGTATGCGGGCTTCTCCACCGCCGAGGATTCCAACCGCTTCTACCGCAGGGCGCTGGCGGCGGGGCAGAAGGGGCTGTCGGTGGCCTTCGATCTGGCGACGCATCGCGGCTATGACAGCGACCATCCGCGGGTGATCGGGGATGTCGGCAAGGCGGGCGTGGCGATCGACTCGGTGGAGGACATGAAGATCCTCTTCGACGGCATCCCGCTCGAGGAGATGTCGGTGTCGATGACCATGAACGGGGCGGTGATCCCGGTGCTGGCCAGCTTCATCGTGGCCGGGCAGGAGCAGGGCTGCGAGACGAAGCAGCTGAGCGGAACCATTCAGAACGACATTCTGAAAGAGTTCATGGTCCGCAACACCTACATCTATCCGCCCGAGCCCTCGATGCGGATCGTGGCGGACATCATCGAGTACACCGCCGAGGAGATGCCGCGGTTCAACTCGATCTCGATCTCCGGCTATCACATGCAGGAGGCGGGGGCGAACCTGGTGCAGGAGCTCGCCTTCACGCTGGCCGACGGGATGGAGTATGTGCGCGCCGCCCAGTCCAAGGGGATGGAGGTGGACCGCTTCGCGCC
>JBNJGE010000216.1:0-6275 GCA_051747505.1 Pseudomonadota bacterium | reverse complement strand
GTCGGAGCCCAGCACGTCGATCACCCCGCGCCGCAGCCCGTCCCAGACGCCCTCCCGGTGGGCCGCGTCCCGCACCGGCGGGTTCATCTGCATCAGCGTGCCCAGCCGCGCGTAGTCCTCGGCCGACAGCGTCAGGTGATGCGGCGTCGCCTCCGCCGTCACCAGGTCCTTGTTCGCCTCCAGCAGCGGGATCTCGTCGGCGGTGGATATGTGCAGCACATGAATCCGCCGCCCCGCCGCGCGCGCCAGCCTTATCAGCCGCTCCGTGCACAGTCGCGCCGCCTCCGCGTCCCGCCAGACCGGATGCGAGGCCGGATCGCCCGCAACCCGCATCCCCTTGCGCGCCTCCAGCCGCACCTCCTCCTCGGAATGCACCGCCACGCGCCGCCGTCCCGCCGCCAGCACGCGCGCCACATGCGCGTCCTCCGAGACCAGCAGCGTGCCGGTGGAGGAGCCCATGAACATCTTGATGCCCGCGCAGCCCTCGCGCCGCTCGGCCTCCGCCAGAAGCTCGACATTGTCGGCCGAGGCGCCGAACCAGAAGGCGAAGTCCACCGCCATGCGCGCCCGCCCGCGCGCGATCTTGTCCTCCAGCGCGTCGAAGCCGGTGGTCGTGGGCGAGGTGTTGGGCATCTCGAACACGCTGGTCACGCCGCCCAGCGCGGCGGCCCGGGCGCCCGTCTCCAGGTCCTCCTTCGCCTCCATGCCCGGCTCGCGGAAATGCACCTGGCTGTCGATCGCGCCGGGCAGGACATGCAGCCCCTCGCAGTCGATGACCTCGCCCGCGTCCGTGCGCGTGAGGTCCCCGATATCCACGATGCGCCCCCCGCGCACCGCGATGTCGGCCCGCCCCACGCCGTCCTGGTTGACCACCGTTCCGTTGCGCAGGATGAGGTCGGGGGCGTTCATGGGGTCTCTCCATGCTTGGTCTCGGGGCCGCTCCGGCCCATGTAGCAGGAGGGAGCGCGCGGCGCGACGCCCATGCGCGGCGCCCGACGGAGAAGGGGAGAGAGAGGCATGCTCAAGGGACTGGCGACCGACCGCCGCGTCATCCGCCTCGGCGGGCCCGAGGCGCGGGACTTCCTCCAGGGCCTCGTGACCAACGATGTCGAGCAGGCAAAGGGCGACCGCGCCGTCTACGCCGCCCTGCTCACCCCCCAGGGCAAGTACCTCTCCGATTTCTTCATCCTGGCCGACGGCCCCGAGGACCTGCTGGTGGACGTCGCCGCCGCCCAGGCCCAGGCGCTGATCCAGCGGCTGGCCATGTACCGCCTGCGCCGCCCGGTGGAGCTCAAGGATTCCGGCCTGCGCGTCACACTCCTCTGGGGCGCCGACACGCCCCCCGCGCCCCCCCAGGGCGCCCGCCTCGCCGAGGACCCCCGCGACCCCCGCCTCGGCTTCCGCCTCTACGCCCCCGACGCGGAGGCCGCCCTGCAGGCGACCGGCGCCGAGCCCGCCTCCCCGCAGGCCTACGCCGCCCTGCGCGTCGCCGCCGAGGTCCCCGAGTCCGGGCTGGAGCTCACCCCCGACACCCATATCCTCGAGGCCGGCTTCGAGCGCCTGCACGGCGTGGACTTCCGCAAGGGCTGCTTCGTCGGTCAGGAGGTCGTCGCGCGCATGCACCACAAGACCACCCTGCGAAAGGGCCTCGCCCGCGTCGCCGTCGTGGGCGAGGCGCCCGAGCCCGGAACCGAGATCCGCACCGCCGAGGGCAGGCCCGCCGGGACCCTCTTCACCGCCGCCGACGGCGAGGCGCTGGCGCATCTGCGCTTCGACCGCGCGGAGGGCGAGCTGATCGCCGGCGAGGCCGCCCTGCGCCGTCTCTGAGCGCGGCCCGTCCCGGAGCCCGCCCGGGCGGGGGCCGCGGCGCTCGCGTGGGACGCGGGCGCACGGTTGCTGCGGTCGCGACCCGCCCTAGGGTCCGGGCCCCGAACCCACACGAAGGAGGGCAGTCCATGCGCCCCGTCCGCACCATCCTGATCCTTTCCGCCGCCCTGACCCTCGGCGCCTGCGCCCAGCAGCCCCCCACCTTCGGCGAGCGTCTGCAGGCCGAGGGCGGCCGGGTCTCGGCGCTGGGCGAGCAGTGGAGCGAGGGCGGCGAGAAGATCGAGGCCGGCCGCGCGCTGGTCGAGCAGGGCCGCGACAGCGTCAGGCAGGGCGAGCGGCTGGTAGAGCGCGGCCGCGACGAGATCCGCCGCGGCGAGAGGATGATCGAGGAAGGCCGCGACACGCAGGCCGCCGCTCGGCAGGACTACGGACAGAGCCGGTCGCAGGACTGAGCATGCGCGCCCCGCGCCCGCCCCGGCCCGCCTCGCCCGGCCGGTGCAGGGGCGGGCGGGCGGGACGCCGGCCGGGGGAGGCGGGCCTACGCCCCGTCCTCCGCCAGAAGCGCCCGCAGCCCCTCGCGATAGGTCGGATATTTCAGCTCCACCCCCAGCTCCCCCCGGATGCGGGCGTTGGAGGTCCGCTTGCACTCCGAATAGAAGCTCCGCGCCATGGGCGACAGCTCCGCCGCATCGAACGCCTCCTCCGGCGGCGCCTCGACGCCCAGCAGCCGCGCGGCCTCCGCGATCACGTCCTGCGGGGGCGCCAGCTCGTCGTCGCAGACATTGTAGGCCGCCCCCGGATTCGGCCGCGCCATCGAGGCGCGCAGCACCTGCACGATGTCGTCCACGTGGATCCGCCCGAAGACCTGCCCCGGCTTCACGATCCGCCGGGCCTCCCCCCGCAGCACCCGCTCCAGCGGAGAGCGCCCGGGACCGTAGATCCCCGCCAGCCGGAACAGGTGCACGGGCAGCCCCGTCCGCTTCCACAGGCGCAGCCAGCCGTCCTCCGCCGCCACGCGCCGCTCGCCGCGCCGGGCGCCCGGACGGCGCTCCGCGCTCTCGTCCACCCAGGCCCCGCCCCGGTCGCCATAGACCCCGGTGGTGGAGAGATACCCGGCCCAGTCATACCGCCCCGCACGCGCCGCGATTTCTTTTCCCAGCGCCGCCAGCACCGGGTCGCCCCCCTCCTCGGGCGGCGCCGAGGCCAGCAGATGCGTCGCCGCATCCAGCGCCGCCCGCATCTCCGGCCCCGCGGCAAGCTCCCCGACGATCGCCTCGTCCCCCTCCGCCCGGATCGCCTCCGCCGTGCGGACCGAGCGGGTGGTCCCGATCACCCGCCAGCCCTCGCCGCGCAGCTCCCGCGCAAGCCGCCGGGCGACGTATCCGTGACCGAAGCTGAGCAGAACGGGCATTGAGCAACCTTTCCCTTCGCGCTACCGCACCCCGGAACATCTAGGTCAGGACCCCGCCCGATGCGAACGCTCGCCGCCCTCCTCACGGCCCTCGCCCTGCTCGCGGCTCCCGCGGCCGCCCAGCCCGTGCGCTCGGCCGAAAGCTGCCAGGCGCTGGTCGAAACCGACCCCGCCCGCGCCGTGGAGGCCGCCCGCGAATGGGCCCGCTTCGGCGGCGGCCCCTCGGCCGCGATCTGCGAGGCCCTGGCGCTGGAGGCGCTGGGCGCCCTGACCACCGCCGCCCGCCGACTGGAGACGCTGGCCCGCGAGGCCCCCTCCGAGGCCTACGAGCCCGAAGACCGCGCCGCCCTGCTGGAGCTCGCCGCCGGCTTCCTGCTGCGCGACTCCGCGCCCGAGCCCGCGCTTCAGGCCGCCGAGGCCGGCCTCGCCCTCGCCCCCTCGGATCCCGCGCTGCTGCGCCGCCGGGCCCAGGCGCTCGCCGATCTCGGCCGCCTGCAGGAGGCGCTGCCCGACCTCAACCAGGCCCTCGCCGCCCGCCCGGACGACCTGCCCGCGCGCCTCCTGCGCGCCCGCCTGCGCCGGGAGGCCGGCTCGCACGAGGGCGCGCTGGCCGACGCGCAGGCCGCAACCCGCCTCGCCCCCGACGCCCCCCGCGCCTGGCTGGAGCAGGGCGCCGCGGAGGCCGCGCTGGGCGACCGCCCCGCCGCCCGGGAAAGCCTGCTGCGCGCCATCGCGCTCGACCGCGAGGGCCCGCTGGGCGCCGAGGCCCGCACCGTCCTGCAGAGAATGGAAATCGCCCCGGAGTGACCCGCCGGCCGCGGCCTCAGTCCCCGGCCGTCTCCGCCAGCGCCAGGCGCCACTCCTCGGCGACCATCGGGTCCGGGTCCTCGCGCGCCAGCTCGCGCAGCCGCGCGGGGCTCAGCCGAGACAGCGCCCAGACGGCATGGCCGCGCACCAGAGGCTCGGGGTCGTCCAGCCGCGCCTCGGCGCAGGGGATCAGCTCGTCGAGCCCCGAATTGCCGATGGCCACCAGCACGTTGCGCAGGAACCGCGCATGCCCGATCCGCTTGACGGGCGAGCCGCGGAACACCTCCCGGAAGCCCGCCTCGTTGAGCCCCGCGAAATCCGCGAGCCTCGGCCGGTTCAGCTCCACCCGGCTCTGGTAGAGCCCCTCATGCGCCTCGACGGCGAACTTGTTCCAGGGGCAGACCGCCAGGCAGTCGTCGCAGCCATAGATGCGGTTGCCGATCAGCGGGCGCATCTCCCGCGGGATCGGCCCCTTCAGCTCGATGGTCAGGTAGGAGATGCAGCGCCGCGCATCCAGCTGGAAGGGCGCCGGGAAGGCCGCGGTGGGGCACACGTCCAGGCACTTGCGGCAGCTCCCGCAATGGTCGGCCTCCGGCGCGTCCGCGTCGAGCTCCAGCGTGGTGAAGATCGCGCCCAGGAACACCCAGTTGCCCAGCTCGCGCCCCAGCAGGTTGGTGTGCTTGCCCTGCCAGCCAAGCCCGGCGGCCTGCGCCAGCGGCTTCTCCATCACCGGCGCGGTGTCCACGAAGACCTTGATCTCCGCCCGCTCGCCCCGCCGCGCGGCCTCCTCGATCAGCCAGCGCCCCAGCCGCTTGAGCCGCTTCTTGACCTTGTCGTGATAGTCCGTCCCCCGCGCATAGACGGAAACGTTGGCCCGGTCCGGCATCTCCAGCAGGGTCAGCGGGTCCTCGGCGGGGCTGTAGGCCTCCGCCAGCATGACGACCGACCGCGCCTCGGGCCACAGGGCCGTCGGGTCGCCCCGCCAGCCCTCCCGCTCGGCCATCCAGGTCATGTCGCCCTGGCGCCCGGCCTCCAGGAAGGCCCGCAGCCGGTCCTTCGCCTCGGGGATCGCGCCGGGCCGGCAGACGCCCGTGGCGGCGAAGCCCTCCGCCCGCGCCTGGGCGTCCAGCGCCCGGCGCAGGGGCGTCTCGGCCTGCGATGCGGACGAGCTTCGCCCGTCGGCCTCCCGGCGCGGCGCCTTGCGGGCCGCCGCCGCGCCCGCAGGCGCCGGAGGCCAGGTGCGGGAGGTCAGCGGCGCCGCCCGCGCGCGAGCGCGACGAAGCCGGCCAGCGCGGTCAGGCCCAGCGGCAGGGCCGCCGGCACGGGCACCTCGGAGGCCGGCAGCGCCGACTCCAGGCTCCCGTCGGCCGAGGCGTAGAGGTAATAGGCCGCCGTCTGGCCCGGATCGACGAGGACCGAGAAGCTCTCGCTTCCCGACTCCTCCGGCGCGAAGTCGCCTTCGCCCGGCGCGGCGGCCTCCGCGGTCCAGGAGTCCAGCCGGACCGATTCCTGCTGGCCCAGCCGCGGCCCCTCCCACAACTCGAGCGCGGCGCCCGCCTGCGCCGATTCCAGGCTCGGCTCGGTGGCCCCGGCCGAGGTCTCCAGCAGGTAGTCGAGGATCAGAGTGACCTCGACCGCCCCGCCCGTCTCGGCGTTGTTTGTGATGAAGAGCGACCCTTCGGTGTTGGACAGCGAGAAGGCGCTCCCCGCGCTCGGCGCGGAGCCCGAGGCCCCGGCGCCCACGCGCACCCCGAGATCGCCCGGCGACTGCATCCAGCTCACATCGCTGGCGCCGGCCCCGGTCGAACCCGAGTCCCGCAGTCCGGCGCCCGCGTCGGCCAGCACGGTGATCGCGGCGCCTGCCGGCGCCTCCACGCTCAGGAAGCCGTTGGCCAGCGCCGAATAGTCCGTCAGCGCCTGCGCCGGGGCGGCGCCCAGACCCGCGGCCAGCGTCGCCGCCGCCGCCAGGAAACGAAGAGATCCGTCCATCGCAGCACACCCTCTGCCTGTGCAGGGCGCGGACCCGCCGCGCTTGACCCGAACGGTAACGGGTCTCTTGCAGCGCGGCAACGCGAGTCTGTTAAACATTGGTTAACGCATTGGCGGCCCCGCCGGTTCCGTCCTCGCGGCCCCGCAGCCTCAGAAATCGAGGTCCGCGTAATGCGGCGGCGGGGGGAAGCCCGACAGGTGATCGGCGAGGATCGTGCGGAAGGCCGGGCGCGACTTGATG
>JBNJGE010000215.1:0-6289 GCA_051747505.1 Pseudomonadota bacterium | reverse complement strand
GGTCACGGCGGGGCCGGCCTTCACCGCCAAGTGGCTGGCGCCGCGGCTGTTCCGCTTCGCCGAGGCGCATCCGGAGATCGAGCTGCGCTTCGTCGCCTCGCTGCGGCTGCTGGATTTCGAGCGCGACGAGGTGGACGCGGCGGTGCGCTTCGGCCCCGGCGGCGATCCGGGCCTGTTCTCGCGCGTGCTGTGGACGGACTGGGTGACGCCGCTCTGCGCGCCCGCGCGGGCGGAGGCGATTCGCGCCCCGGAGGACCTTGCGGCGCATCCGCTGCTGCATGACGACAGCAACCTGGCCTTTCCCGAAGCGCCGGACTGGGCGGCCTGGCTGCGCGCGGCGGGGGCGGACCCGGCCCTCGCGGCGCGGGGGCCGCATTTCTCCAACGCCGATCACGTGCTGGACGCGGCGGCGGAGGGGGCGGGCGTGGCGCTGGGGCGGCTGCTGCTGGCCGAGCGGGACCTGGCCGCGGGGCGGCTGGCCGCGCCCTTCCGCCCGGCGCTGCCGATGGGGGCGGAATACCGCTTCGTCTGCCCGAAGGGCGCGGAGGAGACGCCTCGTCTGGCGGCCTTCCTGGAGTGGCTGGAGGCGGGCATGGCGGCCTCCCGCGAAGCGCTGACGCCCTATCTGCCGGCGGGAGGCGACGGCCCTTCAGATTCGTTCGATGTTTAAGGCGAAATCGTCAAATTCGCGTCGAACCCGCGCCGCCTTCGGGCCCGATCCTTCCACTCAAGGCGCGTCCCCCCCGGAGCTGCGACCGGGAGCGCGCCCGAGATCCGGCGTGTCGGCGAGATTGCCCCCCCTCTGACCGTCGGCGCGCCGGATCTTCCTTATCTCTCCCCCCAGTTCTCGCCAGAGCGCTCCTGCGGCCGGGTCAAGGGTCCGCCAGGACCGCGCGCCAGCGCGGCTCGCCCTTGACGCGGGCGCAGGAGCGCGAACGCTCGGATACGTCCGCCCCCGGCGGACGTCCCGGCGAAGGGCGCCTTTCCCCCGCCCGAGGCTCCCCCCCTGCCCATCCGGGCCCGGCGCCGGCCACGCGGTCCCCTCCCCCCTTCAAGGGGGGAGGTCCGAGGGGACCGTGGCGCCAGTGGCGCCGCGCAAGCCCCGAGGACGGGAGGAGGGCGCTGGCAGGCCCGCGCCTCACTCGGCCGCCCAGGCGCCCGCCGCGCCGCGGGCGATGAGGGCGCGGGCCGCCTCCTCCGTCAGGCCGGCCTCGCGCAGGACCTCCTCGGTGTGCTGGCCGAGCTCGGGGGGCGCGCGGTCGTCGCCCGTCTCCAGGTCGCGCGTCTCGTAGGGCGGGCGCAGATCGCGGGCGGGGCCCTGGCTGGGGTGGTCGTAGTCGCGCAGGAGGCCGACGGCCGTGAGGTGGGGGTCGGTCTCCAGCTCCTCGAGCGACAGGACGGGGGCGCAGGGGATGTCGAGCTCGCCCAGCAGGTCGAGCCATTCCTGCGTGGTGCGCCCGGGCAGGATCTCCTCGGCGGCGATGCGGTAGAGCTCCCCGACATGGGCGGCGGCGGCGTAGCGGTCGGCCATCAGGGGGCTTTCGAGGACGTCATGGCGGCCCGTGGCCTCGAGGAAGCGGGTCCAGTGGCGGAAGTTGTAGATGGTGTGGACGATGTAGCCGTCCTTCGTCGCCACGGGACGGCGGTGGGGGGAGACGACGCGGGCGTAGCCGAGATCGGCGACGGGCGGGCGGAAGGCGTGGCCGTTGAGGTGTTGGTTGAGCACGGCGGCGGCGGCGGATTCGAACATCGGGGTCTCGATGAAGCACCCCTCGCCCGTCTCGCGCGCGCGCAGCAGGCCCGCGAGCGCGGTCTGGGCCAGCATGTTGCCGCAGATGATGTCGCAGATGGTGGCGGGCACGAGGTCCGGCGCCCCGCGGTGCAGGCCGTTGAGCGCGGCGAAGCCGGAATAGGCTTGCGCCACGTCGTCCACGGCGGCGCGGCCCGCATAGGGGCCGGAGGAGCCGAAGCCGGTGGCTTGGCAGTATACGAGGCGCGGGTTGAGGGCGCGCAGGGTGTCGTAGTCGAGCCCGAGGCGGGCGAGCGCGGCGGGGCGCATGTTGTGGACGAAGATGTCCGCCTTGCGCAGGATCTCGTGGGCGGCGGCGCGGGCCTCGGGGTCCTTGAGGTCGAGGGCGACGGAGCGCTTGTTGCGGTTGTTGTTCATCCATTGCGCGGTCATGCCCCCCGGCGTGCGGGGCTGGCCGAGGCCGCGATAGGTGTCGCCGTCGAGCGATTCGAGCTTGATGACGTCGGCGCCGAAATCGCCCAGGGCCTGGCCGGCGAGCGGGCCGAGCAGGATGTGGCCGGCCTCGACCACGCGCACGCCCTCCAGAAGCTTCAGCATGTCTCTCCTCCCCTCGCGCGCCGCCCGCGGGAGAGGGGCGGCTTCGCGCGGCCCCATCAAGGCCGCGCCGGGGCGGCGGGCGCAAGGGGCGCGCGGCCTTGGTTCGTCCGGCGCGCTGGCTTATCGTCGGCCTCCGGCGCTCGCGGAAGGCGCGCGAGAACGGGAGACGCCAGGATGACTCTGGACGACAGGCCGGCGGAAATGGGGCCGGAAGACATGGCGAACCCGCCGGCGGCGGGCGGCGAGGAGACGCGCATCGGCTATCACGCCCATGACGTGTCGCGCATGCGCCGCACGCTCTACGACCAGGCGATGAAGCCGCTGGGGCTGACCCGCTCCCAGTGGTGGGCGCTGCAGACGCTCGCGCGCGCGCAGGAGGAGCAGGGGGGCGAGGGCATCCTGCAGACGGATCTCGCCCGCCGGCTGGAGGTGGGCAAGGTCACGGTCGGGGGCCTCGCCGACCGGCTGGAGGCCGCGGGCTTCGTGGAGCGGCGCATGGACGCCGGGGACCGGCGGGCCAAGCGGCTCAACGTGACGCCCCGGGGCGAGGAGGTGCTGGAGCGCATGCGCGAGCTGTCGGCGCGGCTCAACGCCGGAATCCTGGAGGGGATCCCGGCGGAGGAGGTGGCGCTCGCGCTCTCGGTGCTGGAGCGGATGAAGGGCAACCTGCGCCGGATGCTGGACGAGCGCGAGTAGGCCCGGCGGCGGCCTTCGGGCGTCCACATTCCCGCCCTGAACGCGCGATGTGATCTGCTGGCGGTTTCAGCCGGCGGGGAGGACGCGCGGGAATGTGGGAGATCACGACAAGCCATCTGGCGCTGGAGGAGGGCGAGGCGCGGCGCGTGCTCGTCGAGACGGAAGCGGAGGGCGGGGGCGACCCGGTGCTCGTGCTCGTGGAGAGCCTGGAGGAGGAGGGGCGGGCGCCGGAGGTGGCGATCGACGGGGTCGAGGGCGTGGAGAACCGCTCCGCGACCCCGGCGGCGTGGCTCTGCGCCGGCCGGCTCGCGGGCGGGGCGCGGGCGATCTTCGTCGGGCTGAAGGCGAAGGTCTCGGGCTTCGTGCGCGTCACTATCGCCCGCTTCCGGCGGGCGGCGACCCGCTTCGGGGCGCAGCTGCCCTGCCGGATCTGCAAGGAGCTGGTCAAGCTGCTGCTCAGCGCGCTGGCCGCGCAGCTGGGCGTGCCGGCGGCGACGGCCGCGGTGGTGGATCTGAGCGGCTACGACGCCGACGACCTGGAGAAGTGGCTGGGGCAGCTCGCCGGCGCGCAGGATTTCGGGCTGGCGGCGGCGATCCGGCGGGCGATGGACGCGGTCGGCTGGCTGTTCCAGATCACCGACGCCACGGCGGACTTCGCCTGCCGGGCGGCCGGCTTCTGCCGCCCGGCGCCGTGAGGGGCCTTCAGTAGGATTTCGGCAGGTCCAGCACCCGCTCCGACAGGAAGTTGAGGATCATCTGCTCGGAGACGGGGGCGAGCACGGGGACGATGGATTCGCGCATCAGCCGCTCCACCTGGAACTCGGTCGAGTAGCCCATGCCGCCCATGGTCTTGACCGCCTGGAAGGCGGCGGCGTGGCCGGCGCGGGCGCCGAGCAGCTTGGCGGCGTTGGCCTCCGCCCCGCTGCGGTGGCCGGAGTCATAGAGGGCGCCGGCGCGGACGGTCATCCACCAGGCGGCCTCCAGGTTGGCCCAGCACTCGGCCAGCGGGTGCTGGATGGACTGGTTCTGTCCGATGGGGCGGCCGAAGACGACGCGCTCGCGGGCGTATTTCGCCGCGCGGGCCAGCGCGTCGCGGCCCAGGCCGATGGCCTCGGCGGCGATCAGGATGCGCTCGGGGTTGAGGCTGTCGAGGAGGTAGCGGAAGCCCTTGCCCTCCTCGCCGATGCGGTCGGCCTCGGGCACGAAGAGGTCGTCGATGAAGACGGCGTTCGAGTCGACGGCGTTGCGGCCCATCTTGGCGATGCGGCGGACCTCGATCTTCTCGCGGTCGAGATCGGTGAAGAACAGGGTCATGCCGTCGGTGGGGCGGGCGCACTCGGCCTTGGGCGTCGTGCGGGCGAGGATGAGGATCTTGTCGGCCTCCTGGGCCGTGGTGGTCCACATCTTGCGGCCGTTGACGATGTAGCCGTCGTTGCGCCGCTGGGCGAAGGTCTTGATGGAGGTGGTGTCGAGGCCGGCGTCGGGCTCGGTGACGCCGAAGCACGCCTTCTGCTCGCCCTTGACGAGGGGGGCGAGCATGCGGGCGCGCTGCTCGTCCGTGCCGTGCTCCACGATGGCGTGGGGGCCGAACATGTTGATGTGAATGGCCGAGGCGGCGGAAAAGGCCCCGCCCGAGGACGAGACGGCCTCCATCATCACCGCGGCCTCCAGCACGCCGAGGCCCGAGCCGCCGACCGCCTCGGGCATCGTGATGCCGAGGAAGCCGGCCTCGGCCATGGCGCGGTGGAAGTCGTGGGGGAAGCGGTGCTGCTGGTCGTGCTCGGTCCAGTAGGCGTCGCCGAAATCGGCGCAGATGCGGCGCACGGCCTCCCCGATGGCCTGCTGCTCGTCGGTCAGTCCCATGATCATGGCGTCTCTCCCCCGGCCCTTGGTTCGCGCTCCTTACTAGGGGCCGGGCGGCGGGGGCGCAATTCGGGGCGGCTTGTCAGGCGGGCGGCGCGCCCCTATCAGGCCGCGGGACGCTGAATAGGGAGGCCCCCGGATGGAGCGCATTCTGAACGGAAACCGGGAGTGGTCGGAGCGCATCCGCAGCGCGGACCCGGACTACTTCCCCCGCCTCGCCGCCCAGCAGGCGCCGGATTACTTCTGGATCGGCTGCTCCGACAGCCGGGTGCCGGCGAACGTGGTCGGCGGGCTCGACCCCGGCGAGGTGTTCGTGCACCGCAACGTCGCCAATGTGGTGCATTCCTCGGACATGAACCTGCTCTCGACGCTGGAGTTCGCGGTGCGGGTGCTGAAGGTCAAGGAGGTCATCGTCACCGGCCATTACGGCTGCGGGGGCGTGACGGCGGCCATGGGGGACCTGACCCACGGGCTGGCCGACCACTGGCTGGAGCCGATCCGGCGGGTGGCCAAGGCGAACGCGGTGGAGCTGGAGCGGATAGAGGAGCGGACGGCGCGCATCGACCGGCTGTGCGAGCTCAACGTGCTGGACGGGGTGGCGCGGGTCGCCGAGACGCCGATCATGCGCGAGGCCTGGCGCGCGGGGCGCGAGGTGGCGATCCACGGGCTGATCTACGGGCTGCGCGACGGGCGGCTGCGCGACCTGGGCTGCACCATCCGCGGCGCGCAGGCGCGCGGATGAGCCGCAGGGGGCGCTGGCTTGGAGGGAGCGCGCCCGGGGCGTAGGGGCGGAGGCGACGTTCGGGAAGCCTTGGAAACGGAGGGGGCGAGGATGCTGACCAATGACCGTCTTACGGAGTGGGACCGCGAGAGCCTCCTGCACCCTTCCACCGCCGCGGGCGCCCATGCGCGCGGGGAGAGCCCCAACCGGATCGTGACCGGGGGCCAGGGCGTGTACATCGAGGACCGGGAGGGGCGGAAGAGCCTGGACGGGTTCGCGGGGCTCTACTGCGTCAATGTCGGCTACGGGCGGCGCGAGATCGCGGAGGCGATCTCGAAGCAGGCGCATGAGCTGGCCTATTACCACGCCTATGCGGGGCATGCCTCGGAGCCCGCCATCGAGCTCGCCCACATGATCCTGGAGCGGGCGCCCGACCACATGAGCAAGGTGTATTTCGGGCTGTCGGGCTCGGACGCCAACGAGACCAACATCAAGCTGGTCTGGTACGCCAACAACGTCATGGGCCGGCCGGAGAAGAAGAAGATCATCTCACGCTGGCGCGGCTATCACGGCTCCGGCCTGATGAGCGGCTCGCTGACGGGGCTGGAGCTGTTCCACAACGCCTTCGACCTGCCGCTGAGCCCGATCCTGCACACGGAGGC
>JBNJGE010000214.1:0-6297 GCA_051747505.1 Pseudomonadota bacterium | reverse complement strand
CGCCGCCGAAGCTGAGATCGCCCACGCCCCAGACGGCGAAGGAGACGATCAGGACGGCGAAGAGGATGCGGAACGCCCAGGTCCTGGCGGCGCGGCGGAGCAGGTGCAGCATGGTCGGGGCCTTCGCTTGAGGGCGGGGCTTTCGCTGCCTCGGCTCTTAGGACGTTGCGGGGCGAGGGGCAACCGGCGGGGCGGTCACGCGAGCGCGGGCGCCGCGGGCTCGGCCTGCGCGTCGAGGGCGTCGAGCAGGGGCTCGACCAACTGCGCGGCGATCCAGCGGGCGACGGGGACGGCGACGCCGTCGCCGACCAGCCGGTAGGCGGCGTTGTAGCGCGCGGGCAGGCGGTAGGAGTCGGGCAGGCCCATCAGGCGGGCGGCCTCCCGGCCCGAAAGCAGGCGGGTGCGCAGGCGGCCGTCGGGCGTCGCCAGCACCAGCGTCTGGCGCGACGAGCCCCCGGCGGGGGTGCGCAGGCAGCCGGCGATGTCGAAGCGGACCTCGGCGCGCTGGACCATGCCGCCCGCCCCGTCCGGGCGGGTGCGGCGGTAGAGGGCGCCGGCGACGGGGCGGCCGGTGCGCTTCGCCTCGGCGCGGGCGGCCTCGACGCGGTCGCGGTGGCGCGGGGTCATCAGGGCGAGGAGCGCGCGGGTCTGGGCGGCGGAGCGCCAGGGGACGTCGCGGGGGCGGGGCTCGATGACGTCCGAAAGCTGCAGGTTGCGCAGGGGCGGCGCGGGCAGGCGCAGGGGGCGGCGGGACCGCGCGGGGTCGTCAAGGGCCGCGAAGGCGCGGGCCAGCGCCTTCGGGCGGGGGGCGTCCCCGCCCTCGCGCAGCGCCTCGGGCGGCTCGCCGCGCCAGGCGATGACGAACAGGCGCGGGCGGGACTGCGGCACGAAGAGGGCGGCGTCCACGACATGGGCGTCGAAGCGGTAGCCGGCGCCGGCCAGCGCGGCGCACAGCGTGGCGAAGTCCTCGGAGGCGGAGGCGGAGGCGAGGCCGACGACGTTCTCGATGACCAGCACGCGCGGCGCGCGGTTCTCGCGGACAAGCTGCTCGATCAGGAACCAGAAGGCCCAGAAGACGGAGGAGCGCGAGCCCCCGCCCACGCCCATGCCGCGGCGGGCGCCCGCGAGGCTGAGGTCCTGGCAGGGGAAGGAGGCCCAGGCGAGATCGGCCTGGCCCGGCAGGTCGGCGCTGGCGACGTCGGCCACGTCGCGCTCCATGAGGTGGTCGTCGCCGAAATTGGCGCGGTAGGCGGCGCATTTCTGCGCGTCGTTGTCGTTGGCCCAGAGGCAGCGCCAGCCCTCGCCGAGCCCCAGCCGGGCCATGCCCCCGCCGGCGAAGAACTCGTAGAAGTCGCGCGTCACGCGACCGCGCCCTCCGAGCGCAGGGCCTCGGTCGCCTCGGCGAGGCGGGCGAGCGCCGCGCGCACGCCGTCGGCGTCGGCGTTGGCGAAGGCCATGCGGAAGCTGGCCGGGCCAAGAGGGTCGCCGTCCGGGCAGAACATGGTTCCGGGGAGCATCAGCAGCGACTGGTCGTCCACCAGGCGGCGGGCGAGCCGATCCGAGGGCGCGGGCAGCGGGTGGCGGAGCCAGGCGAAATAGGCGCCGCAGCCCGTCAGCTCCCACTCCGGCAGCAGGCGCGGAACCTCCGCCTCCACCACGCGGCGGCGGGCGAGGATCTCGGCGCGCTGGGCGGAGACGAAATCCGACAGGTTGCGCAGGCCCCAGAGCGCGGCGGTCTGGCCGAGCTGGTTGGGGCAGATGGCGACCGTGTCGAGGAACTTCTCCGCCTGGGCGAGGCGCGCGGGATGGGCGATGGCGGCGCCGACGCGGTGGCCGGTCAGGCGGTAGGCCTTGGAGAAGCTGTAGAGATGGATGACGTGATCGCGCCAGCCGGGATCGGCGAAGAGGGAATGGGGGGCGGCGTCGCGCGAGTCGAAGTCGCGATAGGTCTCGTCGAGGATCAGCGCGGCGCCGTGGCGGGCGGCGAGATCGGCGAAGGCGTGGACGACCTCGGCCGGGTATTCGGCGCCGGTGGGGTTGTTGGGGGTGACGAGGACGATGGCCTTGACCCCCTCCATGCGCGCGGCGGCGGCGTCCGCGTCGGGGATGAGGTTGGCGTCGCAGGGCAGGGCGCGGGCCTCCACGCCCTGCATGTCGAGCCACATCTTGTGGTTGAAATACCACGGGACGGGCAGGAGGACGGCGTCGCCGGGGCCCGCGAGGGTGGCGGCGAGCGCGCAGAAGGCCTGGTTGCAGCCGGAGGTGATGGCGACGTCCTGCGCGCGGATGTCGCCGGCGTAGTCGGCGGACCAGCGGGCGGCGACGGCCTCGCGCAGCTCCGGGCGGCCGAGGACGGGGCCGTAGAGGTGGCTCTGCGCATCCTCCATCGCGGCGCGGGCGATCTCGGCGCGCAGGGCCTCGGGCGGCGGGTCCACCGGGGCGGCCTGGCTGAGATTGATCAGCGGGCGCTGCGTGGGGAACTCGCGCCCGGCGATCCAGCGGCGGGCCTCCATCACCGGGGGCTCCAGCGTTCCGGCGACGGCGGGAGCGAGCGGGGCGGGGCAGGCGGCGTGGGTCATGGCGCGACGATAGCGGGCCCGGCCGGCGCGCGGAAGGGGCCGCGGGCGCGCGGGGAGGCGGCCCGGCCGGGGCGGCGCAGGGCCGGGTGGGGCGCGGGGGCTCAGCCCTCGCAGTCGTAGAAGCCGCGGTAGCCGGCGCCCGGCCCCTCCTGGAGCCTGAAGACCAGTTCGGCGTTGGAGCGCCAGTCGGCCTCCTCGCCGAGGGGCGAGACCGTTACCTCGATGCCCGGCGCGGAGAGCGCGGCGCCGTCAGGGCCCACTTCCGAGGCGGCCTCGAGCGGGATGATGACGCCGCTGAGCTTGACGGCGCCGGAGCGGCCGCCGGCGGCGGCGTGCAGGATCGGGTCGGCTTCCGGGCTGCGGCGGAACCGGCAGCGGGGGCCGGGGTCGAGCGCCTCGTCCGCCTGGGTCGGCGGCAGGGTCGCGAGGTCGAGCGGCGCGCGGAGCAGGTTGGACAGGGCGGCCTCGACGTCGCCGACCTGCGGCGGCGGGTCGCGGTAGATGTCCTCCGCCACGTTGCCGGCGGAGACCTCGGCGATGAGGTGGCGCATCTCCGCGATCTCCTTGCGCTGGGCGGCGATGATCTCGTCGGCGAGCTTGCGCACGCGCGGGTCGCGGATCTGCGCGCGCTCGGAGGTCATCACGGCGATGGAGTGGTGCGGGATCATCGCGCGCATGTAGCTCGGGCCGCTGACCGTCGCCTGGCTGCGCACGAGCCAGAGGGAAAGCCCGAAGGCGAGCGCCGCGCCGATGAAGATGGCGATGTTGAGCCGGCGGCTCGAATACATGCCGAGCATGTAGGCGAGCATGATCATGGCCATGCTCGCGCCCATGAGCAGGGCCATGTAGGCGCGCGTCTCGGAGAAGAAGAGATGCTCCCACGCGTAGGTATTCAGATACATCAGGACGAACATCACCACCGTCGAGGTGAGGATCATCAGTCCGAAGCGCGCGTAGGACATGGGGACCTCCCTTGGTCTTGCGGCCGCGCATGGGCGCCGGCTTCGGCAGGTGGAACGCGCGGCGTCCGCACGGGTTGCCGGGCTGGCGCGGCCGCCACCGGGTCCGCCGGCGGCCGTGCCGCGGCGGAACGGCTGAAGGAGGGCGCGGATGCCCCGGTTGCCGCCCGAGGTGATGGCGACGTTCCCGGGCCGGATCTCGGCGGCGGAGTCGGCGGACCAGCGGGCGCCGACGGCCTCGCGCAGCTCGGGGCGGCCGGGCGCCGGGCCTCGGGGCGCGGGTCGATCGGGGCGGCCTGGCCGAGATTGATGAGGGTGCGCCGGGTGGGGAAGTCGTGCCCGGCGATCCGGCGGCGAACTTCCATCACGGGCGGCGCGAGCGTTCCGGCGAGGGCGCGGACGGGCGGCGGAAGCCCCGGGGAAGGCCCCCGGGCCTTGTCCCGGCAGGCGGGAGGGGCGAGAAGGTCGGGGGTCTGCGGCGACGGGGCCGGCAGGCGGGCGCGCGCCGGGGATTTGACCGCGGGGCGCGAGCGCCTAGCTCTCGATCACGGCACGCCGGCCGCAGACGAGCGCAACGGAAGGGTCGCACGCCATGCTCAAGCGCACCGTGGAGATGGTTCGCCCCGGCGAGGGTCGCCTGGCTCATGCGCCGCAGGACCACCCCCCCGTCCCGCGGGCGAGGATCGGCGTGATGCTGGTCAATCTCGGCACGCCGGACGGGACCGACTACTGGTCCATGCGGCGGTATCTGAGCGAGTTCCTGTCGGACCGGCGGGTGATCGACTACTCGCCGCTGGCCTGGCAGCCGCTGCTGCAGCTTGTGATCCTGTCCAAGCGGCCCTTCAGCTCCGGCAAGGCCTATGCGGGGATCTGGAACAGGGAGAAGGACGAGAGCCCGCTGCTGACCATCACCCGCGACCAGACCGAGGCGCTGGAGGCGCGGCTGGCCGACGATCTCGGGGAGAAGGTGATCGTCGATTTCTGCATGCGCTACGGCAATCCCTCCACCGAGAGCCGGGTGCGCGCGATGCAGGAGGCGGGCTGCGAGCGCATCATGTTCTTCCCGCTCTACCCGCAATACGCGGGCGCCACGACGGGCACGGCCAACGACCAGTTCTTCCGCGCGCTGATGAATCTGGACTGGCAGCCGGCGGCGCGCACCGTGCCGCCCTATTACGACCATCCGCTCTATATCGAGGCGCTGGCGAAGTCGGTCGAGGAGGCCTATGCGAAGATGGACCGCCGCCCCGACGCGCTGGTGACGTCGTATCACGGGCTGCCCAAGCGGTATCTGACCCAGAAGGGCGACCCTTATCACTGCCAGTGCGCGGGGACCTCGCGCCGGCTGCGCGAGCGGCTGGGCATGGCGGAGGACGAGGTGGTGCTCACCTTCCAGTCCCGCTTTGGGCCGGAGGAATGGCTGCAGCCCTACACGGTCGAGGAGGTCGCGCGGCTGGCCGAGGCCGGAAAGAAGCACATCGCGGTGATGGCGCCCGCCTTCTCCTCCGACTGCGTAGAGACGCTCGAGGAGATCAACGAGGAGATCAAGGAGGCCTTCGAGGAGGCCGGGGGCGAGCGTTTCGACTATATTCCCTGTCTGAACGCGCGGGGCGATCACCTGGACATGATCGAGGCGATCGTGCGCAACGAGCTTCAGGGCTGGATCTGAGGCGGCGCGCGTGTTCGGGCCGGAAACGCTGACGGAGCGGACGATGGAATTCATCGCGATCCCCTACATCGTGGTCTTCGGACTGGTCGTCTGGTGGGCCTGGGCCTGGGGGCGCAGCGTTTTCTGGGCGATCATCGGGAGCCTGCTGCTCTCGCCGATCATCTGGGCGATCGTGCTGCTCATCCTGGGGCGCGACGATGACGCGCCGAAATGAACCACGAGCCTGAATCACGGGTCTGAACCAAGGGGAGTTGACCATGGACCGCCGCCAGTTCCTGACCACGACGGCCGCCGCCGGGCTGTCGCTGACCGCCGTGGGCCGCGCCGGAGCGATGACGCAGGTGATCGGCGTCTATCGCCGGGGCGTGGGCGAGACCACGGTGACGGCGCTGCTGGACGGATCGCTGAAGATCGACCCGGCGATGCTGGAGGGCGCGGACGAGCAGACCAAGGCCGATCTGCTGCGCGCGGCCTTCCTGGAGGCGGGGCCGGTGGACACCTCCATCAACGCCTTCGTCATCCATGCGCCGGGGCGCACGGTGCTGGTGGACGGGGGCGCGGGCTCGGCCATGGGGGCCGGCGCGGGGCGGCTGCCTATGGCGCTGGCCTCGGCAGGGCTGTCGATGGAGGCGATCGACGCGATCTTCGCCACGCATCTGCATCCCGACCATGTCGGGGCCTTCACGAAGGGCGGCGAGGCGGCGGCCCCGGAGGCGGAGCTGATCCTGCATTCGGCGGAGCACGCCTTCTGGACCGACGACTCCAACTTCGCGAACGCGGGGGAGAGCGCGCAGAACTTCGCGCGCATGGCCCAGGGCGCCGTCGCGCCCTACGAGGGGCGCATCCGGATGATCGAGGACGGGGCGGAGGTCGCGCCGGGCGTGACCGCCATGCACCTGCCCGGCCACACGCCGGGGCACACCGGGCTGATGGTGGAGTCCGGCGACCATGCGCTGCTGATCTGGGCGGATATCGTGCATGTCGGCCCGATCCAGTTCGCCCGGCCGGAGGTGACGATTCCCTTCGACGTGGACCCGGGGCAGGCCGCCGAGACGCGCAAGGCGATCATGGAGCGGGTCGCGGCCGACCG
>JBNJGE010000213.1:0-6314 GCA_051747505.1 Pseudomonadota bacterium | reverse complement strand
CGCCGCGGGCCTTCATCTTCGCGTAGATCGCGCGGGTGAGGTTGATGTAGCCGAAGACCTTCAGCTCCCAGGCGTGGCGCCAGGTCTCCTCGTCGATGGTCTCGATGTCGCCGCCGGGGATGTCGCCGGCGTTGTTGACCAGGACGTCGCAGTCGCCCGCGGCCTCGGCCAGGCGGTGGAGGTCCTGCGCGTTGCGCAGATCGACCGCGTGCGGGGTGGCCTCGACGCCGTGCGCCTCGGTCAGCTTCGCGCAGAGGGCCTGCAGCTTGTCGGCGCTGCGGGCGGCGAGGCGGAGGTTCGCGCCCTCCTGCGCGAAGACCTCGGCCGCCGCGGCGCCGATGCCCTTGGACGCGCCGGTGATGAGCACGCGCTTGCCGCGCAGGTTCAGGTCCATGCTCGCCTCTCCTCCCGCGCCCCGTCCGGAATGCGGGGCCTGCGGTCACTCTGCCGCAGGCGGGGGCGTCTGGCGAGGGGCGGGGCGGGTCATTCCCACTCGATGGTGCCGGGGGGCTTGGAGGTGACGTCGTAGACCACGCGGTTCACGCCGTTGACCTCGCCGACGATGCGGGTGGCGGTCTCGCCGAGGAAGTCGTGGGGGAAGGGGTAGTAGTCGGCCGTCATCCCGTCCACGGAGGTCACCGCGCGCAGGGCCAGGACGTGGTCGTAGGTGCGCCCGTCGCCCATCACGCCGACCGTCTTGACCGGCAGGAGGACGGCGAAGGCCTGCCAGATCTCGTCGTAGAGGCCGTGCTTCGCGATCTGGTCGAGATAGATGGCGTCGGCCTTGCGCAGGATCTCCAGCTTCTCGCGCGTCACCTCGCCGGGGCAGCGGATGGCGAGGCCGGGGCCGGGGAAGGGGTGGCGGCCCACGAAGCTCTCGGGCAGGCCGAGCTCGCGGCCGAGCGCGCGGACCTCGTCCTTGAAGAGCTCTCGCAGGGGCTCGACCAGCTGCAGGTTCATGCGCTCGGGCAGGCCGCCGACATTGTGGTGGCTCTTGATGGTGACCGAGGGGCCGCCGGAAAAGGAGACGCTCTCGATCACGTCTGGGTAGAGGGTGCCCTGGGCGAGGAACTTCGCGCCCCCGACCTCCGAGGCGTGGCGGTCGAAGACGTCGATGAACAGCCCGCCGATGATCTTGCGCTTGCGCTCGGGGTCGGTGACGCCGTCGAGCGCCTGGAGAAAGCGGTCGCTCTCGTCCGCGGCGATCAGGGGGATGTTGTAGTGGTCGCGGAAGAGGCTGGTGACCTGCTCCGCCTCGCCCTGCCGCATCAAACCGGTGTCGACGAAGACGCAGGTGAGCTGGTCGCCGATCGCCTCGTGGATCAGCACCGCGGCGACGGAGGAATCGACCCCGCCGGAGAGGCCGCAGATGACCTTGGCGTCGCCGACCTGCGCGCGGATCTTCGCCACCGCCTCCTCGCGGTAGGCGGCCATGGTCCAGTCGCCCTGGCAGCCGCAGATCCGGTGCGTGAAGTTCTCCAGCAGCACGCGGCCCTTGGGGGTGTGGTGCACCTCCGGGTGGAACTGCACGGCGTAGAAGCGGCGCGAGTCGTCGGCGATCACCGCGCAGGGCGCGCCGGGGCTGACGGCGATCGAGGCGAAGCCGTCGGGCAGCTCCGCCACCTGGTCGCCGTGGGACATCCAGACGGGCTCGGAGGAGCCCACGGGCGCCACGCCCTTGAGCAGGGGATGCTCCGTCTCCACCGTCAGGAAGGCGCGGCCGAACTCGCGGACCGTGCCGGGCTGCACGCGGCCGCCGAGCTCGTGGACCATGGTCTGCTGTCCGTAGCAGATGCCCAGCACCGGGACGCCCAGATCCCACAGGCCCTCCGGCGCGCGGGGGCTGCCCTCGTCCAGGACGGAGGCCGGACCGCCGGAGAGGATCACGCCCTTCGGGCCGAGCGCGCGCAGGGCGGCGGCGTCCAGCTTGTCGAAGGGGTGGATCTCGCAATAGACGCCGCTCTCGCGCAGGCGGCGCGCGATGAGCTGCGTCACCTGGGAGCCGAAATCGACGATGAGGATGAGGTCATGCGCTGCGGTCATAGCCCCCGATACTTCGCGCGCGCGCAACGCGCAAGCGGGCCGGGGCGCGCAGGGCGCGGGCGAGCTTCCCCGAGGGGACGGCCGGCGGGCCGGGCATGTCGCAACCGCGCCGGGGCAGGGCGGATTTGCGCCTCAGCGGCCCCGCCGCGGCGCGTAGGTTCCGGCCACGAGGCGCGCGGCGGGCGCGCCCGGGCATTCTCTCGGAGGACGAGGCGATGGCGGATGGCGACGACCGCTCCCTGACAGGCGACGCGCAGGCCGCGGACGCCCCTCGCCGACGCGGCCGCGGGGGCGGGGGCGCCGCCCGGCGGGCGGAGCGCTCGGGCCCCGGCCCCCTCGGCGTCCCGGCCATCCGCCGGCGCATCCCCGATTTCGAGGTGCTGGACGCCGAGGCGCTCGAGATCATCGAGACCAACGCAGAGACGGTGCTGGAGGAGATCGGCGTCGCCTTCATGGACAACCCCGACGCGCTGGCCCGCTGGCGCGAGGCCGGCGCGGACGTGCAGGGCGACCGGGTCCGCATCCCGCGCGGGCTGGCCCGCAAGCTCTGCGCCTCCGCCCCGGATCGCTTCACGCAGATCGCCCGCAACCCCGAGCGGTCGGTGGAGATCGGCGGGCGGGACCTGGTCCTCGCCCCCGTCTACGGCCCCCCCTTCGTGCGCGACAACGAGAACGGCCGGCGCTACGCCACGCTCGAGGATTTCCGCAACTTCGTGAAGCTGGGCTTCCAGTCCCGCTGGCTGCACCACTCCGGCGGCACGGTCTGCGAGCCGACGGATATCCCGGTGAATGTCCGCCACCTGGACATGCTGCTCGCGCACATGACGCTGTCGGACAAGCCCTTCATGGGCTCGGTCACCGAGCCGTCGCGGGCCCGCGATTCGGTGGAGATGGCCGAGCTGCTCTTCGCCCCCGAGGGGGGCTTGCAGGGGCGCGCGGCGATCACCTCGCTGATCAACATCAACTCGCCCCTGACCTTCGACGCCACCATGATGGGGGCGCTGGAGGTCTATGCGGAGGCGGGGCAGGCCTGCATCATCTCCCCCTTCATCGTGGGGGGCGCCATGGCGCCGGTCTCCGTCGCCGGCACGCTGACCCAGGTGCTGGCGGAGGTGATGGCGGGCGTCGCCTATTCCCAGCTCGTCCGCCCCGGCGCGCCGGCGATCTTCGGGGCCTTCGTCACCTCCATCGACATGAACTCGGGCGCGCCGACCTTCGGCACGCCGGAGGCCTCGCTGATCCTTTCAGGCGCCGGGCAGCTGGCGCGGCGGCTGGGGCTGCCCTTCCGCTCCGGCGGGGGGCTGTGCGGCTCCAAGCTGCCGGACGCGCAGGCGGCCTACGAGACGGCCAACACGCTCAACGCCGCGCTGACGGGGGGCGTGAACTTCATGCTGCATGCCTGCGGCTGGCTGGAGGGCGGGCTGGTCGCCTCCTACGAGAAGTTCGTCATGGACGCCGACCAGCTCGGCGTCCTGCACGCCATGGTGCGCGGCGTGGACATGTCCGAGGAGATGCAGGCCATGGACGCAATTCGCGAGGTCGGCCCGGGCGGGCACTATCTCGGCTGCGCCCACACCCAGCGGCACTTCAAGGACACCTTCTGGCGCTCCGACCTGCTCGACCACAAGCCCTACGAGACCTGGGCCGAGGAGGGGCGGCGCGACACCGCCCGCCTCGCGGAGACGCGCTGGCGCCAGCAGTTGGCGGAGTACGAGGCCCCGCCGGTCGACCTGGCCGTCAAGGAGTCGCTGGAGGCCTTCGTCGCCCGGCGCAAGGCCGGCGAGGGAGGCTGAGCGGGTACGGGCTCAGTCCCGCGCGCAGGCGATCATCGCGCGCTCCGCGAGCAGGGCGGAGAGGACGAGGACGTGGCGGGTGGCCGCGTATTCGGGCCGCCCTGCCCGGCGCGCGGCCTCGCAGTCGGCCTCGATCGCCTCCAGCCGCGCGGCCACGTCGCGCGCGCGCCTGCGAGGCGAGGCATGGGCGGGGGCGATGCCGCGCAGATGCCGCTCGCGCCGGTAGAGCGCGGCCCCCGCGCGAGCGGCGCGGACCAGAGGCGCCGGGCGGCGCAGGGGCGCCGGCTCCTCGGGCGCGGCGCGGGGGCGCGAGGCGGCCGGGGCGGGCACGGGCGTGGCGTGGGCGGGGTTTGGCATCGGGGTCATTTGCATGACGGCGTCCTCCGGCTTGCGAGTCCCGCAGGATCGTGACCCGGCCAGCAGGGGTGTTGCGCAACTTTAAGTTGTATCGCGCGCTGGTTTTTCGGGGTGCAATCCCAAGTCATTGAATGGAAAAAACAATCCACACCCGGGAGGGCGCTACTTAACTTCCTGTTATGGAATCAACCATAGCGTGTATTTTATTAAACCCGCCCGAACCGGGGGTCCGCCCGCCATGCCTGACGCCGATGCGCTCGCGACCTGCCGCCGCCTCGTCGCGACGGGGCCGACCGCCGGCGCCGGCCTGCGG
Organism: Pseudomonadota bacterium; assembly: GCA_051747505.1. Classification (GTDB taxonomy): domain Bacteria; phylum Pseudomonadota; class Alphaproteobacteria; order Rhodobacterales; family Rhodobacteraceae; genus Albimonas. Next base: position 1,808 of record JBNJGE010000213.1, on the reverse strand, counting down.
GCGGAGGACGCGGCGCTCTACCTCGCGCACACCGCGCTGGGCGCGCCGCTGCGCCGGCTCGCGGCCCGGACGGGCCGGCACCCCTCGACGATCCTGCGCGCCGTGCGGCGCGTGGAGCAAAAGCGCGACGACCCGCTCCTCGATGACCTGCTGACGCGTCTGGAGGTCGTCGCGCGAATCCCGGGCGCGTCCGCGCCCCCTGCCATGGAGAGTGCGTTGCCCCAGACGAGTTCCGTCCGTGCCCATGCCGCCGCCCCCGCCCCGCGCGCGGGCGGTTCCGCCGAAGACGTCCGGCGCCTCGAGAGAGAGGCCCGCCGCATCCTGCGCCGTCTGTCGGAGCCCCGGGCCTTCCTGGCGCTCGCGCGCGGGGCGGAGGTCGCCTGCGTGTTCCGCAAGAGCGAGGAGGCCCTGGTGACGCTGGCGCGCACGCCGCTGGAGATGGCCCGCGGTTTCGCCGCCCGCGACTGGATCGGCTGCGTGCACGCCGCCGACAGCATGGCGCGCTACGAGATCACCGCCGCTGGCCGCGCCTGGCTCAAGCGTGCGCTGGCCGAGGACGGCGAGGCGCGCCGCCGCGCCGCGGAAGGCGCGACGCCGGGCCTGGCCGAGGCGCCGAGCCCCTTCGCCCGCCAGCACCAGCTCGACGGCGAGCGGCTCGTGCCCGAGAGGGACGGGGCGCGGCGCCAGCGCGTGAATCTCGGCGAAAGCCCGCTGGGCTGGCTGGCGAAGCGCAAGGGCTCCGACGGCAGGGCCTTCCTGGCGCCGGAGGAGCTGGCGGCCGGCGAGAGGCTGCGCGAGGATTTCGAGATCGCCCAGCTCGGCCCGCGCGTCACCCAGGACTGGCGGAGATTCCTGACGCCGGGCGAGCCCGGCGGCTCGGGCGGCGGCGGGCGCGGGCCGGCCGAGGGGCCCTCGGCCGCGCGCGACCGGCTGGCCAAGGCGCTGGAGGCGCTGGGGCCGGGGCTTAACGACGTCGCATTGCGCGCCTGCTGCTTCCTGGAAGGGCTGGAGGCGACGGAGCGGCGCATGGGCTGGTCTGCGCGCTCCGGCAAGGTGGTCCTCAAGATCGCGCTGGGCCGCCTGGCGGAGCATTACGGCTATGCGCGCGCACGCGGTGACGGGCGGAAGGCCGACGGCGCGGCAGCCTGACGCGCTGCGCTGCAAGGTATGATGTTGCATTGCACAATGACTTGCCCTAAAGTCAGGTCCAACTGCAACATCGGCAAGAGGTTCCGTGATGATGGCGGACTACATGCTGAGCGTCACGCCCTTCAAACGCGAGGACGAGACGCTCTTCGAATACCTGACGAGCTTTTCGCCCTTCGCCCCCTTCTTCGGGGTGCCGTACCGGTTCGCCGGACTGCTGCGCCTCGACACGGGGGCAGAGGCGCCCGCCCCGCGCAAGGGCGGGCGGTTGAAGGCCGACGCCGAGGACACGGCCACGGTCGAGAGTTCCGTGGCCCCGCCGCCCAGCGCGGCCGAGGCGATCGCGCCTTCCGAGGTCGCGGCCCCGGCGGAGGCGGCCGAGGCCCCGGCGCAGCCCGTCATGCTGCGCGGCGCCGCTCCGGACCGGGCGGATGACCTCACGCAGATCAAGGGGGTCGGCCCCAAGCTGGCGACCGAGCTCAACGAGATGGGCATCTACACCTTCGAGCAGATCGCTAAGATGTCCGAGACCGACCTGGCCTGGGTGTCCGAGAACCTGACCGCCTTCCGCAACCGCCCGCAGCGCGACGACTGGGCGGGGCAGGCGGCGCGGCTGCTCAAGGGCTGATCGTCCGCAGATCCGGAAAAGGGCCGTGCGGGGC
>JBNJGE010000212.1:0-6322 GCA_051747505.1 Pseudomonadota bacterium | reverse complement strand
TCCATGCTGACCGGCCTGAAGGCGATCGACGCGCTGATCCCGATCGGCCGCGGCCAGCGCGAGCTGATCATCGGCGACCGCCAGACCGGCAAGACCGCCGTGGCGGTGGACGCGATCCTCAACCAGAAGACCTACAACGACGCCGCGGGCGACGACGAGAGCAAGAAGCTCTACTGCGTCTACTGCGTGGTGGGGCAGAAGCGCTCCACCGTTGCGCAGCTGGTGAAGAAGCTGGAGGAGACGGGGGCGATCGACTACTCGATCATCGTCGCCGCCACCGCCTCCGACCCGGCGCCGATGCAGTTCCTGGCGCCCTATTCGGCCTGCGCCATCGCGGAGCATTTCCGCGACAACGGCATGCACGCGCTGATCATCTACGACGACCTGTCCAAGCAGGCCGTCGCCTACCGCCAGATGTCGCTGCTGCTGCGCCGTCCGCCGGGCCGCGAGGCCTATCCGGGCGACGTGTTCTACCTGCACTCCCGCCTGCTGGAGCGGGCGGCGAAGATGAACGAGGATCACGGCTCCGGGTCGATGACCGCGCTGCCGATCATCGAGACGCAGGCGGGCGACGTGTCGGCCTTCATCCCGACCAACGTGATCTCGATCACCGACGGGCAGATCTTCCTGGAGACGGAGCTGTTCTACCAGGGCGTCCGTCCCGCCGTTAACGTCGGCCTGTCGGTGTCGCGCGTCGGGTCGTCGGCCCAGACCGCGGCGATGAAGTCGGTGGCGGGCTCGATCAAGCTGGAGTTGGCGCAGTACCGCGAGATGGCGGCCTTCGCGCAGTTCGGCTCCGACCTCGACGCCGCGACGCAGCGGCTCCTGAACCGCGGCGCGCGCCTGACGGAGCTGCTGAAGCAGCCGCAGTACTCGCCGCTGACCAACGCCGAGCAGGTGGTGGTGATCTACGCGGGCACGCAGGGCTTCCTGGACGACATCAAGGTCGAGGACGTCACCCGGTTCGAGCGCGGTCTGCTGCAGCACATCCGGTCCAGGCACCAGGATCTGCTCAACGAGATCGAGACCGAGGATCAGAAGATCGCCGGGGCCATCGCCGACAAGATCAAGGGCGCCATCGAGGAGTTCGCGAAGGGCTTCGCGTAAGCCTGGGCCGGACGGGATAGAGGGACGTCATGCCCAGCCTCAAGGACCTGAAAAACCGGATCGAGTCGGTCAAGTCGACCCGCAAGATCACCAAGGCCATGCAGATGGTCGCGGCGGCCAAGCTCCGTCGCGCCCAGGAGGCGGCCGAGGCCGCCCGGCCCTATGCCGAGCGCATGGACCGCGTGCTCGGCCGCCTGGCGATGGGCGCCAACGCCGACACGGCGCCCAGGCTGCTGACCGGGACGGAGGGCGATCAGGTGCATCTGCTGATCGTCGCCACCGCCGAGCGCGGGCTGTGCGGGGGCTTCAACTCCTCCATCGTGCGGCTGGCCCGGCAGAAGATCGCGGAGCTGGAGGCCGAGGGGAAGGAGATCAAGATCCTGACCATCGGCTCCAAGGGCCGCGACCAGCTCAAGCGGGAGCATTCGAAGAAGTTCGTGGGTCACGTGGACCTGTCGGGCCTCAAGCGCGTTGACTACGCGACGGCGCAGAGCGTGGCGATGGACGCCATCAAGCGCTTCGAGACCGGCGAGTTCGACACCGCCACGATCTTCTACAACCGCTTCAGGTCGGTGATCTCGCAGGTCCCGACCGAGAAGCAGCTGATCCCCGCGAGCTTCGAGCACGTGGAGGAGGATGCGGACTCGGGCGGGGTGAAGACCCCCTACGAGTACGAGCCGGAGGAGGAGGCGATCCTCGCCGACCTTCTGCCGCGGGCGATCGCCACGCAGATCTTCGCCGCGCTGCTGGAGAACGCGGCTTCCGAGCAGGGGGCGCGCATGTCCGCCATGGACAACGCGACCCGCAACGCGGGCGAGATGATCGACAAGCTGACGCTGGAGTACAACCGCTCCCGCCAGGCGGCGATCACCAAGGAGCTCATTGAAATCATCTCGGGCGCCGAGGCGCTCTAAGGGACGGAGAGACCCATGCCGACCGGCAAGATCACACAGGTCATCGGCGCCGTGGTGGACGTGCGGTTCGACGGCCACCTGCCCGCCATCATGAACGCGCTGGAGACGGACAACCACGGCAACCGGCTGGTGCTCGAGGTCGCCCAGCACCTGGGCGAGAACTCGGTGCGCTGCATCGCCATGGACGCCACCGAGGGCCTCGTGCGCGGCCAGGAGGTGACCGACACCGAGGGGCCGATCGCAGTGCCCGTGGGCGACGCCACGCTGGGGCGCATCCTCAACGTCATCGGCGAGCCCATCGACGAGCGCGGCCCGGTGGAGGCGGACGAGAGGCGGCCGATCCACCAGTCGGCCCCGACCTTCGCCCAGCAGTCCACCGAGACCGAGATCCTGGTCACGGGCATCAAGGTCATCGACCTGCTGGCCCCCTACTCCAAGGGCGGCAAGGTCGGCCTGTTCGGCGGCGCGGGCGTCGGCAAGACCGTGCTGATCCAGGAGCTGATCAACAACATCGCCAAGGTGCACTCGGGCTACTCGGTCTTCGCCGGCGTGGGCGAGCGCACCCGCGAGGGCAACGACCTCTACCACGAGTTCATCGACTCCGGCGTCATCAACCTGGAGGACCCCTCCAAGTCGAAGGTGGCGCTGGTCTACGGCCAGATGAACGAGCCGCCGGGCGCCCGCGCGCGCGTCGGGCTGACCGGGCTGACGCTGGCCGAGCAGTTCCGCGACCAGTCGGGCACCGACGTGCTGTTCTTCGTGGACAACATCTTCCGCTTCACGCAGGCGGGCTCCGAGGTGTCGGCGCTGCTGGGCCGCATCCCCTCGGCGGTGGGCTACCAGCCGACGCTGGCCACCGACATGGGCGCGCTGCAGGAGCGGATCACCTCCACCAAGAGCGGCTCGATCACCTCCGTGCAGGCGATCTACGTGCCGGCGGACGACCTGACCGACCCGGCGCCGGCGACCTCCTTCGCCCACCTCGACGCCACCACGGTGCTGTCGCGCGCGATCTCGGAGCTGGGCATCTACCCGGCGGTGGACCCGCTCGACTCCACCTCGCGCATCCTCGACCCCGCGGTCGTGGGCGAGGAGCACTACAACGTGGCGCGGCAGGTGCAGGAGATCCTGCAGCGCTACAAGGCGCTCCAGGACATCATCGCCATCCTCGGCATGGACGAGCTGTCGGAGGAGGACAAGCTGACGGTGGCGCGGGCGCGCAAGCTCCAGCGCTTCCTGTCCCAGCCCTTCGACGTGGCCGAGGTGTTCACCGGCTCGCCCGGCGTGCAGGTGCCGCTGGAGAAGACCATCGACTCCTTCAAGCGCGTCTGCGCCGGCGAGTTCGACCACCTGCCCGAGGCCGCCTTCTACATGGTCGGCGACATCGACGAGGCGGTGGCCAAGGCCAAGAAGCTCGCCGCCGAGGCGGCCTGATCCCGGAGGGACGCTGAATGGCGAAGCTCGCCTACGACCTGGTCTCGCCGGAGCGGATGCTCGCTTCCGGCGAGGCGGACGCGATCCAGATCCCGGGCGCCGAGGGCGACCTGACGGCGATGCCGAACCATGCGCCCTTCCTCACCCCGCTGCGCCCCGGCGTGGTGACGGTGAGGGACGGCGGCTCGGAGACGGCCTATGTCGTCACCGGCGGATTCGTGGAGATCACGCCGGAGGGCGCCTCGGTCCTGGCCGAGGAGGCGGTGACGACGCAGGAGGCGAACGCCGAGTGGTTCGCCGCCAAGATCGAGGCCGCGGAATCCGTGGCCGAGAGCGCCAGCGGCGACGCGAAGATCATCGCCGCGCAGGTGGTCAACGATTTCCGCTTCCTGCAGCGGACGCTGGGCGCGTGAGCACCGGATAGAACGAGGGACGACAGCGCCTTGTCAGACGCCCCGCGCCCAGCGCGGGGCGTTTTTCGTGGCGGGGGAGGCCGGGCGCCCCGCCGGCCCCCGAAGGGGGGCGGCCCGGGCCGAGGGGGCTCGACGCCCCCGAGGGACGGGCTCCCGAAGGATGGGGCCCGCTCAGCGGAAGAGGTGATCGAACTCCGCCAGCACCTTGCGGTAGGTGCTGCGCTTGAAGGGGACGATGCGGTCCAGCACCTGGTCGCGCGGCAGCCATTGCCACTCGCTGAACTCGCGGTGCTCGGTGTCGATGTCGATGTCCTCGTCGCGGCCCAGGAAGCGGAAGGCGAACCAGCGCTGGGCCTGGCCGCGATACCGGCCGTTCCAGAGCTTCGGGATCAGGTGCGGAGGCAGGTCGTAGGGGATCCAGTCGCGGCTTTCGGCCAGCAGGGTGACCTTGTCGCGGGTGATCCCCGTCTCCTCGCGCAGCTCCCGCAGGGCGGCGGTGAGGGGGGCCTCCCCCTCGTCCACGCCGCCCTGGGGCATCTGCCAGGCGTCGGAGCGGAAATCCGCCCGCTGGCCGACGAAGATCTCGCCGGCGCGGTTGAGGATGACCAGCCCCACGCAGGGGCGATAGGGCAGGGCGGCGAGGTCGGCCTCGCCCGGCGTTCCGGCCGCCCTGCCCCCGCCCTCGCGGGTCATTCCGCGGCCTGCGCGGCCCCGCCATCGCCATAGACGGTCAGGCCGGTGAGCACGTCCAGCGCGTAGGCGAGCTGGAGGTCCTCCCGCCGCAGCTTGGCGGTGGCCTCGTGGCGGGCGCGCTCCTCCTCGATCTGGCGGCGCTCGTCCTCGCTCAGCGACTGCTGCAGGCTGCCGCGCAGTTCGGCCTCGGAGCGGGTGCGGAAGCCGGCACCATTCTCGTCCTCCTCGTTCACCTCGAGGCGGCGCTGCTCGACCAGGATGTCGGGCTCGATGCCCAGGGCCTGGATCGAGCGGCCCGAGGGCGTGTAGTAGCGCGCCGTGGTCAGGCGGATGGCGCCCTTGCCCGAGAGGGGCATGATGGTCTGGACCGAGCCCTTGCCGAAGCTCTTGGCGCCCAGGACGATGGCGCGGCGGTGGTCCTGCAGGGCGCCGGCCACGATCTCGGAGGCCGAGGCCGAGCCCTGGTTGATGATCACCACCATGGGCTTGCCGTCGGCGAGGTCCCCGGCCTCGGCGTTGTAGCGCTCCATGTCCTGGGGGTCGCGGCCGCGGGTGGAGACGATCTCTCCCTTGTCGAGGAAGGCGTCGGAGACCGCCACCGCCTGGTTGAGCAGACCGCCGGGGTTGTTGCGCAGGTCGAGCACGTAGCCGCGCACGTTCTCCTGCCCGCCGGCCTCCTCGTGGATCTTGTCGAGGCCGGCCTGGAGGTTCTCGAAGGTCTGCTCGGTGAAGGAGGTCACGCGCAGGACGCCCACATCGCCCTCGAGCCGCGCGCGGGCGGCGCGGATCTTGATGTTGGCGCGGGTGATGGTGACCTCGAACGGCTCCTCCTCCCCCTCGCGCACGATGGTGATGGTGATGTCGGAGCCGACGGGGCCGCGCATCTTGTCCACGGCGTCGGCCAGGGTCAGGCCCAGCACGCTCTCGCCGTCGATATGGGTGATGAAGTCGTTGGCCTCGATGCCGGCCTCGGCCGCGGGGGTTTCGTCGATGGGGGAGACGACCTTGACGAAGCCGTTCTCCATCGTGACTTCGATGCCCAGCCCGCCGAACTCGCCCTTGGTCTGGACCTTCATGTCGTCGAAGGCCTCCGGGGCGAGATAGGAGGAGTGGGGGTCGAGGCTGGTGAGCATGCCGTTGATGGCGCTCTCGATCAGCTCCTTGGCGTCCACCTCCTCGACATAGCCGGAGCGCACGCGCTCGAATATGTCGCCGAACAGGTCGAGATATTCGTAGGTGCTGCGCGAATCGTTCTCTTCCGCGCTGAGGGGCGCGACGAAGGGCGCGGTGACGAGCGCCCCGGCGAAGGCCCCGGCTAGCGCGGCTGCGAGAAGTTTCTTCATGGCGTCTCAGACCTTCCTTGCGGGAGCGCGAAGCGGCGCGCGGGGTCGATCGGGACCCCGTCCCTCCGCAACTCCATATAGAGCAGTCCCCCGGAAAGTGCCCCTTCGTCGAACGGGGCTTCAACCAGAAATTCCGGGGAGCGTGGCGTAATGACGCCCAAGTGACCCAGCGGGTCGCCGGGCAGGACGATGTCGCCGACCCCCGGAAGGGTCCCGGCGAGGCCGGCGAGGATGAGAAGGCGGCCGGGGGCGGGCTCCAGGATCAGGCCCTGGCCGCGGCCGGCGACGGGGCCGGCGTAGCGAATGGTGGCCGCGGATGGGGCGCGGACCTGCGCCCAGAGGGGGGCGGCGATCTCCACGCCCGTGACGGTCTGGCCGAGGAAGTCGGTCGTGCCGAAGGGGGTGACGAGGCGCCCGC
>JBNJGE010000211.1:0-6372 GCA_051747505.1 Pseudomonadota bacterium | reverse complement strand
GGCGAGCAGGCGCATGGCGTTGAGCGTGACCAGCACGGTCGCCCCGGTGTCGGCGAGGATCGCGGGCCACAGGCCGGTGATCCCGGCGACCGTGGTGACCAGGAACACGCCCTTGAGCCCCAGCGCGATGACGACGTTCTGGCGGATGTTGGCCATTGTCGCCCTCGCCAGCCGGATCGTGGCGGCCACGTCCGCCACCCGGTCGCGCAGGATGGCGCCGTCCGCCGTCTCCAGCGCCACATCGGCGCCCGAGCCCATGGCCACGCCCACATGCGCCGCCGCCAGCGCGGGCGCGTCGTTGATGCCGTCGCCGACCATCATCACCCGCGCCTCGCCCGTCAGCCCGCGCAGCGCCGCCACCTTGTCCTCCGGCAGCAGCCCCGCCCGATGCTCGAGCCCGAGGCCCCCGGCGATGGACGCCGCCGTGCGCGCGTTGTCGCCGGTCAGCATCACGGACCGCACCCCCAGCGCGCGCAACTGCGCCACGCCCTCCGCCGCATCGGCCCGCGGCTCGTCGCGCAGCGCGAGCAGACCCAGCGCGCGGCCCTCGCTCAGGACCAGCGCCACGGTCTTGCCGGCGGCCTCCAGCGCCCCGATCCGCGTCTCGGCAGTCGCATCCAGCGCGCCCTGCTCCCGCGCGAGCGCGGGGGAGCCGACGAATATCGTGACGCCTCCGATCTCCGCATGCGCGCCACGGCCGGGCGTCGTCGCGGCGGCGAAGGCGGCGCGCGGCGCGATCCCGCGCGCCTCCGCCTCGGCGAGGATCGCCCGCGCCAGCGGGTGGCCAGAGCCCTGCTCGACCCCCGCGGCCAGCGCCAGCAGCTCCGCCTCTTCGCCCCCGAACGGCTCGACATCCGTGACCCGCGGCCGTCCCTCCGTCAGGGTGCCCGTCTTGTCGAAGGCGACCAGCGTGGTCCGCGCCGCCGCCTCGATGACCGCCCCGCCCTTCATCAGCAGCCCGCGCCGCGAGCCCGACGAGAGCGCCGAGGCGATGGCGGCCGGCGCCGAGATCACCAGCGCGCAGGGGCAGCCGATCAGCAGCAGCGCCAGCGCGCGGTAGATCCACTCCCCCCAGGCCGCCCCGACCGCCAGCGGCGGGACGACCGCGACCAGGACGGCGAAACCCACCACGGCGGGCATGTAGACCCGGCTGAAGCGGTCGATGAACCGCTCGGTCGGCGCCCGCGACGCCTCCGCCTCCTCCACCAGCCGCAGGATGCGCGCGATGGTGTTGTCTTCCGGCGGCCGGCCGACCCGCACGGTCAGCGCCGCCGAGGCGTTGACGGCGCCTGCGAAAACCTCCGCCCCCGGCCCCTTCGCGGCGGGCACGGACTCCCCCGTCACCGGACTCTCGTCGATGTCCGACAGCCCCTCGACGATCTCCCCGTCGGCCGGGATGCGCTCGCCCGGGCGCACGAGCACCGACTGGCCCACTTCCAGCCGCTCCGCCGGAACCTCCCGCAGCCCCTCGGGCGTGACCAGCCGCGCGGTCCGCGGCATCAGCTCCGCCAGCGCCCGGATGCCGGAGCGCGCGCGCTCCGCGGCCACCCCTTCCAGCATCTCGCCCACCGCGAACAGGAAGACGACCATCGCCGCCTCGGCCTGCGCCCCGATCGCCAGCGCGCCGCCGGCGGCCAGCGTCATGAGCATCTCGATGGTGAAGGGCTGGCCCTGCCGCAGCGCGGCGACGGCCCGCCGCGCCACCGGGACCAGTCCCAGAAGGCAGGCAGCGCCGAAGACCCAGGCGGAGGCCGCAGGCGGCAGGAACAGGCTCGCCCCCCAGGCCGCGGCCAGCAGCACGCCCGTTGCCGCGACCAGCCGCGCCTTGCCGGCGCCGGGCCCGGCGAGCCAACCGCCCCGCAGCGCCGTGGCCGGCGCCTCCGCCGCCTCGCCGGCCGGCGCGATGCGATAGCCGAGCTCGCGCACCGCCCGCTCCACCGCCTCCGGCTCCGCGCCTTCGTCCAGCCGCGCCTCCAGCCGCGCGGCGATCAGCGAGACCTGCACGTCCCCCACGCCCTCCAGCCTTTCCACCGCCCCGCGGACCTTCGCGGCGCAGCCGCCGCAGTCCATGCCGCCCACCTGCCAGCGCCTTCGGCTTCCGGCTGTCTCGAGGTCCTTCATCCGTCCTTCCTTCGTCTCGGCCGCGCGCGCCGCGCCGCCGCTTGTGGGGCGCCGAGTCGGAACGTAATGTCTACAGTCGCTATAGCTTCAAGAGGCCCGTGATGCTTTCCATCGGAAAACTCGCCGCCGCCGCCGGCGTGAAGGTCCCCACCATCCGCTACTACGAGCAGATCGGCCTGCTCCCCGAGCCCGGCCGCAGCGCCGGAAACCAGCGCCTCTACGGCCGGGACGCCGTGGACCGGCTCGCCTTCATCCGCCACGCGCGGGAACTCGGCTTCCCGCTGGAGGCGATCCGCGATCTGCTGAGCCTGTCGGACCGCCCCGACCAGTCCTGCGAGGCCGCCGACGCCATCGCCCAGGTCCAGCTCGCCGAGGTGAAGCGACGGATCGCAAGGCTGGAGGCGCTGAAGGAGGGGCTGGAGCGCATGATCCGCCAATGCGAGGGCGGGCGCATCGCCGACTGCCGCGTCATCGAGGCGCTCGGCGACCACTCCCTCTGCCGCACGGACCACGGCGCGTCCGCGGCATGAACGCCGGCGCCCGGCTCAGGCGGAGAGCTTTCCCGTGGGCGCCTTGCCGGATTTCGCCGGCGCCGACCGACTCTCCTCCCCCGCCTCGTCCGGCGTCGAGGCGCGCGCCCTGCCTTCCCCGAGCCGACGCGCGAGCGCTCCGTCGGGCGCACGATCGGTGACGAGAAGGTCGAAATCGTCGAAGCCCGCCACCCGGGCGAAATGCGTCTGTCCGAACTTTCCGGCGTCGATCAGGAAGTTCCGCCAACGGCTCTGGCGCAGCATCACCCGCTTGATCGCGTCGAAGCCCTCGACGGATTCCGTCACGCCCGCCTCGCTGACCCCCGAGGCCCCGAGAAAGCACTGGTCCACACGGTAGCGCTCGAGGAACTCGATCGTCTCCACGCCCACCAGCGCGGCCTCCTCCGGCATGTAGCGCCCGGGCGCCATGATCACCGAGGCCTCCCGGCTCTGCCCCAGCGTCATGGCGACCTGCAGGCAGTTGGTGATCGCCGTGATCCGGGTTCCGGCGAAGGCCACGAAGCGGGCGAACTGGATCGTGGTGGCGCCTGCATCGATCATCAGCGTGTCGCCGTCGCGGACCAGCGAGGCCGCGTGCCGGGCGAGGCGCTCGCGCTCCTCGATCCGCTCGCGCCGCCGCTCGTCCAGGTCGCGCCGGGCGCCGGGATAGGAGGGCGAGGCGCCCCCGTAGGCCCGCTGCAGCTGCCCCGCCTGGCTGAGCGCCTCCACGTCCTTGCGCACGGTCTCGGAGCTGACACCGAACTGCTCGGCAAGCTCGACGATGCGAACATGCGGCTTCAGGCGCAGCTCGAGCAGGATCTGCTCGCGTCGCTCGGTCTTCCTGAGGCGGCGGTCGGGGGCGGCGGGACGTGACATGGACAGACGGCGCTTTGCAGGGTCGCTCAGATGGAACGCAGGAAACCTGCAGGATTGCAAGTTTCGATGACGGGAATATTGCAACCTCCCACGTTCGGTGCTGTGATCCGAGTCAACCGGCCCGCCGTGCCGGAGCACGAAAGAACCATGGGAGGTACTGGAAATGGCGAAGGATATCGCCCTTCTCGCCGGGGGAATCGCCGCCGCGCTGGCGCTGTCGGCCGGGCCGGCGGCCGCGGCCGAGGACTGCCCGAACCGCGGCGCGCTCGACCCGATGTACTGCGACGCCGACGGCGACCTTGTGGCCGACGCGCCAAAAGACGAGAGCAAGCTGCGCAACCCGGACACGCTGGTCTTCGCCTACACGCCGGTCGAGGACCCGGCGATCTACGAGGACATCTGGGAGCCCTTCATCCAGCACATGGAAGAGGTGACCGGAAAGGACGTCCAGTTCTTCGCCGTCCAGTCCAACTCCGCCGAGGTGGAGGCCATGCGCTCCGGCCGGCTGCACGTCGCCGGCTTCTCCACCGGCCCCACGCCCTTCGCGGTGAACCTCGCCGGCGCGGTCCCCTTCGCGATCATGGGCTCGGAGGACGGACAGTTCGGCTACAGGCTGCAGCTCTACACCCAGGCGGATTCCGACATTCAGGAGGTCGCGGACCTCGCGGGCAAGCGGGTGGCCCACACGTCTCCGACCTCCAACTCCGGCAACCAGGCGCCGCGGGCCCTCTTCCCGGATCTGGGGGCGGTTCCGGACGAGGACTACGAGGTGACCTATTCCGGCTCCCACGACCAGTCGATGCTGGGCGTGGTGGCGGGCGACTACGACGCCGCCCCGGTCGCCTCCGAGGTGGTGGAGCGCATGGCCGACCGCGGCCTCTACGATCCCGCGGATGTCCGCCTGGTCTGGGAGAGCGACCCGTTTCCGACCACCTCCTACGCCTACGCCCACGACCTCGCGCCCGAGCTGAAGGCGAAGATCGAGGAGGCCTTCTTCTCCTTCGACTTCGAGGGCACCGAGCTGGGCGAGGAGTTCACGGGGGTGAGCAAATTCATCCCGATCACCTACAAGGATCAGTGGAAGGTCATCCGCCAGATCCAGAAGGCGAACGGCGTGCAGTACACGCCCGAGGGCCTCGCCAACGAGTGACGGCCCGGTTCTCAAGGGTCCGGCCGTCCGCGGCCGGACCCGCTCAGGGAGCGTTTCGCGCATGCTGAAGATCACCGACCTCGTCAAGCGCTACGGCGGCGGCGACCCGGTCCTCAAGAACCTCGATCTGGCCATCGAGGGGCAGAGCGTGGTGGCCATCGTCGGCTCCTCCGGCGCGGGCAAGAGCACGCTGTTGCGCTGCATCAACCGGCTGGTCGAACCCAGCTCGGGCTCCATCGAACTCAACGGGTTGGAGCTGACCCGCCTGCGCGGGCGCCAGCTGCGCGAGGCGCGCCGGCGCATCGGCATGGTCTTCCAGGGCTTCAACCTCGTGGACCGCCTGACGGTGATGGAGAACGTCCAGTCCGGGCGGCTGGGCTACATCTCCACCTGGGCCGCGGTCACCCGCCGCTATCCCAAGGCCGACATCCGCCGGGCCTTCGAGCTGATGGAGCGCGTCGGCATCGCCCATTACGCCGACACGCGCGCCGACCAGCTCTCGGGCGGGGAGCGCCAGCGCGTGGGCGTGGTGCGCGCCCTGATGCAGCAGCCCGAGATCCTGCTGGCCGACGAGCCGACCGCCTCGCTCGACCCCAAGACCTCGGAGCAGATCATGGGCCTGCTGCGGGACCTGGCGAACGAGCTGAACCTGCCGGTGCTGATCAACATTCACAACACCGCCGAGGCGAAGGAGTTCACCGACCGCATCGTGGGCATGCGCTACGGCCGCATCATCTTCGACGACCTGCCCGGAAAGCTGGACCGCGAGGCGATGGACCGGATCTATTCCGGCAGCCCCGCCGCCGACCGCGCCGGCGCCGAGGGCGACATGCAGGAAGCCTCATGAGCGCCGTGCGCGACACCTGGCGCCGGCCCCCCTTCATCGCGAACCCTTTGCTGCGCTGGTGCGTCTGGCTGGGGGTGGCCGCCTATGTCGCGGGCACGCTGGCGACGCTGCCCATCGACTGGGGCCGCGTGGCCGAGGGGCTGGACCGCGCCGCGCGCATCTTCGGCGGCGGCTTCCCGCCGAGCTTCGAGCGCAGCGACCTGCTGATCAAGGGCTTCCTGGAAAGCCTCAAGATCGCGATCCTCGCCACCACCGGCGGCGTGCTGCTGTCCATCCCCATCGCCTTCATGGCCGCGCGCAACATCTCGGTCCTGCCCGTCTATCTGCTCGGGCGCGGGATCATCATCGTCGCCCGCAGCTTCCACCCCGTCATCGTGGCGATCATCTTCGTCAAGGCCGTGGGCTTCGGCCCCTTCGCCGGCGTGCTGACGCTGGTGGTCTACTCCATCGGCTTCGTCGCCAAGATGCTGGCCGAGCGGATCGAGGAGATCGACTTCGGCCAGGTGGAGGCGATGAAGGCCGCCGGCGCGCCCTATCTCTCGACCCTGTTCTACGCGATCTTCCCGCAGATCATGCCGCGCCAGATCGGGCTGACCATCTACCAGCTCGACAGCAACCTGCGCGCCTCGGCGGTGGTGGGCATCGTGGGCGCGGGCGGCATCGGGGCGACGCTGGCCAACGCCTTCGGGCGCTACGACTACGACTTCGCGCTCGCCATCACCATGGTCATCGTCGGCGCCATCCTGATCAGCGAGGGCGTCAGCGGCCAGATCAGGAAGCGCGTATGACCCTCGACGAGCTTCGCCGCGACGACTGGACCCGCTTCACCCCGCGCGAGCGGCTGATCC
>JBNJGE010000210.1:0-6399 GCA_051747505.1 Pseudomonadota bacterium | reverse complement strand
GGCTGTTCGGGGGCGACTACCTGTTCTCGGTGCTGGCGGCGGGGCGCCAGCAGATTCCGCTCGCGACCATGTCGGCGGCGATGGGGGGGCATGTGAGGGTGGGGCTGGAGGACAACCTCTATATCGAGAAGGGGGTGCTGGCGCGGTCCAACGCCGAGCAGGTGCGCAAGATCCGCGGGATCGTGGAGGGGCTCGGGCGGGTTCCGGCGAGCCCGGCGCAGGCGCGGGAGATGCTGGGGCTGAAGGGCGCCGCGGCGACGGCGTTCGCATGACGGTCACGGTGCGGGAGGCCGGGCCGCAGGACGCCCCGGCGCTGAATGACGCGCTGGCGGCGCTGTCGGAATTCATGGGCGACGCTCACGCGGCGAGCGCCGAGGACCTGCGCGCGGCGGGCTGGGGCGACGAGCCGGCCTTCCGGGCCTGGATCGCGGAGCGGGACGGGGCGATTGTCGGGGCGGTGATGTTCTCGCCCGTCTATTCGACCATCCGCGGTGCGGCGGGGGTGTTCGTCTCCGACCTGTGGGTGGCCGAGGCGCTGCGCGGGTCCGGGCTGGGGCGGCGGCTGCTGGCGACGGCGCGGGCGGAGGGGCTGCGGCTGTGGGGGGCGCGGTTTCTCAAGCTCTCGGTTTATGACAACAACCCGGGGGCGCGGGCGGCCTATGAGCGGATGGGCTTCGAGGCCGAGACGGGCGCCCGCACCATGATGCTGGAGGGGCGCCCCTGGACGGCGCTGGGAGAGGACGCATGAAGGCGGTTTTCGACGACAGGCAGTGGAAGCACGACCCGAAGCACTTCATGGCCAACGGGGCCGTGTCGCAGAACCCGGAGGTCCCGCAGCGCATCGAGATCCTGAGCGCGGGGGCGGAGGCGGCGGGCTGCGCCTTCCACGCGCCGACCGATCACGGGGTGGGGCCGATCGCGGCGATCCACACGGCCGAGTATCTGGATTTCCTGGAGCTGATCCACGGGCGGTGGAAGCGCATCCCGGGGGCCTCGGACGAGGTGATTCCGAACGTCCATCCCGACAGGCGGCGGGCGTTCTACCCGCGCTCGGCCGTGGGGCAGGCGGGGTATCATCAGGCGGACACCGCCTGCCCGATCGCCGAAGGCACCTGGGAGGCGGCCTACTGGTCGGCGCAGACGGCGCTGAGCGGGGCGGACCTCGTGATGGCCGGGGACCGGGCGGTCTATGCGCTGAGCCGGCCGCCGGGGCATCACGCCTTCGAGGATCTGGCGGGGGGGTTCTGCTTCCTCAACAACTCGGCCATCGCGGCGGAGCATCTGCGGGCGAACGGCTGGCGTCCGGCGATCCTGGACGTGGACGTGCATCACGGCAACGGCACGCAGGGGATCTTCTACGAGCGGCATGACGTGCTGACGGTCTCGCTGCACGCGGACCCGGTGCGCTTCTATCCCTTCTTCTGGGGCGGCGCGCAGGAGCGGGGCGAGGGGCCGGGGCGGGGCTACAACCTCAACCTGCCGCTGCCGCGCGGGACCGGGGACGACGCCTATCTGGAGGCGCTGGCGAGCGGGCTGCGGCGTGTGCGGGCCTTCGGGGCCGACGTGATCGTGGTGGCGCTGGGGCTGGACGCGCATGAGAACGACCCGCTGAAGGGGCTGGCGGTGACCACGCCGGGCTTCGCGCGGATGGGCGAGGCGATCGCCGCCGAGAAGCTGCCGCTGCTGATGGTGCAGGAGGGGGGCTACGTGCAGGACGCGCTGGGCGCGAACCTGACGAGCTTCCTGGGCGGGGTGCAGGGGTGAGCCGGCCCGACGTCCTGATACTGGGCGGGGGGATCGCCGGGATCGGGGCGGGGGCGATGATGGCGCCCGACGCCTCGGTCACGGTGCTGGAGGCCGAGGGGGCGATCGGGTTTCACGCCACCGGGCGCTCGGCGGCGATCTTCATCCGGAACTACGGGAACGCGACGCTGCGGGCGCTGAACGCGGCCTCGGCGCCGGTGTTCGAGAACCCGGAGGGGATTTCCGAGGGGCCGCTGCTCTCGCCCCGGGGGCAGATGATGATCGCCACGGAGGAGGAGCTGCCGGCGCTGGAGGCGTATCTGGCCGGGGCCGAGGGGATGGAGCGGCTGACCCCGGCGGAGGCGGGGGAGCTCGTTCCGATCCTGCGGACGGAGGCGCTGGCGGCGGCGGCGGTGGAGCGCGAGGCGCGGGACATCGACGTGGACCGGCTGCTGCAGGGCTTTGCGCGGAAGCTGCGCGGGCATGGCGGGCGGATCGAGACGGGCGCGCCGGCGACGGGCATTCGTCGCGAGGGCGGCGTGTGGCGGGTGGAGACGCCCAAGGGGGACTTCGAGGCGCCGGTGCTGGTCAACGCCGCGGGGGCCTGGGCGGATGTGGTGGCCGGGATGGCCGGTGTCCGGCGGCTGGGGATGGCGCCGCTGAGGCGCTCGGCGGCGATCCTGCCGGCGCCTCAGGGGCATGACGTGAGCGGGTGGCCGCTCTTCGTCAGCGCCTCGGAGAGTTTCTACGCCAAGCCGGAGGCGGGGAAGCTCATGGTCTCGCCGGCCGACGAGGACCCCGCCGAGCCGCATGACGCCTGGCCCGACGACATGGTGCTGGCCGAGGGGCTGCACCGGTTCGAGCAGGCGGTGACCGTGCCGGTCACAAGGGTCGAGCGGAGCTGGGCCGGGCTGCGGACCTTCGCGCCGGACCGCACGCCGGTCGTCGGCTTCGCGCCGGAGGCGGAGGGGTTCTTCTGGCTGGCGGGGCAGGGCGGCTACGGGGTGCAGACCTCCCCCGCGCTGTCGCGGCTGGCCGCCGACCTTTGCCTCGGTCGCGCGCCGGAGCTGCCCGCGGAGGTGGTGCGGGCGCTGGATCCGGGGCGCTTCGCCCGCTGAGACGGGGCCGGCCGGGCGGGGCGAGGCGGCGCGCCAGCGCCGCGAGGGCCGCGCCGGCCGGGGCTCAGACGCCGGCCAGAAGGGATTCCACGATCTGCTGGACGCGCAGGGCCTCGCGCAGGGTGGCGAGGCGGTGGGGCTCGCCGCGGATCATCTTCTGGAGGTCGTCGAGCTGGTCGCGCAGGGCCTGGGCGCGGGGGTCCTCGCCGGGGGTGGGGGCGTTCAGCGGCTCGAAGGGGCCGCCCGTGGAGGCGGCCATGGCGTAGAAGTCGGTGATGCGGCGGCTCTCCCGCTCGCCCTTGACGGTCAGCTCCTGCCGGTCGGGCTGGGCGCCGCCGACGGAGCCGAGGATGGTGACGGGGAGGCCGGACCGGGACTCGAGGCGGGCGAGGAGGTGCGTTTCGCAGAGTTCGGGGTCGGCCGGGTAGCTCGGGTGGGCGAAGGCGGGGGAGAGGGGGCCGAGGATGCGCTCGGAGAAGAAGACGAAATGGGAGACGACCTCGCGCGTGAAGCCGCCCTCGGCGCGGAAGCGCAGCCAGTCGGCGGCTTTCTGCCATTCGCGGGGCCATTGGGCGTAGGTGACGACGATGTCCACGCCCCGCAGGGCGCCGAGGTCGCCGGACTGGGCGGCGGCCAGCGTGTCGTTGAGAGCGCGGCCGGCGGCCTGAGTGAAGTTGACGGCCGTGGGGACGCCGGAGGCTTCGAGGCGGGCGACGAGGTCGCGGCTCTCTTCGAGGTCCACGCCGAGCGGCTTTTCGAGGAAGACGGGCTTGCCGGCTTCGGCGGCGGCCAGCGACAGGGCCTTTCGGGGGCCCGGGGGGCAGGCGAGGTAGACGAGGTCGGCCTCGGCGATGGCCTCTTCGGCGGAGGCGGCGAGGCGGGCGTCGGGGGCCTCGGCGAGGGCGGCCTCGCGGGCCGGCCCGGAGGGGTCCCAGAGGAGGTCGGGGGCGTAGGCCTCGTGCTTGCGCATGTTGGCGAGCATGCGGCGGCCCATGATGCCGAGGCCGATGATGGCGGTTTTCGTGGGCATGGCGTCCTCCCTCCGGTGTCCCGCCCCCTTTTAACGCGCGGGGCGCGGGAGGCCAGCCGGGTCAGGTCATGGTGAGGACGGCGGCGCCGGAGAAGGCGCCCTCGCGGAGGCGGTCCAGCGCCGTGTTGGCCTCTTCGAGGGGGTGGGTCTCGATCTCGGTGCGGATGCGGGCGGGGACGACGAGGTCGAGGAATTCCTTGCCGTCGCGGCGGGTGAGGTTGGCGACCGAGCGGATCTCGCGCTCCTGCCACAGGTCGGCGTAGGGGAAGGCGGGGATGTCGGACATGTGGATGCCGCCCGAAACGACGACGCCGCCCTTGCGGACGTCGCGCAGCGCCTTGGGGATCAGGGGGCCGACGGGGGCGAAGATGAGGGCGGCGTCGAGCTCTTCGGGGGAGGGCTCGTCGGAGCCGCCGGCCCAGGCGGCGCCGAGGCGGCGGGCGAAGGCCTGGGCCCGGGTGTCGCCGGGGCGGGTGAAGGCGAGGAAGCGGCGGTTCTGGTGGACGAGGACCTGGGCGAGGATGTGGGCGGCGGCGCCGAAGCCGTAGAGGCCGACGGTCTCCACGTCCTCGCCCGCGCGGCGCAGGGTGCGGTAGCCGATGAGGCCGGCGCAGAGGAGGGGGGCGAGCTCGGCGTCCGAGGGGCCCTCGGGGAGGGGGAAGACGTAGGCGGCGTCGGCGACGCAGGCCTCGGCGTAGCCGCCGTCGCGGGTGTAGCCGGTGAATTCGGGGGCGTCGCAGAGGTTCTCGCGTTCCATGCGGCAGAAGCGGCAGTGGCCGCAGGTGTGGCCGAGCCAGGGGACGCCGACGCGCTGGCCGATCTCCAAGCCCTCGACGCCCTCGCCGAGTGCGGAGACGCGGCCGACGATCTCGTGGCCGGGGACGAGGGGGAGCTTCGGCTCCGTCAGGTCGCCGTCGAGGATGTGGAGGTCGGTGCGGCAGACGCCGCAGGCGGAGACGTCCACGCGAACCTGTCCGGGGGCGGGGTCCGGCGTGGAGATCTCCTCGAGGCGCAGGGGCTCGCCCGCCTTGTGGAGGACCATCGCGCGCATGTCAGGACGCCAGCAAGTCGGCGACGGCCTGACGAAGGACGGCCTCGTCGGCGGGGGTGAAGGTGGGGTTGCCGGCGCGGTGGCCCCAGAGGGAGTCGATGGGGCGGAGCTCGGCGTTGGGCATCTTCGCGGTCTGGGCCGCGCTGTCCTCGGGGGTGAAGTAGAGGTCGGTCTTGCCGGGCATGATGATCGAGGGGGCCGTGATGGCGGCGAGGGCGGCGTCGAGGTCGCCGTTGTAGCGGTCGTTGTCGGAGATGTCGGAGCGCCGCCAGGTCTCGATCATCGAGAGGAGATCGGCGGGGTCGCGGCGCAGGAAGTTGCCCTCCCAGGCGCGGATCAGCCAGTCCTCGAGGGAGGAATAGCCGGCCTCGCGCCACAGCTCCTCGCGGTAGAAGGCCTGGCTCATGGCCCAGCCCGCGTAGATGCGGGCGAAGGCGCGCAGGCCGCGCAGGGGGCGGGACGTGAAGCGGCCGTTCTCCCATGCCGGGTCGGCGGTGAGGGCGGCGCGGAGGCCCTCCAGGAACACCTTGTTGTGGGGGCTGGTGCGCGCCGCGGTGCACACGGCGCAGATGCGCGCGACGCGCTCGGGGAAGAGGGCGCCCCAGTGGAGCGCCTGCTGGCCGCCCATCGACCAGCCGTAGATCAGCGCGAGGCGCTCGATCCCGAAGACCTCGCGCAGGAGGCGCTCCTGCGCGTGGACGTTGTCCCAGTGGGTGAAGACGGGGTCGCGGCCCTGGCCGTAGGGCTCGGGCAGGTTGGAGGGGGAGGTGGAGAGGCCGTTGCCGAACTGGTTGGGGATGAGGATGAACCACTCGGTCGGGTCGAGCACGCGGCCGGGGCCGATCAGCCAGTCGATGTCGGTGTGATGGGCGCCGTAGGAGGTCGGGTAGAGGATGACGTTGGAGCGGTCGTCGGCGAGGCGGCCGTAGGTGCGGTAGGTGAGATGGGCCTGCGGGAGGGTGAGGCCGCATTGCAGGGTCAGGGGGCCGAGCTCGAAACGGGCGGCGGCGGGGTCGGTCATGGGGCGGCCTTTCGCTGGGCGGAGGAGGGGGGCGCGTCGTCGGGGGCGTCCTCTCCGGCCTCTGGGGGCGCGTCCTCCCCGGCGTCCTCGGGGCGGCGCAGGTCCCGGGTGAGGCGGGCGAGGTCGTCGGCTTCGAGGGTCTCGCGGGAGAGGAGCTCCTGCGCCATCCGGTCGAGGATGTCGCGATTGGCGCGCAGGATGGCGGTGGCCCGGGCGAAGGCGCGGTCGAGGATGGCGGAGACGGCTTCGTCGATGCGGGCCTGCACGGCCTCGCTGGGCTGGGCGTGGGTCTGGGCGGCGCGCTCGTCCGGCACCCCGAGGAAGGTGGGCTTGCCGGTCTCGTAGGCGGCGTGGCCGAGGCTGTCGTCCATGCCGTAGCGGGCGACCATGGCGTGGGCCATGTCGGTGGCCCGGGCGAGGTCGTCGGCGGCGCCGG
>JBNJGE010000209.1:0-6432 GCA_051747505.1 Pseudomonadota bacterium | reverse complement strand
CGACGGATCGCCACCCGCTATGACCGGTGCGCCGACCTCTTCCTGGCCGCCGTCACAATCGCCGCAATCGTCCTGTTCTGGTTGTGAGTCCTGAGCCTAGTTCGCGCGCGCTCATCGAGCGGGGTCACGCCGCGATCCCGCCGGAACGGGTCGCGCCCCGGCGTTTCATGCGCCGCGGGCGATCCGCCTTCGCGTCTCGGGACGGCACGGGGCTTCCCGCCGCAACCGGCGTCAGACCCCGTCCACGATCTCCCCGTCCATCTCCGCCACGCCGTTCAGCCGCAGCGGCCGCGCCTGTGTCGCATAGGCCCCGTTCCACCAGGCCTCCGCCGCGGCGCGGTCCGGGAACTCCAGGATCACCAGCCGCCGCGGGTCCCGCTCGCCCTCGACCGCCTCCGTCTCGCCCCCGCGCACCAGATACCGCCCGCCGGCCTGAGCGATCGTCCGCTGGGCCGCCGCCTTGTAGGCCTCGTAGGCCTCCCGATCATGCACCGTGATCCGCGAGATGAAATAGGTCGCCATCCGTCCGCCGGCTCCTTCCGCGCCGAGATCGCGCCGCGGCGGGCCGGAGGCTTTCGCCCCCGGCGCCCCGCAATGCTCTAGAAATCGCCCAGCGCCCGGAGGTCCATCGCCTCGATATGCGCCAGCATGTCGTCCGTCTCCGCCCGGCCTTCGGCCTGCACAAGGACCGAGTCGCCCACGACGCCCTGAACCTGGCCGTCCTTGACGGCGAACTGCTGGCGCTGGATTCGCACCACGCGGCCGCCGCCCATGCCCGCCATGTTCTTGAACATCGCCGCCATGCCGCTCACCATCGGCGAGTCGGCGACCAGGGTCAGACTGAAGGTCTCGCCGTCGCGCCTGTAGGTGGCCGAGGCCGTGGTTCCGCCGCCGAACATGCCCATCGCCCCGCCGCCGGCCTGCCGCTCGCCGTCCTCGCGCGTCCAGCCGTCCTGCGCCTCGGGCAGGAAGTCCGACAGGGCTTCGGCGTTCATTCCGGCCAGAAGCTGGGACGCGTAGTCCAGATCCTCCTTCACGACCTGCAGATCGCCGGCGCGGTAGGCTTCGAGGGCGCCTTCCAGCACCTCCTCGAATTCGTCGGCGGCGACGGGCTGCGCAAGCAGGGCGAGCGCGACGAGCGGCGCGGCAAAAGTCTTCATGTAGGTCCCTCCGTTCATTCGGCGGCCACCCTAGCCCCGCCGGCGCGCAGGGCAATGCCCCAATGCACGCGCCGGCGCCGGGAGCTTCCGCGGCTCAGCCCGCCGGCTCCTCTTCCGCCGCCACGACGCCCCGGTTCCCCGGCCGCTTCAGGAACAGCCCGGCGGAGCGCCAGCTCATCACCTTCTCGTCGCGTTGATTGAAGACTTCGTAACTCCAGCGCACGATTCCCACATCGGGGCGCGAGCGCGACTCCCGCGCCTCCGTCACCTCGCCGACCATTCGGATCGTGTCCCCCGGCCGCACGGGCTTGAGCCAGCGCACCTCCTCCATCCCCGGCGACCCCTGGGAGGCCGGGTTCATGATCTTCTCGGCATGCCACAGCCGGAAGGCGGTGATCATGGTCTGGAAGCCCGAGGCGATCAGCCCGCCATAGATCGACTCCTTGGCCGCCTCCGCGTCCAGATGGAAGGGCTGCGGGTCGAACCGGAAGGCGAAGTCGAGGATGGAGGCCTCGCTGATCGTCGCCCCGTCCGTCTCGTGCCGGAAGCCGGGCCGCAGGTCCTCGAACCAGATCGCGCGGTCCGCCATCACCCGGCCTCCCGCTGGTAGAAGATCAGGTCGAGCGCCGGCGCGTCTCCGGTCAGGCGCGTCAGGATCATGTGGCACTGCCCCCTGTGATGGGTCTGGTGGTTGAAGAAATGCGCCAGCGCCGGCGCCAGCGGCTGGGTGATCCGCTCGTCGGGGGCGCTGACGCGGGCGTAGGAGAAATCGGCGGCCAGGTCGTCCTCGCCCAGCCCGTCCACGTAGCCGATGATGTCCGCGTCCAGCGCCTCGCGCGCCGCGCGCAGCTCGTCGAAGTCGTCATGGGGCACGTGATCCAGCCCCCACGGCGGCGGCAGCTTGCCGCGGAAGCGCGACAGCCAGATCACGTCGGTCGTCACCAGGTGGTTCAGCGTCCGGTGGAGGGAGCCGAAGAAGGCCCCCTCGTCGCGGCGCCGCGCTTCGTCGGACAGGGCCGCCGCAGCGTCATACAGGCGACGATTCGCCCACGCGTTGTAGCGCGCCATCATCCCGAAATGCGCTTTCATGCCTGCCTCCCCCATGCTATCCGGCGCGCGCCTTTCCGCGGAGCGCGCCCCGGGGCGCGCCCCGACCGACCATCCGAGCGACCCGTCAAAGGAGCCCAGCCATGGCCGTCGAGCGCACGCTCTCCATCATCAAGCCGGACGCGACCGCCCGCAACCTCACCGGCGCCATCAACAGGATGTTCGAGGACGCCGGCCTGCGCATCGTCGCGCAGAAGCGCATCCGCATGACCGAGGCCGAGGCCGGCGAGTTCTACGCCGTCCACAAGGAGCGTCCCTTCTTCCAGGAGCTGACCTCCTTCATGGCCTCCGAGCCGGTCGTGGTCCAGGTCCTGGAGGGCGAGGACGCCGTGGCGAAGAACCGCGAGGTCATGGGCGCCACCAACCCCTCCGAGGCCGCCGACGGCACCGTGCGCAAACTCTACGCCCGCTCCATCGGCGAGAACTCCGTGCACGGCTCCGACAGCCTGGAGAACGCGAAGACCGAGATCGCCTTCTTCTTCTCCGAGCTCGAGATCGTCGGCTGATCACGCGGCGCCCGCTCGCGCGGGCAAGACCCGTTCCTCGGCCCGCGCCTTCGCGCGGCCCTCAGGCGCCGCCCTTCAGGGCGGCGTTCGCATGCCCGCGCCCCCGCGCGACGTTGACGCTCCGGGCGCAATAACCTAGGCGTCCGGCGAACCTCTCCCGACATTTCCTTGCGCCAAGGAGCCCCCCATGAGCTTCAGGATCCAGCCCCAGCCGCCGGCCCGCCCCAATCGCTGCCAGCTCTTCGGCCCCGGCTCGCGGCCCCAGATCTTCGAGAAGATGGCGACCTCCGCCGCCGACGTCATCAATCTCGACCTCGAGGACGCGGTGGTGCCGGACGACAAGGCCGAGGCCCGCAAGAACGTCGTTCAGGCCATCAACGACATCGACTGGGGGAGCAAGACCCTGTCGGTGCGCATCAACGGCCTCGACACCCCCTACTGGTACCGCGATGTCGTCGAGGTGCTGGAGAACACCAACGGCCGCCTCGACCTCATCATGATCCCCAAGGTCGGCAACGCCGCGGACGTCTACGCCGTGGACGCCCTCGTCTCCGCCATCGAGATGGCCAAGGGCGCCGAGAAGCGCCTCGGCCTTGAGCTGATCATCGAGACCGCCGCCGGCCTCGCCCATGTCGAGGAGATCGCCGCCTCCTCCCCCCGCCTGCAGGCGATGAGTCTCGGCGCCGCCGACTTCGCCGCCTCCATGGGCATGTCCACGACCGGCATCGGCGGCACCCAGCCGAACTACTACATGCTCGCCGACGCGGCCGGGGAGGGCGGCGCCCGCGCCGTCTCCTACCCCGACCCCTGGCACCACGTGACCTCGTCCATCGTCGCCGCCTGCCGCACCCACGGCGTCCTGCCGGTGGACGGCCCCTTCGGCGACTTCTCGGACCCCGAGGGCTTCCGCGCCCAGGCCCGCCGCTCGGCCACCATGGGCATGGTCGGCAAATGGGCCATCCACCCAAAGCAGGTGGAGCTCGCCAACGAGGTCTTCACGCCATCCGAGGAGGCCGTGAAGGAGGCCCGCGAGATCCTCGAGGCGATGGAGGAGGCCAAGCGCTCCGGCCAGGGCGCCGCCGTCTACAAGGGCCGGCTGGTGGATCTCGCCTCCATCCGGCAGGCCGAGGTGATCGTGCGCCAGGCCGACATGATCGCGGCTTCCTGACGCCCGCCGGGGCCGCCGCGCGCGGCCCCGCGCCTTACCCCCGCGCCTCGGCCAGCAGCCGGTCGGAGGCCGGCTCGACCTCCCGCTCGATCCGCTCCATCAGCCGCCGGCGCGGCAGGCCCGGCTCGATCGGCTCGAGAAACTCCACCACCGCCAGCCCGGGGCGCCGCCAGACGCCCTTGCGCGGCCAGAAGAACCCGGCGTTGGTCGCCGCCGGCACGCAGGGCAGGGCCAGCGCCTCCTGCAGCGCGGCCACCCCCGCCTTGTAGGGCGCCGGCGCCCCCGGCGGCACGCGCGTGCCCTGCGGGTAGATCACCAGCTGCCCCGCATGCCCGCCGGCCGAGCTCTTCTCCACCATCTCGCGCACCGCCCGCCCGCCGGCGCGCCGGTCCACCGCGATGCAGCCGATGCGCCGGGCGTAGAAGCCCAGCACCGGCGCCCGGACCAGCTCCTTCTTCATCACGAAGCGCGGCTGGTCGAGCGCCGCGACCAGGATCAGGATGTCGAGGAAACTCTGATGCTTCGCCGCCAGGATCACGTCGCCGCGCGGGACCTCGCCGCGCAGCTCCCAGCGCAGCCCGCAGATCAGGCGCGCCCCGCCCAGCACCAGCCGCGCATAGAGGCGGATCATCGCCACCACCCGCCGGCGCGAGGCGATCGCCGCCACGGGGGCGAGCGCGAGGCCGATCACCGCCATCAGCCCGTAGGTCCACAGGACCAGGACCAGCCCGCGCAGATGCGCCAGACTCATGGGCCCTCTCCCTCGTCTCCCCGCAGGACCGGCCGAAGCGCCAGCCGCGCCCCCGCCCAGGCGGCGAGCGCCAGAAGGCCCGCCACCGCCGCCGCCCAGGCCCAGACCCAGCCCTGCGGCGCGATCACCGGGTCCGTGCCGCCCGTCCAGCCTGGCGCGCGCAGGGCGAGGCCCGCCAGCCCCGCCCCCGCAGCGGCGCCCAGCAACGCCAGCGCGGCGGCCCGCCCCGCCCAGGCCCGGCGCAGCCGCGCCGCCGGCGCGCCCATCCCGCGCAGCAGCCGCTGCTCTCCCCGCGCCCCGGCCGTCCAGGCATGGGCGGTCAGCCCCGCGGCTGCCGCCCCGGCCGCGGCGGCGGCCGCCGCCGCGCCCCAGCCCAGACCGCGGGCCGAGGCCGCCGCCCGCAGCAGCGGCCCCCGCCAGGCGGCGTGGTCGTCATAGACGGCGCCCGGCGCCTCGGCCTGCAGGCGCAGCGACAGCATCTCCGGGTCCGGCCCCGGCCCTTCCAGCGTCACGGCGGCCATCGGCGGCGGATCGGCCGGCGCGGCCTCGTCCGGCCCCAGCCAGGGAGCGAGCAGCGCGCGCCGCTCCGCCGCGGGCAGGGGGCGCGCCTCCGCGATTCCGGGCGTGGTCCTCAGCACCTCCAGCGCGGCCTCGAACCGCGCCTCCCGCCCCTCCGGCGGCCCGGCCGCCATCAGCGTGGCCGCCGCCCCGAACTCCGCCGTCCAGGCGCGGGCCAGTCGCTCGGCCTCCACGGCCGCGCACAGCCCGGCGAAGATCAGCGCCCCGAAGATCAGCGCCAGCGCCGGGACCAGCCGCCCCGCGGGGCCGCTCGGCGCCAGCGGTGGCGCGTTGCGCTCCCGCCAGGCCGCGCGCAGCGCCGCCCCCGCGGCCCGCAGCCCCCGGCCTCCCGCGCGCCCCGCCGCGAGAAGCCCCCGGCGCAGCCGCCCCGGCCCGCCCTCGTCAGGCGCCGCCCCCCCGCCCTCCGTCGTCTCCGTGGCAGGGGCCTGGCGACGCGCGGCCTTGCGCTTGCTCATGCCGCCTCCGCCCGCAGTCGCCCGGCCTCCAGCGTCAGCAGCCGCGCCCCCGCCTGGCGCCGCGCCAGCCCGATCAGCTCGGGGTCGCGGCTCGCCATCGCCACAGCCGCGCCGTGATCGGCGAGCGCGGCCAGCATCTCCAGAACCTGCGCCGCCCCGGCCCGGTCCAGCTCCGCGCTGGGCTCGTCAGCCAGGATCAGCTCCGGCCCCGCGATCACGGCGCGGGCCAGCGCCGCGCGCCGCCGCTCCGCGCCCGACAGCGCCCCCGGCGCGGCCTGCGCCCGGTCCGCCAGCCCTAGCCAGTCCAGCAGCTCCCGCGCCTGGGCCGCGCGGGCCTCCGGCGCCCGGCCGTCCAGCCGCAGGGGCAGGGCCACGTTCTCGATCACGCTCAGATGCTCCAGGAAGCGCGGCGTCTGCTCCGCCCGCCCGATGCGCCGGCGCAGGCTTTCGGCCTCCGCCTCCCCGCAGGGCAGGGCGCGGCCCAGCACCCGCGCCTCGCCCGCCGCGGGGCGCAGCGCCAGCCCCGCCGCCGCCAGCAGCGAGGACTTGCCCGCCCCCGCCGGCCCGGCGATCAGGTGCAGCTCGCCCGGCTCCAGGCGCCAGTCGATGCCCTCCAGCGCCGCCCGCGCGCCGCGGCGCAGGCCGATCTGAACGAACTCGACCGCCGGCATGGGGCTGGAATCCTCCGACCGCGGGCCCGCCGCCC
>JBNJGE010000208.1:0-6443 GCA_051747505.1 Pseudomonadota bacterium | reverse complement strand
TTTTTCGTGTCCGGGACGCGGCGCCCCGGTCTCCGTCAGGCGGACGCCCTTACAGGAGCCCTTCACGCTGCGCCTTCTTGCGCGCGAGCTTGCGGGCGCGACGAATCGCTTCGGCCTTTTCGCGGGCGCGCTTCACCGACGGCTTCTCGTAATGCTGCCGGAGCTTCATCTCCCGGAAAACCCCCTCGCGCTGCATCTTCTTCTTCAGCGCGCGGAGAGCCTGGTCGACATTGTTGTCGCGAACCATCACCTGCACGGATATCACCACCTTTCTATGCTGCGGGTCTGCAGGAAACGCCTATATACTCATCGGAAATCGGGCTGTCCACCGCCCCGCGGGGTGGCGGAGCGGCCTTCGCGAAGCCCCGCGGTCCGCCCCCGAGACGCGAGGAGAGATCATGTCCGACCCCGAGCACGACACCCCCCAGGCCATGACGCCGGCGCCGGCCGCCGCCGCTGCGGAGGACGCGCTGAAGGCGGCGCGCGAGCGGCTGCTGGACCATCTGCCGGAGCACGCGGTCTTCGACGGCTGGTCGCGCAAGGCGATCGACGCCGCCGCGCAGGATGCGGGGGTGGACCGCGAAGACGCCCGCCGCGCCTTCCCACGCGGGGGCGTGGACGCCGCTCTCGCCTTCCACGACCGCGGCGACCGGCGCATGGCCGAGGCCCTGGCGCGCGAGCCTCTGGCCGGCATGGGCATGACCGCCCGCGTCACTCGCGCCGTGCGCCTGCGGCTGGAGATCGACGCCGGCCACAAGGAGGCCGTGCGCCGGGCGGCCAACCTGCTGGCCCTGCCGCACCACGCCGCGGACGCGGCCGCCAGCGTCTGGCGCACGGCCGGCGCGATCTGGACGGCGCTGGGCGACGCCTCCGAGGATCTCAACTGGTACAGCAAGCGCGCCACGCTGGCCGGCGTGATCTCCTCCACGCTGCTCTACTGGCTGCAGGACGAGAGCGAGGGCCACGTCGACACCTGGGCCTTCCTCGACCGGCGCATCGACGACGTGATGCGCATCGAAAAGGCGAAGGCCGCCATCCGGCGCAACCCGCTGGGCCGCGTGATGCTCGACGGGGCCGACCGGGTGGCGCGGGGCTTCCGCTCTCCCCGCGGGCCGGACGCGCATGGCGGCTCGGTGCACGTGGACCGCTGATCGCCCGGGCCCCGGCCGCCCGGAGGATCAGCTCCGGGGGAAGAGCCGCGTGACGTGGCCCATCTTGCGGCCGGGGCGCGCCTCGCCCTTGCCGTAGAGATGCAGCCGCGCCCCCGGATCGGCGGCGAGATCGCGCCAGGCCAGCGCCTCCTCGCCGATCAGGTTTTCCATGACGGCGTCCGAATGGCGGGCGCCGTCGCCCAGCGGCCAGCCGCAGATGGCGCGGATATGCTGCTCGAACTGGTCCACGACGCAGGCGTCGAGCGTCCAGTGTCCGGTGTTGTGCACCCGCGGGGCGATCTCGTTGACCACGAATCCCGTCGCCGTGTCGAACAGCTCCACCCCGATCACCCCGACATAGTCGAGCTCGGTCAGGATGCGGCCCGCGGCCGTCACAGCCTCCAGCTTGCGCGCGGCGGGCAGCCGGGCAGGGGCGGTGGAGCGGCGCAGGATGCCGCCCTCGTGCTCGTTGCGCACCGGGTCGAAGGCCACCACCTTCCCGTCCTGCCCCCGCGCGGCGATCACGGAGACCTCGTGCGCGAAGTCCACCATCCCCTCCAGCACGCAGGGCGCGCCCTGCACCGCCTCCCAGGCGGCCGGGATGTCGGCGGCGGAGTCGAGCCGCGCCTGGCCCTTGCCGTCATAGCCGAAGCGCCGCGTCTTGAGGATCGCCGGCGCGCCGAGCCGCTCCAGCGCCGCGGCCAGGTCGACCTCGCTCGCCACCGCCGCGTAGGGGGCGGGCGAGAGGCCGGTTCCGGCGATGAAATCCTTCTCCGTCAGCCGGTCCTGCGAGACCTCCAGCGCGCGCGGCCCCGGGCGCACCGCGACCTCGGCGGCCAGCGCCGCGGCGGCGGCGACGGGCACGTTCTCGAATTCGTAGGTGATCACGTCGCAGGCCCGCGCCAGCTCCGACAGCGCGGCGGGGTCCTCGTAGTCGGCGCGGATCACGCGCGCGGCGACATGGCCCGCCGGCGGGTCGGCGTCGGGCGCCAGGATCACGCAGCGCAGGCCGAGCCGCGCCGCGGCCATGGAGAGCATCCGGGCCAGCTGCCCGCCGCCCAGTATGCCGACCGCGCCCCCCGGGCCGATCGTTTCAGTCATCCGAGGGCTCCTCGGCCACGGCCTCGGTCTGCGCCTCGCGCAGCATCTCCAGCCGCTCGGCCAGCTCCCGGTCCGTGGTGGCCAGCATGGCGGCGGCCAGCAGGGCGGCGTTGCCCGCCCCGGCCTCGCCGATGGCCAGTGTCCCCACCGGCACGCCGCGCGGCATCTGGACGATCGACAGCAGGCTGTCCAGGCCCGACAGCGCCCGGCTCTGCACCGGCACGCCCAGAACCGGCAGCCGCGTCTTGGCCGCCAGCATCCCCGGCAGATGCGCCGCCCCGCCCGCGCCCGCGATGATCACGCGCAGCCCGCGCCCGGCGGCCTCCTCGGCATAGGCGTAGAGGCGGTCGGGCGTGCGATGGGCGGAGATGATGCGCACCTCGTGCGGGATCATCAGCGCCTGCAGCGTGTCGCGCGCCACGCGCATCGTGGCCCAGTCGCTCTGGCTGCCCATGACCACGCCGACAAGCGGAGGCTGGGCCTCGGCCGCCTCCTCGGCGACCTCCTCCACCTGCTCGACCCCCTCCTCGGGGACGTCGTCCTGTTCGGCCATGCGCTCTCTCCTCGCCGCCATGCCCTCGCGCCGCCGCCTCTAGGGCGCCGGCGCCGCCTTGTCACCCCGTCGCGCCTTCAGGCGATGATGTCGGGAAAGAGCTCGTCCTCGATGCGGGCGATGCGGTCCTTCAGCGCCAGCTTGCGCTTCTTGAGCCGCCGCAGGGCCAGCTCTTCGGAGCGCGCCCGCCCCTGCATCGCCTCGATCGC
This sequence comes from Pseudomonadota bacterium, assembly GCA_051747505.1. Classification (GTDB taxonomy): domain Bacteria; phylum Pseudomonadota; class Alphaproteobacteria; order Rhodobacterales; family Rhodobacteraceae; genus Albimonas. The sequence continues at coordinate 3,429 of JBNJGE010000208.1, read as the reverse complement.
GGCGTCGAGGTCCGCATGCTCCGCGCGCAGCTGCTCCAGCTCCAGGCGCAGCAGCTCCTCTCGGCTCATCACATGGGTCATGGTGGCTCCTGCGGGCCGGCGCGGGCCCTCCATGATAGGCAATGCGCGCCGCCGGGCAACCCGGGCGTCCCCGGCGCCGCGCTTCGGCCGTTGCGGTTGCCCGGGGGGACGGGCGTGGCTAGATGTGCAGGCATGAACATCGGCCGCACCCTTCGACGCATCACGCGCCGCGCCCCCCGCATCTCGGTGGTCCGCCTCTACGGCGCCATCGGCCTGCCTGGCAGAGGCCCCTCCGGCCTGTCGGACGAGGGCGTGGGGGAGGCGGTGGAGCGCGCCTTCGACGCCAGGCCCGTGGCCGTGGCGCTGGCGGTGAACTCCCCGGGCGGCTCCCCGACCCAGTCGGCGCTGATCGCCGCGCGCATCCGGCGCAAGGCGCAGGAGAAGAGGGTTCCCGTCTTCGCCTTCTGCGAGGACGTGGCGGCCTCCGGCGGCTACTGGCTGGCCTGCGCGGGTGACGAGATCTGGGTCGACGCCAACAGCCTGATCGGCTCCATCGGCGTGATCTACGCCGGCTTCGGCTTCACCGACGCGCTGGGCCGGCTGGGGGTGGAGCGGCGCGTGCACACCGCCGGGGAGCGCAAGGTGATGCTCGACCCCTTCCAGCCCGAGCGCACGGAGGACGTGGAGCGGCTGCTGGACCTCCAGCGCGACATCCACGACAACTTCATCGCTCATGTGCGCGCGCGCCGGGGCCACAGGCTGGCCGAGGCGGATCTCTTCCAGGGCGATGTCTGGACCGGCGGGCGGGCCGTGGAGCTCGGCCTCGCCGACGGGCTGGGGCATCTGCGTGCCGTCATGCAGGCCAAGTTCGGCGAGGAGGCGGTGTTCCGCGAGTTCCAGCCCAAGCGCGGGCTGCTGCAGCGCATCGGACTGCCCGGCGGATCCGAGCTGGCGGGGGAGACGGCCGCGGCGCTCGAGGCCCGGCTGATGTGGTCGCGCTATGGCGTTTGACGGGGGGGTGACGGGCGGATGCTGACCAAGCTGGCGCTGCTGTTTCTGGCCGGGATGGGCCTTCTGGCCATCATCTCGGGCCGTCCCCGGCAGGGCGATCGCGCCCGGCGGCGCCCCCTGTCCTGGCTGCGTCGACGGCGGGGTTCTGATGACGACCCGCCGCCGGGCCGTGGCCGCGGCTGAGCGACCGCCCCGCCCATCCTGAAGCCGGGCCGGATCCGGCCTCACGATCGCCTGCAGCCCGAAAGGACCTTGATGGATCTGGTCGTCGCCGTCGTGGGCCTTGCCATCCTGCTGGGCGCAGGCGACGCGCTGGTGCGGGGGGCGGTGGCGCTGAGCCTGCGCGCGGGGATCCCGGCGCTGCTGGTCTCGCTGACCGTGGTCGCCTTCGGGACCTCGGCGCCGGAGCTGCTGATTTCCGTGCAGGCGGTGCTTCAGGACTCGCCCGGGATCGCGCTGGGCAATGTGGTGGGCTCGAACATCGCCAATGTGCTGCTGGTGCTTGGGGCGCCGGCGCTGATCTCCACGCTGGATGCGCGCGACTGCGACTCCCAGCGCAACTACATGATGATGATGATCGCCACGACGGTCTTCATCGTCCTGCTGTGGATGGGACCGCTGGCCTGGCCGCAGGGTCTGCTGCTGCTGGCGCTGCTCGCGCTGGTGCTCGGCGACGCCTGGCTGGAGGCGCGCGGCCATCGCCGGACGAAGGTCGCCGCCGACGCAGCCATGCAGGAAGCGCTGGAGCAGGATGACCTGCCCGACGAGATCCGCGACGCCGACCCCCACATGCCCGTCTGGCGCATCGGGCTGCTGACGCTGACGGGGCTGATCGGGCTGCCGCTGGGCGCCAATCTGCTGATCGAGGGCGCGCGCGGCGTGGCGCTGACCATGGGCGTGACGGAGGCCGCGATCGGGCTGACGCTGGTGGCCGTGGGCACCTCGCTGCCCGAGCTCGCCACGACGGTGGCCGCGGCAATGCGCCGTCAGGCGGATGTGGCGATGGGCAACGTTATCGGCTCGAACCTGTTCAACCTGCTCGCCATCATGGGCGCGGCGAGCCTGTTCGGCGCCATCCCGGCGCCGCCGGGGTTTCTCGTCTTCGACCTCTGGGTGATGCTCGCCGCGTCGGTCCTGATGCTGCCCTTCGTCTGCCGCATGGCGCGCATAAACCGCTGGACGGGCGGGGCGATGCTGGCCACTTACGGGCTCTATATCGCCGCGGCGCTGAACATGCCGGCCTGAGCGGCGGGACCGTCCGGACGCCGGGCGGGCGAAACCATGGAGAGGCGAAGATGGGCATTCCTGCGGGCGCGGCGCTGATCACGGGCGCGGGGCGGCGGCTGGGTCTGGCGATGGCGCGCGAACTCGGCGCGCAGGGCTGGGACGTTGCCCTGCACTGCCTGAGCTCCACCGGCGGCGCCGAGACCGCCGCGCGCGAGATCCGCGCCGCCGGCGGGCGGGCCGCGGTGCTGCGCGCCGACCTGCTGGACGAGGACGAGACGACCGCGCTGGTCGGGCTCGCCGCGCAGGCGCTTGAGCGGCCGCTCAGCCTGCTGGTCAACAACGCCTCGATCTTCGAGCACGACACCCTCGCCACCGCCACGCGCGAGAGCTGGGACCGCCACATGCAGAGCAACCTGCGCGCCCCCTTCGTCCTCACCCAGGCCTTCGCCGCCCAGGCGCCGGAGCCGGAGGCGGACGAGGAGGGCCTGCCGCGCGCCCGGGCCGCGGTGGTCAACATGATCGACCAACGGGTCTGGAAGCCCACGCCGGAATTCATGACCTATTCCCTCGCCAAGGCCGGCCTCTGGGCCTTCACGCGCACCGCCGCCCAGGCGCTGGCGCCGAAGGTGCGGGTGATGGGCATCGGCCCCGGCCCGACGCTACAGGGCGACCGGCAGAGCGAGGCCCATTTCCGCGCCCAGCGCGAAGGTGTCATCCTGGGCCGCGGGGCGCGCCCCGCGGAGATCTGCGCCGCCCTGCGTCTGATCCTTGAGGCGGACTCCCTGACCGGTCAGATGCTTGCCATGGATGCTGGCCAGCACCTCGCCTGGCGGACGCCCGACGTCGTTGGCGTCGAGTGAACTGCCAGAACAACCAAGAGTAGAAGAGTGAGCGTTGCAGCCCTCTTTTACGTGTCGGCCTCTTGTGGGACCGCAATAGTTTTCCACCTTGACCGGAGGACCTCACGGATCCGTCAAGATTCCGTCAAGGAAATCAGAAATTTGGATATATCTAAAAAATTATCCTGCGATATCAGCGCCTTGGGAAATTGCATAATTTTTATGCATTCCGGAAAAATCCTTTTCCGGTCAAGGGGAAGCAAAATTCCCTCCGGGTTTTCGACAGACTTATCCACAGGAATCGTGGACTCCTTTGCGCTTGAACCACATC
>JBNJGE010000207.1:0-6490 GCA_051747505.1 Pseudomonadota bacterium | reverse complement strand
GGGGTGATCGAGACGGGCCTGTTCATCGACATCGCCGACACGGTGATCGTCGGCTACGAGGACGAGAGCGTCGAGACCCTGACGCTGGACGAGGACGGCGCGGAATTCGTGGACTGAACGCGCGCGGCCGCTCCGGGCCCGCGCGAAGGGGAGGCGCATGACCCACGACTACGACCTGTTCGTGATCGGCGGCGGCTCGGGCGGCGTGCGCGCCGCGCGCATGGCCTCGCAGGCCGGCGCCCGCGTGGCGATCGCGGAGGAGCACCGATTCGGCGGCACCTGCGTGATCCGCGGCTGCGTGCCCAAGAAGCTGATGGTCTACGCCTCCCAGTTCTCGGAGGCGTTCGAGGACGCCGCCGGCTTCGGCTGGAGCGTGGGGGAGACCTCGTTCGACTGGTCGAAGCTGATCGCCAGCAAGGACACGGAAATCGCCCGGCTGGAGGGCGCCTACGCCCGCAACCTCGACGCCGCGGGGGTGGAGCTTCACCGCACCCGCGCCACCGTCACCGGCCCCAACACCGTCCATCTCGCCTCCCACGGCCACGAGATCACGGCCCGCCACATCCTCATCGCCACCGGCGGGACCCCCTACGTCCCCGACTTCCCCGGCTCCCACCACGCCATCACCTCCAATGACGTGTTCGAGCTGCCCAGCCAGCCCCGGCGCGTGGTGATCGTGGGCGGGGGCTACATCGCCTGCGAGTTCGCCGGCATCTTCAACGGCCTCGGCTTGACCGTCTCGCAGATCTACCGCGGCCCGCAGATCCTGCGCGGCTTCGACGACGAGCTCCGCGACCATGTCGCGGCCGAGATGGCGAAGAAGGGCGTGGACTTCCGCCTTAACACCACCGTGGAGAGCATCGAGGAGGACGGGGACGGCCTGCGCGTCACCCTCCATGACGGCGCCGCGATCCCGGCCGACTGCGTCCTCTACGCCACCGGCCGCGTGCCCAACACGCAGGGCCTCGGGCTGGAGGCCGCCGGCGTGCCGCTGGGACCCCGCGGCGAGGTGATCGTCGATCAGTATTCCGCGACCGCCGTGCCCTCCATCCACGCCGTGGGCGACGTCACCGACCGCCTCGCCCTGACCCCGGTGGCGATCCGCGAAGGCGCCGCCTTCGCCGAGACGGTCTTCGCGGGCAATCCCACCCCGGCCGACCACGCGCTGGTCGCCACCGCCGTCTTCACCCAGCCCGAGATCGGAACCGTCGGGCTGACCGAGGAGCAGGCCCGCGCCGAGGCGGAGGTGGAGATCTACAGGGCCGCCTTCCGCCCCATGCTCGCGACGCTCTCGGGGCGCGACGAGCGGATGCTGATGAAGCTGATCGTGAACAGGGCGGATCGCCGCGTGATGGGCGTGCACATCGTCGGCCACGGCGCCGGCGAGATGATCCAGCTCGCGGCCATCCCCCTGAAGATGGGCGCGACCAAGGAGGACTTCGACCGCACCGTGGCCGTCCACCCGACGGCGGCGGAGGAGCTGGTCACCATGCGCGCGCCCGCCGCCTGACGGGGCGGGCCGCGCCGGCGGGAGAACCGTCCACTTGAACGCCTCCCTGCGGGGCCCATCTGTGGACGGCGTGCATTTCGGAGGTATCGAGAGCGACATGCCCTTCAGCAACAACTCCGGCGGCCCCTGGGGCGGCGGGGGCAAGGACAAGAACACCGGCTCCGGCGGCCGCGGCCCCTGGGGCGGCGGTCCGAACGGGGGCGGCGGCCCCGGCAGGGGCGGCGGCCCCGGCGGCGGGGGCGGCGACGGCCCCGACATGGACGAGCTGCTGCGCCAGGGGCGCGAGCGGCTCAAGGTGATCTTCGGCGGCGGCGGCTCCGGCGGCGGGGGCGGCGGCTCCGGCCTGCCCTCCGGCTTCGGCCGCGGCGGCTGGGCCATCGCCGGCCTCGCGGTCGTCGGCGCCTGGCTGGCGGCCTCGCTCTACACCGTGGAGAACTCGGAGCTGTCGGTCGAACTGATGTTCGGCGAATTCTCCGAAATCGGCCAGCCCGGCCTGAACTTCGCCCCCTGGCCCGTGGTGACCCACGAGGTCCTTCCGGTCACGCGCGAGAACGTGATCAACATCGGCGAGAACACCTCCGCCGGCCGCCAGACCGACGCCGGCCTGATCCTGACCGGCGACGAGAACATCGTGGACGTGGACTACCAGGTGGTCTGGAACATCGCCGATCCCGCGCGGTTCCTCTTCAACCTGGCCGAGCCCGAATCCACCATCCGCGCGGTCTCCGAGGCCGCCATGCGCGAGGTGATCGGCCGCTCCCAGCTCGGGCCCATCCTCAACCGCGACCGCGCCCTGGTCTCCCAGACCGTGCAGTCCCGCATCCGGGAGACGCTGGACAGCTACGACGCGGGCGTGAACATCATCCGCGTCAACTTCGACAAGGCCGACCCGCCGGCCGAGGTCATCGACGCCTTCCGCGACGTGCAGGCCGCCTCGCAGGACCGCGCGCGGCTGGAGAACCAGGCCGAGGCCTACGCCAACCGCCGCCTCGCCGAGGCGCGCGGCGAAAGCGCCCAGCTCGTGCAGGTGGCCGAGGGCTACGCCGCCCGGACCGTCAACGAGGCGGAGGGCGAGGCCCAGCGCTTCGTCTCCATCTACGACGAGTACCGCAACGCCAAGGACGTCACCCGCAAGCGCCTCTACATCGAGACGATGGAGCGCGTGCTCGGCGGCGTCGACAAGATCGTGATCGGCGACGGCGTCACCGGCGGGGCCGGCGGCCAGGGCGTGCTGCCCTATCTGCCCCTCAACGAGCTTCGAAAGGGGGCCAAGTGATGCGCAAGCTGCCCATCCTGATCGGCGTCCTCGCCGTCCTGCTGTTTCTCGGCGTCAACTCGATCTTCATCGTGGACGAGCGCCAGCAGGCCCTGAAGCTCCAGTTCGGCCAGGTGGTCGGCAAGGAGGAGGGCTATCGGGAGCCCGGCCTCTACTTCAAGATCCCGCTGGTGCAGAGCGTCGCCATTTACGAGGACCGCATCCTGCCGCTGGCGGGCCGGGAGCTCGAGGTCACGCCCATCGACGACCGTCGCCTCGTGGTGGACGCCTTCGCGCGCTGGCGCATCACCGATCCGGTGCGCTTCCGCCAGGCCGTCTCCAACGAGCTGGCGGCCCTGCCGCGGCTGGAGCGCGTGCTGAACGCCAGCCTGCGCGAGGTGCTCGGCTCCGTGACCTCGGACGAGATCCTCTCGGACGAGCGCGCCACGCTGATGACCCGCATCCGCGACACGGCGCGGGGGCAGTCGCAGAACCTCGGCGTGGAGATCGTGGACGTGCGCCTGCGCCGGGTGGATCTGCCCCAGCAGAACCTCCAGGCGACCTTCGAGCGGATGGAGTCCGAGCGTCAGCGCGAGGCCGCCGACGAGCGGGCCCGGGGCGAGGAGGCCGCCCAGCGCATCCGCGCCAACGCCGACCGCCAGGCCATCGAGCTCGTGTCCGAGTCGCGGCGCGAGGGCGAGATCATCCGCGGTCAGGCGGAGGCGGAGCGCAACAAGGTCTTCGCCGGCGCCTTCGGCCGCGATCAGGAGTTCTTCGCCTTCTATCGCTCCCTGAGGGCCTATGAGGAGGCGCTCAAGGGCGAGAACTCCATGCTCGTGATCACTCCGGAAAGCGAGTTCTTCGAGTATCTCGACGCCGGCACGGCGCCGCTGGTCGAGGCGGAGGCCTCGCCGGAGGCGTCGTCGGGCGGCGGCGGCGCGGACGAGGACGCCGCCTCCACCCCCGCCGCACCGGAGACGGAAGACGCCGCCGGGCCCGCCGCCGCCGACGCCGCGTCTCAGTGACCCCCTGCGCGGCCGGGCGCCCGCCCGGCCGCGCGCGCCGTTCCCGGGAAGGCCATGCGTGATCTCGTCTTCGCCCTGGGCGCCATCCTCACGGCCGAGGGGCTGCTGCTGGCCATCGCCCCCGGCCGCATGGAGCGGCTGCTCGAGACCATGCGCGAGCTCGGCCCCGAGCGGCTGCGCTACGCCGGCCTCGCCGCCGCCATCCTTGGCACAGCCCTCCTGACCTTCGCCCGTTGACGGGCGGCTCCCCGGACCGTGACCGCGCCGCGCGCCGGAATCGCTTGCGCCGTGGCGCTGGGAACACAGATTGAGGGCGTGCGTTCATACGCCAAGGCGGCCACGCCGCCGGCATTCGACGACCAGCAGGAGGATTTCGACGTGCTGTCCAACTCACCCCGGCCCCGTCGCGCGCAGCCGGCGTCCGTCGCGGCGCTGGCCCTGGCCCTGCTCGCCGCGCTCATGACGCTGGCCCCGGCCGGCCCGGCGCTGGCCCAGCAGCCCGCCGGCGCGCCCGCCAGCTTCGCCGACCTGGCGGAGCGGCTGAGCCCCGCGGTGGTCAACATCTCCACCACCAAGCGGGTCGCCGCGCCCTCCCGTCCGCAGGGCCCGCGCCTGCCGGAGAATTCGCCCTTCCGCGACCTGTTCCCCGAGCTCTTCGGCGACCGCGACGGAGAGCGCGGCCCCGTCCGCCCGCGCCGCTCGCTGGGCTCGGGCTTCGTGATCTCGGCCGACGGCTACATCGTGACCAACAACCACGTCATCGACGGCGCCGACGAGATCAAGGCGAACTTCCCCGACGGCGCCTCGCTGGACGCCGAGCTGGTCGGAACCGACCCCAAGACCGACATCGCGCTCCTGAAGGTGGAGCCCGAGCAGGACCTCGTCCATGTCGGCTTCGGCGACTCCGACGCCGCGCGCGTGGGCGACTGGGTGCTGGCCATCGGCAACCCCTTCGGCCTGGGCGGCTCGGTCTCCGCCGGCATCATCTCGGCGCGCAACCGCGACATCAACGCCGGCCCCTATGACGACTTCCTGCAGACCGACGCGGCCATCAACCGCGGCAATTCGGGCGGCCCGCTCTTCAACCTCGACGGCGAGGTCGTGGGCGTGAACACCGCCATCATCTCGCCCACCGGCGGCTCCATCGGCATCGGCTTCGCCGTGCCCGCCGACATCGCCGAGCCGGTCGTGCAGCAGCTCATGGAATACGGCACCACCCGCCGCGGCTGGCTGGGCGTGCAGATCCAGTCCGTCACGCCGGAGATCGCGGAGAGCCTCGGCATGGACGAGGCCGCCGGCGCCCTCGTCGCCTCCGTGGTCGAGGAGGGCCCCGCCGACGCCGCCGGCCTGCGGCAGGGCGACGTCATTCTCAGCTTCGACGGCCGCAAGGTGCCCGAGATGCGCGAGCTGCCCCGCATGGTCGCCGAAACGGAGGTCGGCAAGGAGGTCCCCCTCGAGGTCCTGCGCAAGGGCGAGCGCATCAGCCTGCAGGTCACCCTCGGCCGGCTGGAGGAAGACGAGCCCGCCATGGACGCCGCCGTGCCCGCCCCCTCCGGGGAGCCGGGCGCCGAGACCCTGGGCATGACGCTCGCCCCGCTGGACGCCGAGGCCCGCCAGGCCCTCGGCCTCGCCGAGGACATTCAGGGCGTGGTGATCGAGGAGATCGCCGGCGACAGCCCCGCCGCGACCAAGGGCCTGCGTCCCGGCGACGTGATCGTCGAGGTCGCGCAGGAGCCCGTCGCCACCCCCCGCGCGGTGGTGGAGCAGGTGGAGAAGGCCCGCGAGTCGGGCCGCAAGTCGGTCCTTCTGCTGGTCTCCTCCCAGGGCGATCTGCGCTTCATCGCGCTGAGCCTCGAGGAGTAAGGCGCCCCCGCGCGCCCCGCGCTCCGGCCCGCCGCGTCCCCGCGCGGCGGGCCGTTTTCATGCCCTCACGCCCGCGCGTAGAGCCAGGCCGTCCAGCCCAGGAAGCCGAAGATCAGCACCGACAGGACCGCCCGGTCCGGGTTTGGGTTCACCTCCGCCCGCTCGCGCGGCGTGCCCGGCGCGATGACCGCCGCCGCGCGCAGATGCGGCCCCACCGCCTCCCCGGGCCCCAGCGCCGCGTTCAGCCGGCGCACCACCGCGTCGGTGATCGGCAGCGCGTCCGCGGCATAGACGCTCGGCCCGTGGCGCGCCGGCGCCGTCAGCCGCGGCGGCGCGGGTCCGGCCAGCGTCAGCTGCATCGCCACCGCCGGCGCCCCGGCCTCGTCCTTCCCGTAGAGGCCCGGGGGGACCCGCGCGGGGCGCAGGAATGGCAGGGCGAGCCGGGCCGAGCCCCGCCACCAGCTCGCCGAATCGATCACCCGCATCCGCGGCCCGCCCAGCGCCGCGCGCAGATCCGCCCGCCCGGGCTCCGCCAGCACCAGCGCCGCGTCCGCGCCCCCGGCCTCGATCGCCGCCGCCGCCGTCGCGGCGGAGGAATCCGCCAGCGGGATGATCTCCGGCGCCGCCGCCCCCCAGGCCGCCGCCGCCACCGCCAGCGCGTGTGAGGGCGAGCCCTCCGGCCCCGTTGCGATGCGCTCCGCCTCGGCCAGGCTCTCCGGCCCGCCCGGCCCCGCGAAAGCGTGCGCCACGACCGAGCCGACCACCGCCACCGCCTCGATCCCGGGCCTGAGCGTCGCGCGGCGCCCCGAGATCTCGTAATGCGCGATCGCCGGCGCC
>JBNJGE010000206.1:0-6491 GCA_051747505.1 Pseudomonadota bacterium | reverse complement strand
CGCGCTGTTCGCCCAGCGCCTCAACTGCGTGAACCCGCGCCACATCACCATGCTTCTGGAGATCATCCGCAAGTTCAACCGCACCGCCTCGCAGGAGCTGGAGTCCGGCGCCCTCGACGGCCTCGCGCTGGGCGACTGGCTCCACTCCCGCGGCTACTCCCGCGCCTTCCGGGACCGGTTCGTCCTGCCCCTGGGCGGGGCCATCTGGTCCACCTCCACCGCCCGGATGCTGGACTTCCCGGCCGCCAATTTCGTGGCCTTCTTCCGCAACCACGACCTGATGACCGGCCTCGACCCCGCCCAACGCTGGCGCACGGTCGAGGGCGGCTCGCGCGAATACGTCTCACGGCTCGTGCGCGCGCTGGGCCCCCGCGCCCATCTCGGCCGCGGCGCCGTCGCCATCCGCCGCCGGGGCGGCATGACGCATGTTCGGTTCGACGACGGCTCCGAGGCCGCCTTCGACCAGGTCGTGCTCGCCACCCACGCCGATGTCAGCCTCAACCTGATGCAGGACGCCGACGATCAGGAGCGCGCCCTGCTCTCCGCCTTCCCCTACTCGCAGAACCGCGCCGTCCTGCACTCCGACGCCGCGCTGATGCCGCGCCGCCGCCGCGTCTGGTCCTCCTGGAACTTCCTGTCGGAGGGCGCCCGCGCCGACGCCCTGCGCCCCGCCCAGGTCACCTACTGGATGAACCGCCTGCAGGGCCTGCCTCGCGAACTGCCCCTCTTCGTCTCCCTCAACCCTCAGCGGGAGATCGACGAAACCCTGATCCACGGCGAATTCGCCTACGACCACCCCCTCTACTCCGCCGACAGCTTCGCCGCCCAGGCGGAGATGGACGAGATCCAGGGCCGCGGCGGCGTCTGGCACGCCGGGGCCTGGCTGGGCTACGGTTTCCACGAGGACGGCCTGCGCTCCGGCCTGCGCGCCGCCGCCGCGCTCGGCGCCCGCCCCGCCTGGGCGCGCGACCTCGGCGCGCCGCTGCCCGACGCAGCCCTCCTCGCCGCCACCGCGGCCGAGTGACCATGGGAGAGACCCCGGCCATGCCCCCCATCCCCCCGGAGCAGGGCGCGATCTACGCCGGCCATGTCATGCACATGCGCCTGCGCCCGCGCGCCCACCGCTTCCGCTACCGCGTCTTCACCCTGCTGCTGGACGTGGACCGGCTGGCTGACACCGCCTCCCGCCTGCGCCTGTTCGCCTGCAACGCACGAGGCCTCTTCTCCCACAACGACCGCGACCACGGCCCGCGCGACGGCTCCCCGCTGCGCCCCTGGGTGGAGGCCCGTCTGGCGGAAGCCGGCCGCCCCCGCCCCGCGCGCATCCGCCTGCTGGCGATGCCTCGCATGCTCGGCTGGGTCTTCAACCCCCTCTCCGTCTACTACTGCCACGACGCCGAGGACCGGCTGGAAAGCGTGATCTACGAGGTCAAGAACACCTTCGGCGACCAGATCCCCTACGTGCTGGCCGCCGAGGGCGACGCCGCCTCCCCCCGACGGCATGTCCGGACCAAGGAGATGTTCGTCTCCCCCTTCATCGGCATGGACCAGACCTACCGCTTCCACCTCGCCCCCCCGGGCGAGCGGCTGTCCCTGCGCATCAAGCAGGGCGACGCGGACGGCGACCTCCTGATCGCCGCGCAGAACGGCGTCCGCCTTCCCCTGACGGACGCGACGCTGGCCCGCCTCGCCCTCTCGGTCCCCCTCCTGCCCTTCAAGGTCATCGCCGCCATCCACTGGCAGGCCCTGCGCCTGTGGCTCAAGGGCGCCCCCTTCCGCCGCTATCCGGGCCCAAAAGCGCCCGCCGGCTTTGCCAAGCCGCACGGCGCGCACTAGAAATAATGGGCGCAGCCGCGAAGGAGCCGCCCATGACGCCAGAGCCGCTGACGACCACCCGGGGCCAGACGCAGCTGCCGCGCTGGTTCTCCGCGGCCTTCGACACGGTCGGCCGGCTCGAGGCCGGCGCCCTGACCTTCGCCCTGCCCGACGGCCGCGAATTCCGCGCCGCCGGCCCGCGCCCGGGGCCGGAGGGCCGCATCGAGGTCCGCGACCCGGGCCTCTTCGCCCGCCTGCTGCGCGACGGCGAGCTCGGCTTCGCCGAGGCCTACATGGACGGCGACTGGGACACCCCCGACCTGCAGGCCGTCCTCGACGTCGCCCTGCTCAACAACGAGAGCATGGCGCGCCGCTTCTCCGGCGCCGCGCTCGCCCGCGCCATGGAGCGCCTGCGCCACTGGATGAACCGCAACACCCGGCGCGGGTCCCGGCGCAACATCGCCGCCCATTACGACCTCGGCAACGGCTTCTACTCCCGCTGGCTCGACGACAGCATGACCTACTCCTCCGCCCTTTTCCGCGGGTCGCAGGAGAGCCTGGAATCCGGCCAGGCCAACAAGTACGCCGCCATCTGCGACGCCCTCGACGCGCCCGAGGGCGGCCATGTGCTGGAGATCGGCTGCGGCTGGGGCGGCTTCGCCGAATACGCCGCGAAGGAGCGCGGCCTGCGCGTCACCGCCCTGACCATCAGCCAGGCCCAGGCCGACTACGCGCGCGAGCGCATCCGCCGCGAGGGGCTGGAGGACCGCGTGGAGATCGCCCTGCGCGACTACCGCGACGAGACCGGCCGCTACGACGGCGTCGCCTCCATCGAGATGTTCGAGGCGGTGGGCGAGCAGTACTGGCCCGTCTTCTTCGACTCCCTGCGCGATCGCCTCAAACCCGAGGCCCGCGCCACCCTCCAGATCATCACCGTCGCCGACCACCTCTTCGACGGCTACCGCAAGGGCGTGGACTTCATCCAGAAATACATCTTCCCCGGCGGCATGCTGCCCTCCCCCGCCGCGCTGGAGGCCCAGCTCTCCCGCGCCGGGCTGGCCCGGGAGGGCTCCCTCGAATTCGGGGACAGCTACTCCGAGACGCTCCGCCGCTGGCGCGCGCGCTTCAACGAGGCCTGGGACGACATCGCCCCCATGGGCTTCGACGACCGCTTCCGCCGCATGTGGAACTTCTACCTCGCCAGCTGCGCCGCCTGCTTCATGGCGCGCACCACGGACGTCACCCAGCTCACCCTGCGCCGCGCCGCCTGACCGCCCCCTTGCGGCGCGGGCGCGTCTCGGGCACTCTTCCGGAAGTTGCGTAAGGTCAATGCTCGGGAGACGAGCGCGTGAGACGACTGGATGGCCGCGACCCCGCCACCGGGGGCCCCGCCCTGGCCGCGCGGAACCGCTTCGGAAGCAGCCGGCTGGCGGCGACCGTTCTGTTCGCCCTGGCGGCGGCGATGGCGGTGCGTCTGCACTTGCAGGTCTTCCCGCCCGGCGAGCATCTCGACATCAAGCCCTGGTATCTCGGCGCCACGCTCTGCGGCGCGATCGGAGGCTGGCGCGTGCTCGGCCTCGGCCTCGGCCGCGGCGCGCTCACCACCGCCACGCTTTCGCTCACCGCCGCGGCCGTCGCGCTGCTGGCCTTCTGCGTGCTCGCCGGCCTCAAGGCGGTTGTGGACACCTACAGCTACAGCAGCTTCGACACGGTCATGAAGCTGGTCGATTTCCTGCTGCTGCGCGCCGCCACGACGGGCGAGGCCGCGCTCGCCTCCCCCGCCCTCTACCTCATCGGCGCCGCCGCGGTGGTCATCGGCCCGCTCTGCGACGTCCTCCACCGCTTCTGGGACGAGAACGAGACGCCGGACGCCTGAGCCCCCGCCCCGCCGTCCATTGACCGCCCCGCGCGGCGGGCCATCTCCCCGCCATGGCCCGCCCCGACGCCGCGCTCCGCGCCCGCACCCTCGCCGCCTACGCCCTGCCCATGGCGCCCCTGCAGGCGCTGCACTTCCCCGTCTATGTCTACGCCGCCCCCTACTACGCCGCCCTCGGGGCGGACCTCGCCGTGCTCGGCGCCTTCCTGCTCGCCGCCCGCCTTCTCGACGCGATCAGCGATCCGCTCATGGGCATGCTGTCCGACCGCACCCCCGCGGCCGTCGCGCGCCTCGGCGGGCGCCGCCGACCCTGGATGCTGATCGCCGCGCCGCTCATCCTCGTCTCCGCCTGGCATCTCTTCCTGCCCCCGCCGGAGCCCTCCGCCACCTACGCCGGCCTCTGGCTCACCGCCCTTGCGCTGGCCTGGACCGTCGCCATGACCCCCTACCTCGCCTGGGGGGCGGAACTGGCCGCCGGCTACGCCGAGCGAAGCCGCGTCACCGCCTGGCGCGAGAGCGTCGGCATCATGGGCCTCGTGGGCGCCGCCATCCTCTACGCCGCGGGCGCCGACGCGGGCGAGGGCATGGCCAACATCTTCTACGCCCTCCTCGGCGCCCTGCCGCTCGCCTTCCTCCTCGCCGTCTCCGGCGCGCCGGAGGGCCCCGACCTCTCGCGCCGCCGCGTCCCCTGGCGCGCCGCCGCGCGGCTGGCGCTCGCCAACCGCCCCTTCCTGCGCCTGCTCGCCGCCTGGTTCGTCAACGGCGCCGCCAACGCGCTCCCCGCGGCCCTCTTCCTCTTCTTCGTCCAGCACCGCCTTGAAAGCCCCGACTGGGCCGGCCCCCTGCTCATCCTGTACTTCGTCGCCGCCATCCTCGGCGCGCCGCTCTGGAGCCGCGCCACCCGCCGCTGGCCCAAGCACAAGGTCTGGTCGGTGGCGATGGTCTATGCCGGCGTCGTCTTCCTCTGGGCGCTTGCGCTCGGCCCCGGCGACGTCGTCGCATTCGCCGTCATCTCCTTCCTCTCCGGCCTCGCGCTGGGCGCCGACCTCTCCCTCCCCCCCGCCATGCAGGCCGACGTGGTCGACGCCGACACCGCCGAGACCGGGGAGCAGCGCACCGGCGCCTATTTCGCCGTCTGGTCCGTCGCCACCAAGACCGCCCAGGCCGCCGCCGGCGGCGCCGCGCTGCTGCTCCTCGACCTCTCCGGCTTCGACGCCGCCGCCGAGACCAACGCCTCCGCGGCGCTGTGGACGCTGACCCTCCTCTACGCCGCCGCCCCCGTCGTCCTGAAGATCGCCGCCGTCGCTCTCGTCTGGCGCTTTCCCATCGACGCCGAGGCGCAGGCGGACCTCCGCCGCCGCATCGAGGCCGCCGCCGTCTGAGGCTTGCGTTCCGCCTCCATCATGCTACGCCCGCGGCGGAACAAGCTCAGGGCATGGAGGACCCCATGGAGGACCTGGACCAGCTCCGCGCGACCTGGCTCGCGCGCATCGCCGAGGCCGGGGACGAGTCCGCGCTCGAGTCCGTCCGCGTCGCCGCCCTCGGCAAGAAGGGCGAGGTCAGCCTCCGCATGCGCGAACTGGGCAAGATGAGCCCGGAGGAGCGCAAGACCGCCGGCCCCGCCCTCAACGCCCTCAAGGACGAGCTCAACTCCGCCCTGGCCGCCCGCAAGGCGGCGCTGGCCGACGCCGCGCTCGAGGCCCGCCTCGCCACCGAGTGGCTCGACGTCACCCTCCCCGCGCGCCCCCGCCCGCGCGGCACGATCCACCCCGTCAGCCAGGTCATGGACGAGGTCACCGCCATCTTCGCCGATCTCGGCTTCGAGCTCGCCGAGGGCCCGCAGGTGGAGAGCGACTGGTACAACTTCGACGCTCTCAACATCCCCGCCCACCACCCCGCCCGGGCGGAGATGGACACCTTCTACCTCGCCCACGACCCGGACGAGCCGCACCCCCACGTCCTGCGCACCCACACCTCCCCGGTGCAGATCCGCGCCATGCAGCAACGCGGCGCGCCCATGCGCGTGATCGCCCCGGGGCGCGTCTACCGCTCCGACTACGACCAGACCCACACCCCGATGTTCCACCAGATCGAGGGGCTGGCCGTCGGCCGCGACATCTCCATGGCCAACCTGAAATGGGTGCTGGAGGAGTTCTTCGCCGCCTTCTTCGAGGTCGAGGGGGTGGAGACCCGCTTCCGCGCCTCCCACTTCCCCTTCACCGAGCCCTCCGCCGAGGTCGATATCCGCTGCTCCTGGGTCGACGGCCAGCTGCGCGTCGGCGAGGGCGACGACTGGCTCGAGGTCCTCGGCTCCGGCATGGTCCACCCGAAGGTCCTGCAGGCCGGCGGCATCGACCCCGCCGAATGGCAGGGCTTCGCCTTCGGGCTCGGCATCGACCGCATCGCGATGCTCAAATACGGCATCCCCGACCTGCGCGCCTTCTTCGACAGCGACCTGCGCTGGCTGCGCCATTACGGCTTCCCGGCGCTGGACCTGCCCACGCTGCACGGCGGCCTGAGCGCCTGAAACCGGCCAGCGGGGGCGGCCTCTTCAACGAGGACGCCCCATGAAGGCATGGCGCCCGCAACAAATCCGGCGCTCAAGAAGCCTGCCGATGCCAATCGAGGGATCCCGCGCCAGCGCGCGCGCAAAGCAGGCTCAGGACCCATGAACACGACTTCGCCCCGTCCCGAATTTTGAGCGCGCGTAAAATAGGCTCAGGACTCACAACCAGAACAGGACGATTGCGGCGATTGTGACGGCGGCCAGGAAGAGGTCGGCGCACCGGTCATAGCGGGT
>JBNJGE010000205.1:0-6527 GCA_051747505.1 Pseudomonadota bacterium | reverse complement strand
GGCAACTTCCTCGCCTCCGCCCTCGACATGTCCCCCAACGCCTTCCGCACCGTGGTGGACATCGACCTCAACGGAACCTTCAACACCCTGCGCCTCGCGCACCCCTACCTGCGCAAGCCCGGCGCCTCCTGCATCGTCATCTCCGCGCCCCAGTCCACGACGCCGACGAAGTTCCAGGCCCATGCCTGCGCCGCCAAGGCCGGCGTGGACATGCTCACCCGCGTGCTCGCGCTGGAATGGGGCCAGGAGGGCGTGCGCGTGAACGGCATCGTCCCCGGCCCCATCCGCGGCACGGAGGGGCTGGAGCGCCTCGTGAACACCCCCGAGGCCATGGAGCGCATGCTCGCCTCCACCCCCATCGGCCGGCTGGGCGAGCTGGAGGACGTGGCCAACATGGCCATGACGCTCTCCACCGATCTCACCTCCTACGTCACGGGGGCGATCATCCCGGTGGATGGCGGGCGCACCATCGCGGGGGGCTCGGACTACGGCTCCGACATCGCCCGCCGCAACGCATGACCCCAGACAGAGGGAGGAGACACCAATGACCGGACTGGTCGAAGGAAAGGTCGTCGTCGTCACCGGCGCCGGCGGCGGCATCGGGCGCGACATCGCGCTCGCCATGGGCGCGGAGGGCGCGAAGGTCGTGGTCAACGACATCGGCGCCTCCGTCTCGGGCGAGGGCGAGGACGCCGGCCCCGCCCAGAAGGTGGTCGAGGAGATCAAGGCCGCCGGCGGCGAGGCCGTGGCGAACACCGACTCCGTCGCCGACCCGAAAGGCGCCCAGGGCATCATCCAGACCGCCCTCGACGCCTTCGGCCGCGTGGACGGCGTGGTCAACAACGCCGGCATCCTGCGCGACCGCTTCTTTCACAAGATGTCGGAGCCCGAGTTCGACGCCGTGGTGAAGGTCCACCTCTACGGCGCCTACTACGTCTCCCGCGCCGCCGCCCAGCACTTCAAGGAGCAGGAGTCGGGCGCCTATGTCCACATGACCTCCACCTCCGGGCTGATCGGCAACCTGGGCCAGGCCAACTACTCGGCTGCCAAGCTCGGCATCGCGGCGCTCTCGAAATCCATCGCGCTCGACATGCAGCGCTTCAACGTGCGCTCCAACTGCATCGCGCCCTTCGCCTGGTCGCGCATGATCGCCTCCATCCCCACCGACACGCCCGAGCAGCAGGCGCGGGTGGAGAAGATGAAGCGCATGACCACCGCCAAGATCGCGCCGCTCGCCGTCACCCTGATCTCCGACCGGGGCGCCGACGCCTCCGGCCAGATCTTCGCCGTGCGCGCCAACGAGATCTTCCTGATGTCCCAGCCCCGCCCCGTCCGCTCCGTCCACCGCTCCGAGGGCTGGACGCCGGAGACGATCGCCGAGCACGCCCTGCCGGCGCTCAAGGCGAGCTTCTATGACCTCGACGTCTCCGCCGACGTCTTCACCTGGGACCCGGTCTGATCGCACACGGGCCCCGGCCGCCCGGCCGGGGCCGCTCACCAAGGGAGAAGAGCATGAACGAGCCCGCCATGGGCGCCGAGCGCGCGTTCCGCGACGCGCTGGCCGAGGGCCGCTGGCTGATCCAGCGCTCGAAAAGCACCGGAAAACACGTCTACCCGCCCCGCGAACTCGCCCCCGGCACGGGCGAGACCGATCTCGAATGGGTCGAGCCCTCGGGCCTCGGGACGGTCTACAGCTTCACCGTCGTAAACCGCCGGGAGGACCGCGGCGGCCCCTACAACGTCGTCGTCGTCGAACTCGACGA
Organism: Pseudomonadota bacterium; assembly: GCA_051747505.1. GTDB lineage: Bacteria > Pseudomonadota > Alphaproteobacteria > Rhodobacterales > Rhodobacteraceae > Albimonas. Next base: position 4,764 of record JBNJGE010000205.1, on the reverse strand, counting down.
AGGCCCCCGCCTGATGAGCGCCATCCCCGCCCTCGCCCCCGAGGCCGTGAAGATCGGCCTGCGCGTCAAGGCCCGGGTGGAGGGCGAAGGCCCCGCCGCCCGCGTCGTGTTCGACCCCGCCGAAGGAGCGTGAGAATGGGTTCCCCGAAAGACCTCCGCGGCAAGACCGCCATCGTCGGCGCGGCCACCTTCGGCTGCGGCGAGGCCCCCGGCTTCACCGAGCTTGAGCTCTCGGTCCAGGCCGCCATCCGCGCCGTCGAGGACGCCGGCCTCAGCCTGTCCGACATCGACGGCGTGGCGACCTGTTCGACGGCCAACGCCATGTACCCGCTCGACTTCATCGAGCATCTCGGCATCCAGCCCAGCTTCATCGAAGGCACCTGCATCGGCGGCTCCTCCTTCGTGGAGCACATCCTGCCCGCCGCCATGGCGCTCGAAGCCGGCGTCTGCAACGCGGTGCTGGTCAGCTACGGCTCCGTCCAGCGCTCGGGCGAGATGGACCGCAAGGCGATGGCGCAGGCCCGCCAGGCCCTGATGCCCTACTCCTACGAGGCGCCCTACCAGCCGATGATGCCCGTCTCGGCCTACGCGCTGGCCGCCCAGCGCTACATGCACGAGTACGGCGCCACCCGCGAGCAGCTCGCCGAGGTGGCGGTCGCCGCGCGCAAATGGGCCCAGCTCAACCCCGAGGCCTACATGCGCGAGGACCTGACCGTCGAGGACGTCCTGAACTCCCGCATGGTCTCCTCGCCCCTGACCGTCCGCGACTGCTGCCTCGTCACCGACGGCGCCGGCGCCTTTGTCATGACCCGCGCCGACCGCGCGAAGGATCTGCCGAAGAAACCCGCCTACGTCCTCGGCGCCGGCGCGGCGACCTGGCACTCCAAGATCGCCAACACCCCGGACATGACGGTGACCTCCGCGAAGCAGTCCGGCGAGGCCGCCTACCAGATGGCCGGCCTTGGCCCCCGGGACGTGGACGTGCTCGCCCTCTACGACGCCTTCACCATCAACACGATCCTCTTCCTCGAGGATCTCGGCTTCTGCCCCAAGGGCGAGGGCGGCCGCTTCGTCGAGGGCGGCCGCATCGCCCCCGGCGGCGAACTCCCCGTCAACACCAACGGCGGCGGCCTCTCCTGCGTCCATCCGGGCATGTACGGCGTCTTCACCGTAATCGAGTCCGTCCGCCAGCTCCGCGGCGAGGGCGGAGAGCGGCAGGTCGCCAACCCGACCGTCGCGCTCGCCCACGGCAACGGCGGCACCCTCTCCAGCCAGTGCACCGCCCTGCTGGGAACCGAGGACGCCCTGTGACACCCTCCGCCGGGCCGCCGCGCGCGGCCCGGCGCCTTCGGGAGGAGACCCCACCATGACCGACCAGACCCCCGGCATCGAGGAGGACGTCTTCGACCAGCTCCTCGACACCGTCGAGCGCTTCACCCGCGAACGCCTCATCCCCAACGAGGAGCGCGTGGAGGAGGAGGACGAGATCCCGCCCGAGATCGTCTCCGAAATGAAGGAGATGGGCCTCTACGGCATCTCGATCCCGCAGGACCACGGCGGCCTCGGCCTCTCCACCCTGCAGGAGGCCCGCCTGATCGAGACGCTCTGCTACGCCTCGCTGGCCTTCCGCTCCCTGATCGGCACCAATGTCGGCATCGGCTCCCAGGGCATCGTCATGGACGGAACCGAGGAGCAGAAGCAGGCTTGGCTCCCCAAGCTCGCCACCGGCGAGGCCGTCGCGAGCTTCGCCCTCACCGAGCCCGACGTCGGCTCCGACGCCGCCCATATCCGCACCAGCGCGCGCCGGGACGGCGACGACTTCGTCATAAACGGCACGAAGCGCTACATCACCAACGCCCCGCGCGCCTCCGTCTTCACGCTGATGGCGCGCACGGACCCCGACAATCCCGGCGCCGGCGGCATCTCCGCCTTCCTGGTCCCCGCCGACTCCCCCGGCATCACCATCTCGAAGCCCGACCGGAAGATGGGCCAGAAGGGCACCAAGACCTGCGACGTCACGCTGGAGGATGTCCGCGTCCCCGCCTCCGCCATCATCGGCGGCCCCGACCGCGAGAACCAGGGCTTCAAGACCGCCATGAAGGTGCTGGACCGCGGCCGCGTCCACATCTCCGCCATGGCCACCGGCAACGCCCAGCGCATGCTGGACCTCGCGACCGACTACGCGCTGGACCGCCACAGCTTCGGGCAGCCCATCGCCGAGCACCAGCTCGTCCAGGGCCTCCTCGCCGACTGCCAGGCGGAGCTCGCCGCCATGCGGGCGCTGACCCGCTCCACCGCCACCCTCTACGACGCCGTCGGCCAGGCCCCGATGGAGGCCTCCTGCTCCAAGTATTTCTGCACCGAGGCCGCCGGCCGCATCGCCGACCGCTGCGTGCAGGTGCATGGCGGCGCCGGCTACATGGCCGAATACCCCATCGAGCGGCTCTATCGCGACATCCGCCTGCTGCGCATCTACGAGGGCACCAGCCAGATCCAGCAGATCGTGATCGCCCGCAACCTCACCAAGGCCCGCAAGGCCCTGCGCTGAAGCCCCGCTCCCGCCCCGCTCGCGCGTATGAGAGCGGGGCGGCCCGCGGGTTGATGGGCGCCGCCGGCCCTGTATAGTCGGACTGCTTTCGGCCGCCCTCCGGGCGCGGCCGGGCCCGCGCCACAGGGGGCGGCGCGCGGCCGACCTTCAGTTCACGGGATTCTTCGCCATGCGCCACAGCCTGTCCGTCCTCGCCGTCGCCGCGCTCGCCGCCGGCCTCGCCGGCGGGCCCGCCGCCCCTGCCCGCGCCGCGGCCATGGACCCCTTCCTGGAGCAGCAGCAGACCGAGCAGTCGCTCAACGTCGCCATCCGCCTCTACCGCGAAGGCAAGATCGATGAGGCCGAGACGGCCGTGCGCGGCTTCCTGCGCCTGCAGCCCGACTCCGCCAAGGCCCACGAGATCCTCGGCGCCGTGCTCGGCCAGCAGGGCCGCAACGAGGAGGCGATGGAGGCGCTGGAGACCGCCCTCAAGCTGAATCCGAACCTCGCCACCGCCCACGCCAACCGCGCCGTGCTCCTGATGGCCGAGGGCAAGGTCCAGGCCGCCCGCCGCGCGCTGGAGCAGGCGGTGGAGCTGCGCCCCGACCTCGTCCCCGCGCAGGAGCGTCTGGGCCGCCTCTACGAGGCGCTCGGCCGCCGCGACGACGCCATCCACGCCTACGAGATGGCCATCGAGCACCAGCAGAACGTCACCGAGCCCGGCGTGCGCATCAATCTCGGCGCGCTCTACAACGCCCGCGGCGAGCACGACCGCACGGTCTCCATGCTCACCACCTGGCAGCGCGACCGCGACGTGCCGGCCGACCTGCACATCGTGCTCGCCGACGCCATGCTCGGCCAGGGCCGGGTGGAGATCGCCCGGCGCCAGTACGAGTTCATCCTGCCCGAGCATCCGGACAACGTCCTGCTCCGCCTCGGCTACGGCGTGACCCTGCGCGCCGCCGGCGAGCATCAGGAGGCGCTCGAAGAGTTCCGAGCCGTCGCCGAGGACCGCCCCGAGCTCGCCGCCCCCCTCGCCCAGATCGGCGAGACCTGGCTGGCGATGGACGAGCCGCAGAAGGCCCGCGACGCCTTCCTCCAGGCCATGGAGATGGCCGACAACCCCGAGTCCCTGGAATACCGCTACGCCCTGGTCCTGCGCCGCTCCGGCGACGCGGCCGGCGCCATCGGCGTCTACGAGGACATGATCGCGCGCCAGGGGCCGAGCCTGCGCGCGCTCACCGCGCTCGCCTCCGCCCAGATCGCCGCCGACCGCCCCGAGGCCGCGCGCGCGACGCTGGAGCAGGCCGCGGCCGAGTTCCCCGACGACCCCGCCGGCTTCGTCCGCCTCGCCCTCTTCCTGCGCGAGAACGGCGCCCTCGACGACGCCCTCGCCGTCGCCGAGAAGGGGCTGATCGAGCACCCCGACCACGTCCCTCTCCTGCGCATCGCCGCCACCGTGGCGCGCGACACCGACGACATGCAGACGGCCGTCCGCTACGGCGAGCGGATCCTGGAGCGGAACCCCGACAGCATCGAGGACCGCTTCATCTTCGCCACCCTGCTCGACAAGGCCCGTCAGGACACGGGGGCCGAGCGGCTCTACCGCGACGTGGCCGATCGCCAGCCCGACAACTGGGCGGCCATGAACAACCTCGCCCTGGTGCTGACCCGCAACGACAAGGCGCAGGAGGCGCTCAACTACGCCCGCCGCGCCAGCCAGATCCAGCCGGAGAACCCCGCCGTCAAGCACACGCTGGCCTGGGTCCTCTACAATGTCGGCTCGCTGGGCGAGGCGCAGCGCCTTATGGAGGAGGCGCTCGACGCCCTGCCCGATGTCGGCGAGATCCGCTACCACTACGGCCACATCCTGCGCGCCCGCGGCCGCACGGCGGAGGCGAAGGAGCAGTTCGAGAAGGGCCTCGAGATCGACCCGGAGCACGACCAGGCCCCGAAGGTCCGCGACCTCCTCCAGCAGATGTGAGCCACCCGGCGCCGGCCCCGCGGCCGGCGCCCCGGCTCACACCAGCCGCGACTGCTTCAGCGCCGCCTCGATGAAGCTCGCGAACAGCGGGTGCGGCTCGAAGGGCTTGGACTTCAGCTCCGGGTGGAACTGCACCCCGATGAACCAGGGGTGATCGGGAAACTCCATGATCTCCGGCAGCCGCCCGTCCGGCGACATCCCCGAGAAGCGCAGCCCGCAGGCCTCCAGCTTGTCGCGATACCTGATGTCCACC
>JBNJGE010000204.1:0-6531 GCA_051747505.1 Pseudomonadota bacterium | reverse complement strand
GCCTCCAAGCACGCGGTGAACGGCCTGACCAAGACCGCCGCGCTCGAATACTCGAAGGAGGGCGTGCGCGTGAACTCCGTCTGCCCCGGCGGCATCGACACCCGCATGCTCGACTCGATCGCCGAGCAGTCCACCGGCGGCGGCCAGTCCTCGCGCGAGATGCTGGCCCCCCTGCACCCCATCGGCCGCATCGGAACCTCCGACGAGGTCGCCGAGCTGATCGCCTGGCTCCTCTCCGACAAGGCCTCCTTCGTCACGGGCGCCAACATCCCCGTGGACGGCGGCTTCACCGCGCAGTAGACGCCCGGCCCGCGGCCCCCTACTCGGGGGCCGCCAGCCCCTCCGGCACGGCCTGCTGAAGCCGCCCGCCGATCCGCACCGGCGCCACGCGCTTCGCGAGCCCCGTCGCGTCGTCCGTCTCCACGAACACCCCCGACAGCGTCGCCTCGCCCAGCGCCGGCTGGAACCGCCCCTTGACCATCCCGGTCACGAAGCGGCGCACCGGCTCCTCCGGCTCCATCCCGATGACGGAGTCATAGTCCCCGCACATCCCCGCGTCGCTCTGATACGCCGTGCCCTTGTTCAGGATCACCGCATCCGCCGTCGGCACATGGGTGTGCGTGCCCACCACCAGACTCGCCCGCCCGTCCAGCAGCCGCCCCGCGGCCATCTTCTCGGACGTCGCCTCGGCGTGGAAATCCACCACCGCCGCCTGCACGCCCGCCCCCAGCGCCGAGGACTTCAGCGCCTGGTCGAGCGGCGGCAGCGGGTCGTCGAAGGGCCGGTTCATGAACACCCGCCCCAGCGCCTGGGCCACCAGCACGCGCCGCCCCCGCGTCGCCTCGAACACCCGCGCGCCCCGCCCCGGCGCGGCGCGCGAGAAGTTCAGCGGCCGCAGGATGCGCGGCTCCTTCTCGATGTATTGCAGCATGTCCTTCTGGTCGAAGGCGTGGTCGCCCAGCGTCAGGCAGTCCGCGCCCGCGCCCAGCAGGTCCTCCGCGATCGGCCCCGTCAGCCCCATGCCGGAGGCGGAGTTCTCCGCGTTGACCACAACGAAATCCAGCTCCCAGGCCGCCCGCAGCGCCGGCAGCCGGGAGATCACCGCCGTGCGGCCCGACCGGCCCACGACATCGCCCAGGAAAAGTAGCCTCATGCCCCCGACCTATCCGCTCGCGCCCCGCGCGGAAAGCCCGGATGGACGCTCCCCCGCCCCGCGTCTAGGCTCGCCCCCGTCGCGCAGGGAGGAGCGCCCATGAAAACCGTCATCGTCGCCGGCGCCACCGGCGTCGTCGGCCACGCCGCCGCCGCCCATTTCGCCGCCCGGCCCGACGCCCGCGTCATCGCCCTCTCCCGCCGCCCGCCAGGGATCGAGGGCGTCGAGCATCTCCCCCTCGACCTGACCGACCGCGAGGCCTGCGCCCGGGCGCTCTCCGCCCTCCCCGTCACCCACGCCGTCTACGCCGCGCTCTTCGAGCAGCCCAGCCTCGTCGCCGGCTGGTCCGACCGCGACCAGATGGAGACCAACCGGGCCATGTTCGCCAACTTCCTCGACCCGCTGGCGAACGCCCCCACGCTGCGCCACGTCGCCCTGATGCAGGGCACCAAGGCCTATGGCAGCCACCTCCACACGATTCCCGTGCCCGCGAAGGAGTCCGCCCCCCGCGACCCGCACGAGAACTTCTACTGGCTCCAGGAGGACCACCTGCGCGAGGCCGCCGAATCCGCCCCGTGGAGCTTCACCATCCTGCGCCCCCAGGTCGTTTTCGGCGGCGCGCTCGGCTCGGCCATGAACATCGCCCCCGTCCTTGGCGTGGCCGCCGCCATAATGGCCGAGGAAGGCCGCCCCTTCGGCTACCCCGGCGGTCCCTCCTACCTGTGGGAGGCCGCCGATTCCCGGCTGGTGGCGAAGGCTCTCGCCTGGGCCGGAGAAGCCCCCGAGGCCGCGAACGAAACCTTCAACCTCGCGAACGGCGACGTCTCCGACTGGCGCCATCTCTGGCCCGACATCGCCCGCCAGCTCGGCATGCAGCCCGCCGACCCCGAGCCCCTCTCCCTCGCCGACTACCTCCCCCCGCGCGCCGAACTGTGGGAGCGCATCCGCGCCCGCCACGCCCTCGCCGCGCCCCCGCTGCCCGAGCTCCTCGGCCAGTCCCACCACTACGCCGACCGCATCCTCGCCTGCGGCGAGACCCGCCCCCGTCCGCCGATGCTGGTGAGCACCGTCAAGATCCGCCAGGCCGGCTTCCACCCCTGCCAGGACACCGAGGCCATGTTCGCCCACTGGTTCGAGGACCTGCGCCGCCGCCGCATCCTCCCCCCGCTTGCCTGAGCCCGGCGCCCACCGGAATTGCGCCTCAAAATGACCTCTTCTAAGAACAAAAACCGTCGAGCATTCTCCAAAACCTAAAATAGATTGCAATGTCACGCATGAACCAGAAGCTTTTCGCGCACGTGAAATAATTCCCCAATTACAATTCCAATCAAAAGTGAAATTCAGACCCCCCGGCGCCCGCGCGCCAATTTCTGGCGCGCCCGCACTGCCGTCATCGTTTGCCAGCAGCAGCGGCGCCCGCGTCGAAAAGCCTGCGAAGGTCGGACGTCCGGGCCGGCCGCACGCGCCGCCGGCGACGCCCGCCCTTCCCTTCCGCGACCGCCCCCGACATGGTGTCCTCCGCCCTTCGCCGGAGCCCCGATGACCGACCGCGCCCCCAGCCCGCCCGCCGCCCCCGGCGGCCTCCCACGCCTCGCCCCGCTCGCCGCGGTGCTGGCCATCGGCGCCGGCTGGGGCCTGACCACCACCGCCGCGAAGGTCGCCGTCTCCACCGGCCACCATCCCATCGGCCTGCTCTTCTGGCACCTCGTCACCTACGCCGTGATCCTGACGCCCGTCTGCCTCGCCCGCGGCCGCCCACTGCCCCTGACCCCGAAGGCGCTCGCCTTCTACGCCGGCATCGCCGTGCTGGGAAACATCGCCCCCGGCCTCGCCGAGTTCGCCTCCGCCGTCCATCTCCCCGCCGGCGTGCTCGCCATCGTCGTCTCCACCACGCCGCTGCTGGCCCTCGCGCTGGCCGCCCTCCTGCGGGTCGAGCGCCCCACCCCCGCCCGGCTCGCCGGCGTCGGCCTCGGCGCGCTCGGCATCGCCCTGCTGCTGGGCCCCGAGGCCAGCCTGCCCGACCCCTCCGCCTGGCCCTGGGTCCTCGTCCTGCTGATCGCCCCCGCCACCTACGCCGCGGAGGGCCTCTGGGTCAGCCAGCGCATGCCCGCCCGGCTCGACCCGCTCACCGCCGTCCTCGGCGCCGCGCTCACCGGCCTCGCCGCCCTCGCCCCGGCGATCGCCGCCGAGCCCGCCCTGCGCGTCCCCCTCCCCGGCCCCTTCGGCCCGGCCGAGCAGGCGCTGATCGCCGGCGGCGCCCTCTCCGCGCTCTGCTACGCCGGCTACATCGCCGTGGCCCGCCGCTGGGGCCCGGTCTTCGCCTCGCTCGTGGCCTACGCCGTCACCCTCTCCGGCGTCGCCTGGAGCATTCTCCTTCTGGGAGAGCGTCATTCCGGCTGGATATGGGCGGCGCTCGCCGCCATGATCGCCGGCATGGCGCTCGCGCAGCCGCGGCGATGACCCCGGCTTGCCCGCGCGCCCCCCGGCCGCTAGACCCCCGCGCCGGGGGGCCGCGGCCACCCGGGTTCGGACAGGAGGACGCGGCCGCATGGACCCGCTCCTGAGCGCGATCGGCTTCGACGGCGCGGCGGCGACCCTCACGCTGGCCGTCCTGCTGGGCATGTTCGCCCTCTTCTGCACGGAACGCTTCCCGCCCGAGGTCGTCGCCATCGGCGGCCTGGCCGTCCTGCTCGCCGCCGGCGCCGTCGGCCCGGACGAGATGATGGCCGCCGTCGCAAACCCGGCCCCCTTCACCATCGCGGCCATGTTCGTGATCTCCGGCGCCCTGGTCCGCACCGGGGCGCTCGACGCCTTCACCCGCCTCGCCCTGACCAAGGCGGAGGCCCGCCCGGTCCTTACCCTGGCCGGTTTCGCCGGCTTCACCCTCTTCGCCTCCGCCTTCATGAACAACACGCCGGTGGTGGTGGTGATGATCCCCATCGCCATCCGGCTCGCCCAGCGCATCCGGACCACCGGCTCGCGCCTGCTGATCCCGCTCAGCTACGTCGCCATCCTCGGCGGCACCACGACGCTGATCGGCACCTCCACCAACCTGCTGGCCGACGGCGTCGCCCGCGGCGCGGGGCTCGCGCCCTTCTCGATGTTCGAGATCACCCCTGTCGGCCTCGCCGTCGTCACCGTCGGCCTGCTCTACCTGCGCTTCGCCGCCCCCCGCCTGCTGCCCGAGCGGCAGGCCATGACCGACTTCCTCGGCGAACGGAAGCGCCTCTCCTTCTTCACCGAGGTCGCCGTCCCCCCCGGCTCCCCCATCATCGGGCAGGAGGTCCTCAAGGTGGACCTCTTCCGCCGCGAGGGGATGCGCGTCGTGGACGTGCTGCGCGGCGACGAATCCCTGCGCCGCAACCTCGCCGGCGTGATCCTCAAGGAGGGCGACCGCGTCGTCCTGCGCACCGGCGTGAACGAGCTCCTCGGCCTGCGGGAGACCCGCGCCCTGCACATGGTCGACCGCATCTCCGAGAAGAAGACCGTGACCGTGGAGGCCCTCATCGGCCCCAACTGCCGCCTCGTCGGCCGCACGCTCGGCCAGCTCCGCCTGCGCCGCCGCTACGGCGTCTACCCGCTGGCGGTGCACCGCCGCTCCCAGAACCTCGGCCGCCAGCTCGACGACATCTTCGTGCGCATCGGCGACACCCTGCTGCTGGAGGGCGACCCGGAGGACATCCGCCGCCTCGCCGACGACGTGGGCCTCGTGGACGTCTCCCAGCCGGCCGAGCGCCCCTATCGCCGCGACAAGGCCTGGATCGTCCTCGCCGCGCTCGCCGGCGTGGTCCTGATCTCCGCGCTCGACATCCTGCCCATCCTCGCCGCCGCCGTCATCGGCGTCGCCGTGGTCCTCTTCACCCGCTGCATCGACGCCGACGAGGCGTTCGAGGCCGTGGAGGGCCGCCTGCTCGCCCTAATCTTCGCCATGCTCGGCATCGGCGCCGCGCTGGAGACCTCGGGCGCCGTCTCGCTCGTGGTGGACGGCGTCGCGCCCTTCCTGATGCAGGTCCACCCCGCCGTCGCGCTCTGGCTGATGTACCTGATGTGCTCGCTCCTGACCGAGCTCGTCTCCAACAACGCCGTCGCCGTGGTCATGACGCCGGTGGCCATCGCGCTGGCCGGCACGCTTGGGGTGGACGCCCGCCCCTTCGTGGTGGCGGTGATGATCGCCGCCTCCGCCAGCTTCGCCACCCCCATCGGCTACCAGACCAACACGCTGGTCTACGGCCCCGGCGGCTACCGCTTCACCGACTTCGTGCGCGTCGGCCTGCCGCTGAACCTGCTCGTCGGCGTCGTCGCCGCCTCCCTCATCCCCTTCGTCTTCCCCTTCTAGAGCCCCCTTCCATGTCCGACTGGGCCCAGACCCTCTTCGCCGTCCTCGCCGTGATCGCGCTCGCCGTCCTCGCCGTCTGGGGCGTCGCCCTCCAGCGCATGACCGTGCGGCTGGAGCGCGACCACCCCGAGGCCTTCGCCGCGCTGCGCGTCCGCTCCCGCCGCAAGGCCGCCCGCATGGCCGTGGTCGCCGAGCTCCAGCACGCCCTTTCCCGCGGGGAGCCCCTGCCCGGCTCCGCCGCCGGGGACCCGCGCCTCGCCCGCCTCGCCGCGCTGGAGCGCCCACTGCGCCACGCGCTCGTCGTCCTCGCCCTCGCGCTTTTCTTCGTCTTCGCGCTGGGCTGACGCCCTCTTGAGGGCGCCGCCGCCGTCCTCTACATAGCGGAAATCCCGAGAGACGCAGGATCGCGCGAGGACCGTCATGGCCGGCCATTCCAAATGGGCGAACATCCAGCACCGCAAGGGGCGCCAGGACGCGGCCCGCTCCAAGCTGTTCTCCAAGCTCTCGAAGGAGATCACGGTCGCCGCCAAGATGGGCGATCCGGACCCTGACAAGAACCCGCGCCTTCGCCTCGCGATCAAGGAGGCCAAGTCGAACTCCGTCCCCAAGGACGTGATCGAGCGGGCCATCAAGAAGTCCCAGGGCGGCGACGCCGCCAACTACGAGGAGGTCCGCTACGAGGGCTACGCGCCGGGCGGCGTGGCCCTGATCGTCGAGGCGCTGACCGACAACCGCAACCGCACCGCCTCCACCGTGCGCTCCACCTTCGGCAAGCACGGCGGCAACATGGGCGAGACCGGCTCCGTCGGCTTCATGTTCGACCGCAAGGGCCAGATCGTCTACGGCCCCGAGGCCGGCTCCTACGACGACGTGATGATGGCCGCCATCGAGGCCGGCGCCGAGGACGTGGAGTCCGACGCCGACGGCCACACCATCTGGTGCGAGGCCACCGACCTCAACGACGTCTCCACCGCGCTGGAGGACGACGACGACGTCCAGAACGTCACCGCCAATTTCGAGGTCTCCGACGAGGTGATGCAGA
>JBNJGE010000203.1:0-6544 GCA_051747505.1 Pseudomonadota bacterium | reverse complement strand
GGAGTGAATCACGCCGAAGTCGCCATGGGAATCCCTCAGGGCGTTATGGGTCCTGACCCTAATTCCCCAAGTATACTTCCAATCAAAGGTGAAATTCAGGGACCCCGGCGCCCACGCGCCCATTTCGGGCGCGTCCGCATTGCCGTCATCGTTTGCGGGAGACAGCCTGACCCCGGGGCGCGACGCGCCCCGCTCATGGAACTCCGCGCCCGGATGCGCGGCCCCGATGAGCCGGGACCACCGCGCCCCGCCTCAGCCCCCCCGCCGCGGCCGGCAGAGCATCGGCCCGTAAAGCGCCGCGAAGCCCGCAAACGCCCCCGCCCAGCCCAGCGCCGCAAGCCCCAGAAGCTCCGGCGCCGCCCCGGGCGCCAGCGCCGCCGCGATCCGCGCCAGCGCCGCGGCGACCAGCAGGACGTAAAGCGCCGAGGTCCCCCGGTCCGCCTCCAGCGCCCGCCCCGTATGCCCGCGCGTGGCCCGGCTCATCACCGCCAGCGTCATCAGCCCCACGGTCCCCACGGTCCAGGCGTGCAGCCCCGCATCCGCCAGCCCCGCATGGCCCGCGATCGCCGCCGCCCCGGCCAGCCCGAAGCCCAGCGGCGCGAAGGCGTAGGCGACATGCAGCACGCTCACCAGCGGCTCCGCCCCCGTGCGCCCCGGCGCCCAGCGCAGCTGGCGGACCAGCAGCCCCAGCCCCGCGGCCAGCAGCAGCGCCCCCGCCGCCTGCGCCCAGCCCTCCGGCAGCCAGGGCAGCGCCGCCCAGGCCGCCAGCGCCGGCGCCGCCAGCCCCAGCGCCATGCGGTCGAGGCCCGAGAACGGCGCCGGCAGCCCCTCGGCCCCGCGCCGGCGCATCCAGGTCGCCGTGAAGCTCGGCGTGATGCGCCCGCCGACCAGGATCACCAGCATCACCGCGGCGGCCACGCCCGCCCGCTCGGCCGGCCGCGGATCGCCCCCGCCCAGCCAGAGGGCCGCGAAGCCCGCCTGCCCGGCCGCGAAGACCGTGATCAGCCCCGCCACCGGCAGGTTGCGCCGGTTGCCCGAGGCCAGGATCTCCCGCCAGATCAGCCCGCACAGCGCCAGCGGGAACAGCAGGGCCGCGCCCAGCGCCGCCCCCGCCCCGATCCAGGCGGAGCCCGCCACCACCGCGCGCCCCAGCAGCCACAGCCCGAACAGCCCCGCCAGCGGCCATCCCGCCACCGGCATCCGCCCGGTCCAGTTCGGCACCGCGGTCAGCAGGAACCCCGCCATCACGGCGGCCAGGTATCCGAACAGCAGCTCATGCGCGTGCCAGGCGAAGGGCCCCAGCGCCGAGGGGATCGCGACCAGCCCCAGATACCACGGAACCCAGACCGCGATCATCGTCGCCGCCCAGACCGCGCCGCCCAGAAAGAAGGGCCGGAACCCGAAGGACAGGATCGCCGGTCCGCGCCAGCCTCGCTGCGCCGCCATCGTCACGCCCATGCGCGCCCCCTTTGCTCAGTCGAAGGGCAGGAACTCCAGCAGGTCGCCCGCGCGCACCCGCTCCGCCTCCGCCGGCAGCAGGGCCAGCCCGTCCGCCGCCGCCAGCAGCGCGATGCGCGCCGAGTAGCTCGAGGACATCAGCTCCACCACCTGCGCGCCCTGCGCGTCGTATCCGGTGATGCGCGCGGGCCGGAACTCGCAGCGCCCGGCCCGGCGCGTCACCTCCGACCCCGCCTTGGCCGCGATGCGGAAGGGCGCCACCCGCGCGAAGCCCGCCCGGCGCCGCGCGATCTGGGCGCCGATCACGAACCAGGTCACGAAGGCCGCCGCCGGGTTGCCCGGCAGGCCGAGATAGATGGCCTCTCCCATCCGCCCCAGCGCCAGCGGCTTGCCGGGCTTCATGGCGATGCGCATGGCGTGGATGTCCCCGCCCGCCTCGCGGAACAGCCGCGGCATGTGATCCTCGTCGCCCACCGAGACGCCCCCGGTGGACACCACCAGATCCGCCCCCGCGGCCGCCTCCTCCAGCGCCGCGGTCAGCGAGGCCGGATCGTCCGGCACCGCCCCCAGATCCGTCAGCTCGATCCAGGGCCGCTCCAGCGCCGCGCGCAGCATGAAGCGGTTGGAGTTCCAGATCTGCCCCGGCCCCAGCGCCTCGCCCGGCTGGCGCAGCTCCGATCCCGTGCAGAACAGCGCCACGCGCAGCTTTCGCCGCACCGCGCAGTCCGGCGCCCCGGTCGCGGCCAGCGCCGCCGCCTCCCGCGCCCCGATCTCCGCCCCCGCGGGCAGGATGCGCCCGCCCGCCGCCAGGTCCTCGCCCATGCGGCGGATGTTCAGCCCCGCCCGCGGCCGCGCGGAGACGACCACTGCGCCGTCCTCGCGCGCCACGTGCTCCTGCATCACCACCGCGTCGGCGTCCCCGGCAACCGGCGCCCCCGTCAGGATCCGCAGCGCCGTCCCCGCGGGCCAGCTTGCGGGCGGAGTCTGCCCCGCCGCCACCCGGCCCGAGACGGGCAGCCGCCACGGCCCCTCCCCGCCCAGATCGGCGAGCCGCACCGCGTAGCCGTCCATGGCGGAGTTGTCGAAAGGCGGCAGCGGCAGCGGCGCGCAGGCGTCCTGCGCCAGCGCCCGCCCGGCGACGGCGGCCAGCGGCAGCGTCTCCGTCTGCGCCACCGGCTCGGCCAGCGCCAGCCCGCGGCGCAGCGCGACATCGACCGGGATCAGCCTGCCGGCCGGCTCCTCGCACCCGCAGAAGCCCGGCTCGGTCAGGGGAAGGGGTTGCGCGGACATCTCCGCCTCCTTTCACGCCGCCTCAGGCGGCCAGCGTCACGCCCTCGATGCGCGACTGCGCGGCGAGGCGCTCAACGAAGGCCCGGGCGCCGCGCGCCCAGGCCGCCCGCTGCATGGCCTCGGCCAGATGCGGGCGCACGGTCTCGTAGGGCAGCGGCGCCCCCTCGGCCCGCGCATCCAGCCGGATGACGTGAAAGCCGTGCCGGGTGGCGACCGGCTCGGGCGTCAGCTCGCCCTCCGCCAGCCCCTCCAGCGCCGCCTCGAACTCCGGCAGCGTCTCCCCGGGCTGGAGCTGGCCCAGCCGCCCGCCATTGGCGCGGCTGTCGCAGGCGCTCTCCTCCGCCGCGATGCGGTCGAACTCCCGCGGCGCGCGCGCGATCCGGGCGATCGCCGCCTCGGCCCGCGCCTTCGCCTCCGCCCGCCCGGCCAGGTCCTCCGGATCGGCGGGGTAGAGGATATGCGCCGCCTCGAACAGCGCCGGCGAGCGGAACCGCTCCGGGTCCCGCTCCCAGGCCGCGCGCACCTCCGCCTCGTCCGGCGGCCCGGCGACGGCCTCCTGCTCCAGAAGCTGGCGGATCAGCGCCTCGGGCTCCGTCTCCCGCCGCCCGGGCGACAGCTCGCGCGGCTCGGGGCTCAGCCCGCGCCGCCCGGCCTCCTGCAGCAGCAGCGCCCGGATGGCCAGCGCCCTTGCCGCGGCCCGCCAGGCCCAGCCGGGCTTGTCGGCCGGCGCCTGGTGGTTCTGGGCCTCCGCGGCGATCTCGGCCTGCGGGATCACCTCGCCGTTGACCGAGACCTCGGGGAAAAGCGGCTTGTTCATGGCCTCACTCCGCGGGCTGGGCGGCGGCGGACCGGCCCTTGGCGGCGGCGGGCGCCGGACGGCCGTCGCGGGCCGGCAGCGATGTCCTGCGGCGGGAGCGCACGACCTGGAAGCCCGGCCGCCACAGGTAGCGCAGCGGGGCCGAGAGCATGTGCACCAGCCGGGTGAAGGGGAACAGCAGCACGATCAGCAGCCCCAGCAGGATATGCGTCTTGTAGAGCCAGTGGACCCCGATCACCTCCTGCCAGGCGTTGATCTGGAAGCCCATCACGCTCTGCGACCAGGTCATGAAGCGGACCATCTCCGCCCCGTCCAGATGCCCCACCGACAGGGTGATCGTGCCCAGTCCGATCAGCAGCTGCAGCCAGATCAGCGCCAGGATGCCGATATCGGCGAAGCTCGAGGTGACGCGGATGCGCGGATCGACCAGGCGGCGGTGCAGCAGCAGCGTGGCGCCGATCAGCGCCGCCACGCCCGCGACGCCGCCGACGACGATGGCGAGGATCTGCTTGAGGCTGTAGGGAATGCCCAGCGCGTCGAGCACCCAGATCGGGGTGAACAGGCCCAGCAGGTGGCCGAAGAACACCACGATGATGCCGACATGGAACAGGATCGAGCCCAGCATCAGCTGCTTTCGGCGCAGCAGCTGGGAGGAGCTGGACTTCCAGGTGAAGGGATCGCGCTCGTACCGGGCGATGGAGCCCACGACAAGCACGGTCAGCGCCACATACGGCATGATGCCGAAGATGAAGAAGTCGAGGGAGTAGTTGGAGAACATGACGGCGCGCTCCGCTGTCAGAGCCGCCCGGCGCCCGAGGGCGCGCGAGGGGCGGGTGGATCCATGGCGGCGAGAAGCTCGCGGCTGACCGGGCAGCCGGCGTTCGGGTCGGGGCCGAAGGTGACCTCCGTCTCCTCCCAGGCGGCGTCGAGCGCCTCCAGGTCGTCGGGGTCGTCGTCGGGCTGCTGGGCCAGCGCCTCGGTCAGCTCCGCGTCCGGGGCCGCCGCCGACAGCCCCACCAGCGCGTCGAACACCGCCGCATAGGGGCTCTCCCGCCGGGTCAGGCGCAGGGACAGCGCCTCCAGGATATGCGCCGCGTCCGCCAGCATCTCCCGCGCCTCGGCCAGCGGCCGGGTGGAGAGGAACTCCAGCAGGATCGGCAGGTGGTCGGGCAGCTCGTGGCTGTCGGGCTCGAAGCCCCCCGCCCGGTAGGTCTCCAGCAGGTCCACCATGGCCGGCCCGCGGTCGCGGCTCTCGCCGTGGACATGCTCGAACAGGTTGAGCGACAGGCTGCGGGAGCGGTCGAAGAGGGCCACGTAGCCCTCCTGCAGCTCGTAGAGGTCCGCCACCGCCAGCCGCCCCAGAAGCGGGTCCAGCGTGGCGATGGCCGAGGGGGACAGAAGCGCCTCGTCGTGCAGCGCGTCCGCGATGTCGCCCGCGCCCCGCTGAAGCTCCCGCGTGGGATAGCTCAGCAGGACGGACAGGGCCTTGAGGGTCCGGGTCATCAGAACGCCTCCGAGGGAATGGTCAGCTTCTTGCGCCCGCCGAACAGCGAGGTCTGCGACATGCCGGTGGAGCAGCCGTTGCCGTCGGTGAAGCCGCAGCCCCCGCGCAGGTCGTAGGCGTCCTCCACCGACTCGCGGTGGGAGGTCGGGATGACGAAGCGGTCCTCGTAGGCCGCCAACGCCATCACCTTGTACATCGCCTCGATATCCGCCGGCGTCAGGCCCACGCGGCTGGCCGCCGCCTCGTCGATCACCCCGTCCACGGTCTTGGCGCGCATGTAGGTCCGCATGGCCAGCATCCGCTCCAGCGCCGAGATCACGGGCTTCTCGTCCCCCGCCGTCAGCATGTTGGCCAGATACCGCACGGGGATGCGCAGCGACTTCACGTCCGGCATCTCCCCGTCATGGCCGATCATGCCCGCCTCCGCCGCGTTCTGGATGGGCGAGAGGGGCGGCACGTACCAGACCATCGGCAGCGTGCGGTATTCGGGGTGCAGCGGGAAGGCGATCTTCCAGTCCATCGCCATCTTCCACACCGGCGAGTCCTTCGCCGCCTCGATCCATTCGTCGGGCACCCCGTCCGCGCGGGCCATCTCCTGCACCGCGGGGTCGTTGGGGTCGAGGAAGACGTCGAGCTGGGCCTGATACAGGTCCTTCTCGTCATAGGCGGAGGCCGCCTCCTCGATCGCGTCGGCGTCGTAGAGCATGACGCCCAGGTAGCGGATGCGCCCCACGCAGGTCTCCGAGCAGACGGTCGGCTGGCCGCTCTCGATGCGCGGGTAGCAGAAGGTGCACTTCTCCGACTTCCCGGTCTGCCAGTTGTAGTAGATCTTCTTGTAGGGGCAGCCCGAGACGCACATCCGCCAGCCGCGGCATTTCTCCTGATCGATCAGGACGATGCCGTCCTCCTCCCGCTTGTAGATGGCGCCCGAGGGGCAGCTTGCCACGCAGGAGGGGTTGAGGCAGTGCTCGCACAGCCTCGGCAGGTACATCATGAAGGTGTTTTCGTACTGGCCGTAGATCTCCTTCTGCACGCCCTCGAAGTTGTAGTCCTTCGACCGCTTCTCGAACTCGCCGCCCAGGATCTCCTCCCAGTTCGGCCCCCACTCGATCTTCTCCATCGTCTGCCCGGTCAGCTTCGACCGGGGCCGCGCGGTGGGGAAGTGGTTCATTTCGGGGGCCGACTTCAGGTGGTCGTAGTCGAAGTCGAACGGCTCGTAGTAGTCGTCGATCTCCGGCAGGTCCGGATTGGCGAAGATGTTGGCGAGGATCCGCCACTTCGCCCCCTGCTTGGGCTGCACCCCGCCCTTCGCGGTCCGCTCCCAGCCGCCGTTCCAGCGCTTCTGGTTCTCCCAGTCCTTGGGATAGCCGACGCCCGGCTTGGTCTCGACGTTGTTGAACCAGGCGTATTCGACGCCGTCGCGGCTGGTCCACACGTTCTTGCAGGTCACCGAGCAGGTGTGACAGCCGATGCAC
>JBNJGE010000202.1:0-6576 GCA_051747505.1 Pseudomonadota bacterium | reverse complement strand
GACACCTCCAACCGCCAGCGCCACATCAGCTCGGCGGTCGCCTACAATGTCTGGCACTACTACGAGGTCACCGGCGACCAGCAGTTCCTCTGCGACCACGGGGCCGAGATGCTGATCGAGATCGCCCGCTTCTGGGCGAGCCTCGCGCAGTTCAACCCGGGGCGCGAGCGCTACGAGATCCGCGGCGTCATGGGCCCGGACGAGTTCCACACCGCCTGGCCCGGCCGCGACCCCTCGACCGAGGGCGGGCTGGATAACAACGCCTACACCAACGTGCTGGCCGCCTGGGTCTTCAACCGCGCCCGCGACGCGCTGGAGGTCATCCCCCCCGACCACGCCCGGCGCCTGCGCGAGAGCCTGCGCCTGACCGACCGGGAGCTGGAGCTGTGGTTCGACATCTCCCGCAAGCTCTTCGTGCCCTTCCACGACGGCGGCATCATCAGCCAGTTCGAGGGCTACGAGGAGCTCGAGGAGTTCGACTGGGAGGGCGCGCGCGAGAAATACGGCGACATCCAGCGCCTCGACCGCATCCTGGAGGCGGAGGGCGACGACCCCAACCGCTACAAGGCCTCCAAGCAGGCCGACGTGCTGATGCTCTTCTACATCTTCTCGGCCGACGAGCTCGCCATGCTGTTCGAGCAGCTCGGCTACCCCTTCGACGCGGAGATGATCCCGCGCAACGTGGAATACTACCTCGCCCGCACCTCCCACGGCTCCACGCTCAGCTGGATCGTGCATTCCTGGGTGTTGGCCCGCGGCGACCGTCGCAATTCCTGGCGGCTGTTCAAGGACGCGCTGGACAGCGACATCGCCGACATCCAGGGGGGCACCACGCCGGAGGGCGTGCATCTGGGCGCCATGGCCGGCACCGTGGACCTGATCCAGCGCGCCTATCTGGGCATCGAGACGCGCGGCTCGGTCCTGCACTTCAACCCCGACCTTCCCGACGCGCTGGACTGCCTCAGCGCCCGGATGGTCTATCGCGGGCAGGAGCTCGACCTGACGGCCACGCAGGATCGCCTGCGCGTCGAGAGCCGCCCCCTGACCGCCGATCCGATCATGATCGCCTATCGCGGCCGTTTCCGCAGCCTCAGCCCGGGCAATGTCCGCGAGTTCCGCCTCATCCGCCCGGAGGAGCGGGACCGCGCCGAAACCGACGCCTGCCGCCCCGTGGAGGCCGAGCCGCCCGCGGGCGAGCGCATCAGGGAGCCGTCGTCATGAGCGAAACCGCGCCTCTGGCCGCCTGGCTGGCCGATCTCGGCCGCCAGGACGGGGACAGGGTGGGGGGCAAGAACGCCTCCCTGGGCGAGATGATCAGCCGCCTCGGCGAGGCCGGCGTGCGCGTGCCCGACGGCTTCGCCACCACCGCCGCCGCCTACTGGCGCTTCCTCGAGCACAACGATCTCGAGGCGCGCCTGACCGAGACGGTCGGCGGCCTGAAGCGCGACCGCTCGAACCTCCACGAGGTCGGCGAGGCGATCCGCGGCATGATCCTGAAGGGCGAGATGCCCCCCGACGTCGCCGAGGCCGTGCGCGGCTACTACGCCGACCTCGCCGCCCGGCTGGGGCGCGAGAACCCCGACGTCGCCGTGCGCAGCTCCGCCACCGCCGAGGACCTGCCCGAGGCCAGCTTCGCCGGCCAGCTGGAGACCTTCCTCAACATCCGCGGCGAGGACGCCCTGCTGGACGCCGTGAAACGCTGCTACGCCTCGCTGTTCACCGACCGCGCCATCGCCTACCGGGAGAACAACGGCTTCGACCACATGCAGGTCGCCCTCTCGGCGGCCGTCCAGCAGATGGTCCGCTCCGACCTCGCCTCCTCGGGCGTGATGTTCTCCATCGACACCGAGACGGGCTTTCCCCGCGTCGCGCTGATCACCGGCGCCTGGGGCCTGGGCGAGACGGTCGTGCAGGGCATGGTCGAGCCCGACGAGTTCCACGTCTTCAAGCCCCTGCTGACGCGCGAGGGCGCCCGCCCCATCGTGGAGAAGAGCCTCGGCGCCAAGGACCGCCGCATGGTCTACGGCAAGGGCGACAAGAGCACCCGCATCGAGAAGACCGACGAGGCCGCCCGCGCCAGCTTCGTGCTGTCCGACGACGAGGTCCTCCAGCTCGCGCGCTGGGCCGTGGCGATCGAGGACCATTACGGCCTGCCCATGGACATGGAATGGGCCAAGGACGGCGAGAGCGGCGCGCTCTTCATCGTCCAGGCGCGCCCCGAGACCGTGCAGTCGCGCAAGAAGGCCGGCGCCCTGACCTCCCACCGCCTGAAGGAGACCGGCAAGCGCCTCGTCACCGGGCTCGCCATTGGCGACGCCATCGCCTCGGGGAAGGTCCTTAAGCTGGACAGCCCCGACGAGATCGACCGCTTCGAGGACGGCGCGGTGCTGGTCACGGGCCGCACCGACCCCGACTGGGTCCCCATCATGAAGCGCGCCTCGGCCATCGTCACCGACCATGGCGGGCGCACCAGCCACGCCGCCATCGTCAGCCGCGAGCTCGGCCTCACCGCGCTCGTCGGCGCCGGCGACGCATCGAAGATCCTGAAGGACGGCCAGCAGGTCACCGTCTCCTGCGCCGAGGGCGACGAGGGCGTGGTCTACGAGGGCGCGCTAGACTTCGAGACCCGGGAGATCGACCTCGACTCCATCCCGAAGACCGACACGCAGGTGATGGTCAACCTCGCCAACCCGGCGGCCGCCTATCGCTGGTGGCGCCTGCCCGCCGACGGGGTGGGCCTCGCGCGGATGGAGTTCATCATCAACAACCTCATCCGCATCCACCCCATGGCGCTGGTCCGCTACGACGACCTGGAGGACACGGCGGCGAAATCCCGCATCGCCGACCTGACAAAGGGCTACGACGACAAGTCCGAATACTTCGTGGACAAGCTCGCCCGCGGCATGGCCCGCATCGCCGCCGCGCACCACCCCCGGCCCGTCATCGTTCGCCTGAGCGACTTCAAGACCAACGAATACGCCGAGCTGATCGGCGGCGCCGCCTTCGAGCCCGCCGAGGAGAACCCCATGATCGGCTGGCGCGGCGCCTCGCGCTACTACGACCCCGGCTACGCCGAGGGCTTCGCCCTCGAATGCCGCGCCGCCAAACGCGCGCGGGAGGAGATCGGGATGGACAACATCGTCCTGATGATCCCCTTCTGCCGCACGCTGGAGGAGGCCGACCGCGTGCTGGAGGCGATGGCCGGCCACGGCCTGATCCGCGGCCGGGAAGGCCTCGAGGTCTACATCATGGCCGAGATCCCCGCCAACGTGATCCTGGCCGAGGACTTCGCCCGCCGCTGCGACGGCTTCTCCATCGGCTCCAACGACCTCACCCAGCTGGTGCTGGGCGTGGACCGCGACAGCGACCGCCTCAGGCGCCTGTTCGACGAGCGGAACCCCGCCGTGAAGCAGGCCATCGCCGAGCTTCTGGACAAGGCCCGCCGCGCCGGCGCCAAGGTCGGCATCTGCGGCCAGGCCCCCAGCGACCACCCGGAATTCGCTCGCTTCCTGGTGGAGCACGGCATCGACACGATCTCCGTCAGCCCCGACAGCTTCCTCGCGGTGAAGGAGCAGATCGCGCAGGCCGAGGCCGACCGGGCGCGCCCTGCGGCGGGAGGCGCGTGAGCCGGCGATGAGGATCGTCCTCCCCGAGACCGGCCGCCCCGAGGCGCCCCGCCCGTGACCGCCCCGCGCGGAGACGAGCCCGGGCGCGCGCCGGACGCCTATCTGCGCCCCGCCGCGGAAGTGCTCGAGACCTTCGGCGTCGACCCCGAGCGGGGCCTGACGCCCGAGGAGGTCCGCCGACGGCGGGAGGCGCACGGCCCCAACCGCCTGCGCCGCCACGTCCGGCGCGGCGCCTGGGCCATTCTCGTCGATCAGTTCGAAAGCCTGATCTTCGCCCTGCTCTTCGCCGCCGCCGCCCTCTCCTTCGCCCTGTCGGAGGTCGTCCAGGGCGCCGCCATCCTCGTCGCCATCCTGATCAACGCCGCCATCGGCTTTGTCACCGAGCTGCGCGCCACCCGCTCCA
This sequence comes from Pseudomonadota bacterium, assembly GCA_051747505.1. Lineage (GTDB taxonomy): Bacteria > Pseudomonadota > Alphaproteobacteria > Rhodobacterales > Rhodobacteraceae > Albimonas. Next base: position 2,547 of record JBNJGE010000202.1, on the reverse strand, counting down.
TGGAGGCCCTGCGCGCGCTGGAGCGCACCCCTGCCCGCGCCCTGCGCGAGGGTGCCGAGCGCGAGCTGGAGGCCGCCGAACTGGTCCCCGGCGACATCGTCCTGTTGGAGGCAGGCGAGGTCGTGCCCGCCGATCTGCGTCTGATCGAGGCCGAGCGCCTCCAGATCGACGAATCCGCCCTGACCGGCGAATCCGTCCCCGTCGGCAAGACCCCCGACCCCCTGCAGGACGAGGCCCCGCTGGCCGAGCGCGCCAACATGGCCTGGAAGGGCGCCTCCGTCGCCCAGGGCGAGGGCCGCGGCGTCGTCGTCGCGACCGGCATGGAGACCGAGCTCGGCCACATCTCCGACCTCGCCGAGGGAGCGGAGGGCGAGGGCACCCCGCTGGAGAAGCGCCTCGACCGCCTCTCCCGCCGCCTGCTGGTCGTCATCCTCGTCGTCGCCGCCGTCACCGCCGTCATCGGCGTCCTCTCGGGCCGCGACGTCGTCCTGATGGTGGAAACCGGCGTCGCCCTCGTCGTCGCCGCCGTGCCCGAGGGGCTGCCCATCGTCGCCAGCGTCGCGCTCGCCCGCGGCATGTGGCGCCTGGCGAAGCGCAACGCGCTGGTCGAGCGCCTCTCGGCCGTGGAGACGCTGGGCGCCACCAATGTCATCTGCTCGGACAAGACCGGCACCCTGACCGAGAACCGCATGACCCTGCGCCGCCTCGCGCTCGCCGACGGCGACTGGGACCTGCGCCGCGGCGCCTTCCGCCGGGACGGCGACGAGGCCGACCCGAAGCAGGACCCCCTCGCCCGCGCCGCGCTCGAGGTCTCCGCCCTGTGCAACGCCGCCGAGCTGACCGGCGAGGGCGAGCGACGGGGCGAGCATCGGGGCGAGGGCGACCCGATGGAGATCGCCCTGCTCGCCGGCGCCTCACAGGCGGGCCTGACCCGCGAGGATCTGCTGGCCGAGGGCGAGGAGATCCGGCGCGAGGAGTTCGACCCCTCCGTGAAGATGATGGCCACCTTCCACCGCGACGCGAAGGGCCTGCGCGTGGCCGTGAAGGGCGCCCCCGAGGCCGTCATCGCCGCCGCCACGCGCCTGATGACGGCCGGGGGCGAAACCGAGCCCCTCGACGACGACGCCCGCCGGGACTGGCTCGACCGCAACGAGCGCATGGCCGGCAGCGGCCTGCGCGCGCTCGCCGTGGCCGAGAAGACGGTCCCCGACGAGGACGCCGACCCCTATTCCGACCTCACCCTCATCGGCCTCGTCGGCCTGCTCGACCCCGCCCGCGACGAGGTGCGCGAGGCCGTCATGGAATGCCGCCGCGCCGGCATCCAGGTCGTGATGGTCACCGGCGACCAGCCCAGCACCGCCCGCGCCATCGCCGCCGAGGTCGGCATGATCGATGACGCCGAGACGGCGGAGGTCGTCCTCGGCGCCGACATGAAGCCCGCCGAGGAGATGGACGACGCGACGCGCGAGCGCCTCCTGCGCACGCATATCTTCGCCCGCTTCGACCCCGCCCAGAAGCTCGACCTCATCCGGCTCTACCAGAGCGCGGGGCGCATCGTGGCGATGACGGGCGACGGCGTGAACGACGCCCCCGCCCTCAAGAAGGCCGATATCGGCGTCGCCATGGGCCGGCGCGGCACCCAGGTGGCGCGCGAGGCCGCCGACATGGTCCTGCGCGACGACTCCTTCGCCAGCATCGTCACCGCCATCCGGCAGGGCCGGGGCATCTTCTCCAACATCCGAAAGTTCGTGATCTACATGCTCTCGGGCAACACGGGCGAGATCTTCGCCGTCTCGCTGGTCGCCCTGCTCAACGCCCCCCTGCCCCTGCTGCCCCTGCAGATCCTCTACATCAACATCGTCTCCGACGTCTTTCCCGCCCTCGCCCTGGGCGTGGGGGAGACCCGGGCCGACGTGATGAAGCGCCCGCCCCGCGACCCGTCCGAGCCGATCATCACCCGTCGCCTCTGGGGCGCCGTCGGGGCCTATGGCGTGCTGATCGGGACCTCGGTGCTGGCGGTCTTCTGGGCCGCCTTCCAGATGGGCATGAGCCAGGAGGAGGCCGTCACCGTCTCCTTCCTCGCCTTCGGCTTCGCCCGGCTCTGGCACGTCTTCAACATGCGCGACCCGGGAACGGGCCTGCTGCGCAACGAGGTCACGCTGAACCCCTGGGTCTGGGCCGCGCTCGCCATCGGCGCGGCCCTGATGCTCGCCGCCGTCTGGGCGCCGGTCCTCGGCCCCGTCCTGCAGACCGCCGCCCCCGACCTGCGCGGCTGGGGCCTGATCGCCGCGGGCAGCCTCGCGCCCCTGCTGATCGGCCAGCTCGTCAAGTGGGGCCCGATCCGCCGCCTCCTGCCCTAAGGGCTCAGTCCCGCCCGCGCAGGTGGGAGAAGACCTCCAACGGCATTGGCAGCAGGATGGTGGTCGCCGGGCTCTGCGCCGCGTCCTGCAGCGAGTTGAGGTAGCGAAGCTGCATGGCGTTGGCGTTCTTCCCGATCGTCTCCCCGGCCTCGACCAGCTTCTGCGCCGCCTGCGCCTCGCCCTCGGC
>JBNJGE010000201.1:0-6580 GCA_051747505.1 Pseudomonadota bacterium | reverse complement strand
CGCCGCCGGTCATCCCGCCGGCCGCATCGACGAACTCCCGCCCTGGAACTTCCAGCCGGCGTCAACCTGATCCGCTCAGGGCCCTCCCGCACCGCTTACGCTGCTCAACGTGCACATGAAGGTGCTGGACCCCTCGGTCCCCCGCTTCGCCGACTGGCGCGGCCAGGCCTACGCCTACGACCTGCTCGGCCTCGACCCCCTCGGCCTCACCGCCCCCGTCCGGCGCCCGCGCGACCCGGCCCGCTACGCGATCTTCGCCGCCCCCGTCCACGCCCCCTGCGAGGGCGAGGTCCTCTCGGCCGAGACCACGCTCCCCGACCTGCCGGTTCCGGAGATGGACCGGGAGAACCTGATGGGAAACCATGTCCTTCTGCGCTGCGGCGAGGTGGCGATCCTGCTCGCCCATCTCCGCCAGGGCAGCGTCGCCGTCGCCCCCGGCGACCGCCTCGCCCGCGGCGACAAGCTGGGCGAGGTCGGCAATTCCGGCCACAGCTCGGAGCCGCATCTGCACATCCACGCCCAGCGCCCGCCCGCACCCGACGCCGCGCCGGTCTCGGGCGAGCCCCTGCCGCTGCGCCTGGAGGACCGCTGGCTGACGCGCAACGCCCGCCTCGCCGGCCGGGACTGGTGAGGGCTCAGGCCCCGGGCCCCGTGTAGCCCCCCAGCTCGCAGACCACCTTCCACTCCTCCGCGGTCACCGGCTGCACCGAGAGCCGCGTGTTGTTGACCAGCGCCATCTTCGCCAGCCGCGGCTCCGCCTTGCACTGCTCCAGCGTCACCGGCTCGGGGAAGGGCGCCACCGCCTTGACGTCCACGCATTCCCAGCGCGGGTCGTCGGTGGTCGGGTCCGGGTGGACGGGGGCGATCACCTCCACCACCCCCATCACCCGCTTCTCGTTGACCGAATGGTAGAAGAAGCCGAGATCCCCCACCTCCATCTCGCGCATGTTGTTGCGCGCCTGGTAGTTGCGGATCCCGTCCCAAGGCTCCCCCTCCTCGCCCTTCGCCACCTGGTCGTCCCAGGACCAGGCGCCCGGCTCGGACTTGAACAGCCAGCAGCGCATCGCCTCAGCCCCCCACCACGGGCTTGAAGCCCTTGATCTCCACGCTCTCGAACAGCCCGGCCTTCGCGTAGGGGTCCCCCTCCGCCCAGGCCTCCGCCTCCTGCCGCTCGTCCAGGTCCAGCATGAGGACCGAGCCGCACATCTCCCCGCTCTCGTCCAGCATCGGCCCGGCGAAGCGGACCGCGCCGGTCTCCTCCACATAGGCCAGATGCGCCTCGCGGTTCGCCTTGCGGACCTCCAGCGCGCCGGGCCTGTCCCGGCAGATCAGGATATGCGGCATGCGGGTCTCCCTCTCGCGTCCTGCGATCCCGACCTGCCACATCCCGCGGCCGGCCGGAAGGCTCAGTAACGCGCCCCCTTGCGCCCCGACCCCGCCATCGGCGTCGCCTCCGCATCCAGCGGCCAGCGCGGCCGCGCGGGGAAATCCAGCCCGTCCGGCCCGTGGAGGGCCAGCCGCTCCGCCCCTGCCCAGGCGATGATCGCGGCGTTGTCCGTGCACAGGCGCAGGGGCGGGGCGACCAGCCGCCAGCCCCGCGCGCCGGCCTGCGCCTCGAGCGCCGCGCGCAGCGTGGCGTTCGCCGCGACGCCCCCCGCCACGGCCAGCGCGCGCGCCTGCGGATGCTCGGCGGCGAAGGCGTCCATGGCCCGCCCGGTCTTGACCGCCAGCACCTCCGCCGCCGCCGCCTGGAACCCGGCGCACAGGTCCGCCCGATCCCGCGCCGTGATCCCCCCCTTCTCCGCCACGATCAGGTCGCGCTGGCGCCGCAGCGCCGTCTTGAGCCCCGAAAAGCTCATCTCGCAGCCCGGCCGGTCCAGCAGCGGCCGGGGCAGGGTGAAGCGCCCGGCATCGCCCTTCGCCGCCTCGCGCTCCACCTCCGGCCCGCCCGGATAGCCGAGCCCCAGCAGCTTCGCGACCTTGTCGAACGCCTCCCCCGGCGCGTCGTCGATGGAGGCCCCCAGCCGCCGGAACCGCTCCGCCCCCTCCACGCCCAGCAGCAGGCAGTGCCCGCCCGAGACCAGCAGCATCAGGTAGGGATAGGCGAGCCCCTCCGTCAGCCGCGGCGTCAGCGCGTGCCCGGCCAGGTGATTGACCGCCACGAAGGGCAGCCCGGCGCCCAGCGCGATCCCCTTCGCGCACATCACCCCCGACAGCACGCCCCCGATCAGCCCCGGCCCCGCCGTCGCCGCCACCGCGTCCAGCCCGTCCAGCCCGACCCCGGCCTCCGCCAGCGCCCGCTCCGCGGCCAGGTCCAGCCGCTCCGCATGCGCCCGCGCCGCGATCTCGGGCACCACCCCGCCATAGGCCGCGTGCAGTTCCTCCTGCCCCATCACCACGCTGGAGAGGATCTCCCCCGGCCCCTCCGCGCCCGCTTCGCCCACCCGCGCGCGCACGACCGCCGCCGCGGTCTCGTCGCAGCTGGATTCCAGGCCGAGCAGGGTCAGGACGCGGGTCATCGCGAGGTCTCCGGGGCGGGCCTCCGCGCTACCACCGCCCGCGCCCGCAGGCAATCGCCGCGCCCCCGGCCGGGCGGGGGAGGGCGGGCGGGCCGTCCGGCCGGGGGCGCGGCGGCGGCGCCTCCCGCCGCCGTTGCCCCGCCGCGCCCTTCCGGCTATCCCCGTTCCATGACCTCGCGCCCCCCCGTCTCCCCCGACCGCCCGCTGCGCATCGGCACCCGCGGCTCCCGCCTGGCCCTCGCCCAGGCCCACGAGACGCGCGACCGCCTGATCGCCGCCCACGCCCTTGCGCCCGAGGCGATCGAGGTCGTTCCCATCAAGACCACCGGCGACCGCGTCCTCGACCGCCCCCTGTCCCAGATCGGCGGCAAGGGCCTCTTCACGAAAGAGATCGAGGACGCCCTGCTGGACCGGCGCATCGACATCGCCGTCCACTCCATGAAGGACATGCCCACCGTTCTGCCCGAGGGCCTGGCGCTGACCTGCTACCTCCCGCGCGAGGACGAGCGCGACGCCTTCGTCTCCCCCCGCCACGCCTCCATCGCCGCCCTGCCGCGGGGCGCCGTCGTCGGCTCCTCCTCGCTGCGCCGCCGCGCGCAGGTCCTCCACCGCCGCCCCGACCTGCGGCTCGTGGAGTTCCGCGGCAACGTCCAGACCCGGCTGAAGAAGCTCGAGGACGGCGTCGCCGAGGCCACCTTCCTCGCCGTCGCCGGCCTGCGCCGGCTCGACATGCCCGACATCGCCCGCGCCCCCGTCTCTCCCGACGACATGCTCCCCGCCGTCGCCCAGGGCGCCATCGGCATCGAGCAGCGCGAGGGCGACGAGACCGTCTCCGCCCTCCTCGCCCCTCTCGACGACCCCGACACCCGCACCCGCCTCGCCGCCGAGCGCGCCTTCCTCGCCGGCCTCGACGGCTCCTGCCGCACCCCCATCGGCGGCCTCGCCGAACTCTCCGGCGACCGCCTGCGCCTGCGCGGCGAGATCATCCGCCCCGACGGCTCCGAGCGTCACGCGACCGAGCGCGAGGGCCCCGCCTCCGACGCCGCCGCCATGGGCGCCGACGCCGCCGCCGAGCTCCGCGCCCGCGGCGGCGAGGGCTTCTTCGACGAATGAGCCTGCCGGGCCTGCTGGTCACCCGTCCCGAGCCCGGCGCCACCGACCTCGCCCGCTGGGCGGAGGCCCACGGCTTCCGCCCGGTCCTCTCCCCCGTCCTGCATCCCGTCCGCCTCCCCGCCGCCCCCGACCTCGCGGACATCGACGCCGTCATACTCACCTCCCCCGCCGCGGCCCGCCTCGCCCCCGCCGCCCCGGCCCTGCGCGACCTCCCCTGCTGGTGCGTCGGCGAGGCCACCGCCGAGGCCGCCCGCGCCGCCGGCTTCCCCGCCCCCCGCGCCGGCCCCTCCGACGCGCAGGCCCTCGCCCGCCTGATCCTGGCCGAGGCCCCCGCCGGCGCCCGTCTCCTCCACCTGCGCGGCCGCCACGCCACCGCCGGCTTCGCCGAAGCCCTGCGCGCCGGCGGCCTGCGCCTGCGCGAGGCCGTCATCTACGAGATGCGCCCCGCCCCCGCCCTCACCGCGGAGGCCGAATCCGCCCTCGCCGCGCGGGAGATCGCCCTGGCCCCCGTCTGGTCCCCCCGCTCCGCCCGAATCCTCGCGGGCCTCCTCGCCCGCCGCTTCGACCTCTCCGCCACGACCGCGCTCGCCATCTCCCCCGCCGCCGCCGCGCCCCTGCGCCCCGCCGGGTTCGGCCGGGTGGCTGTCGCCCCCGCTCCCACCGGCGCGGCGATGCGCGACGCGATGCGGGCTTTCCGCCCCGATCCGCGTTAGACTGGTGCGCGCGGTTCGCCGCACCGCAGCGGGATTGGCATTCCCGTCCCCTATCCCCTAACGTCCCAGCGCCCCGGAAGGCCGGGCGCCGGGCAACCAGGACGGCGAGATGAGCGACAAGAAGACCCCCGAGGACAAGAAGGCCGGGCCGGACGCCGAGGACGCCCCCGGGGCGACCCGCCCGGAAACCACCGGCGAGGAGACCCCCGCCCCCGGCGCCGAGGCCGCCCCCGACCGCGAGGAGGCCGCGGCCCAGGAGCAGGCCGAGACCGTCCGCGAGACCGATCCCGCCTCTCCCGCCGGCCCGGACTACGACCCCAACCGCCCGGACACGGACGCCGAAGGCGCCCCGCCCCTCGGCGAGCCCCCCGAAAAGGCTCGCGAGGCCGAGGCGGGGACGACCGAAGCCCCCGTGGACGCCGACGAGTCGGAGCTCCGCCGCGAGGAGGAGCTCGCCGCCGGCCTCGAGGAGCGCGGCTCCGAGGACGCGCCCGCCGACGCCCACGAACCCGAAGAGCCCCACCCGGCCGAGGAGCCCTACGAGGAGCACGAGGAGCATCCCCGCCCCTCCCTCGCCGCCCGCGCCCTGCAGGGCCTCGTCCTGCTGCTGATCGGCGCAGGCGTCGCCCTCTGGGCCGCCCCCAGGATCGCCCCCCACCTGCCCGAGCCGGTCTCCCGCTACCTCTCGGCCCCGCAGGCGGTGGAGCAGGCCGACCTCGAGGCCCTGCGCGCCGACCTCGAATCACAGCTCGCCGACCGCACCGAAGCGCTCTCGGGCGAGATCGAGGCCGGCCGCCCCGACCTCGACGCCGCCCTCGCGCCGATCCGCGAGCGCCTGGACTCCCTCGCCGCGCGGGCGGATCAGGCCGGCGGCGCCCCCGAGCGCGTCGCCTCCCTGGAGAACTCGGTCTCCGACCTGCGCGCCCAGCTCGACGCTTTGCAGGCCAACCTCTCCTCCTTGGGCGAGGGCGGCGGCGACGTGCCGCCCGAGCTGGCCGAGCGCGTCGCCGGCTTCAGCGCCGTGGTCGAGAGCCTGCGCGCCGAGTTCCAGGCCGTCTCCTCGCGCACCGAACAGCTCGCCGCCCGCCTCGACGAGGCCGAGGCCCGCTTCGGGCAGGAGGTCGAGGAGGCGCAGGAGGCCACCGACGCCGCCCAGGCCGACGCTCAGGCCGCCCGCCGCGAGGCCGCGCTCTCGGCCGGCTTCCGCGACCTCTCCGCCGCGCTGGAGGAGGGCCGCCCCTACGCCGACACGCTCGCCGACATGTCCGCGCATGCCGAGCCGCCCGAGGCGCTGGCCGCCGCCGCCGAATCCGGCGTCCCCACGCTAGCCGCCCTGCGCGACCGGTTCACCGAGGCCGGCCGCCGCGCCATGGAGGCCCAGTCGCTCTCCGAGGCCGGGGAGGGGACGCTCGACCGCGCGTTCGCCGCCGTCCGCGGCCGCCTCTCCGGCGTGCCCGTGGACGCCATGGAGGGCGAGGGGCTGGAGCCCGCGCTGGGCCGCGCCGCCGCCGCCCTGCGCGGCGGAGACCTGGCCGCCGCGCTCTCCGAGCTCGAGACCGTCCCCGACCCCGCCCGCGAGGCGATGTCAGACTGGCTTTCCGACGCCCGCGCCCGCCTGCAGGCCGTCCGGGCCATGCGCGACTGGCGCGAGCGGCTTCTGGGCGGCGCCTGACGCCTCCGCTATGATTTCCGCCGGCCCCGCCGCACCGGGGCAGGGCACGAGGCCGGCCGCGCCCGGCCCGCAACAGGAAGGAACCGCAGGATGATCTGGCTTCTGGTCCGCGCCGGCATCTTCGTCGCCCTGCTCGCGGCCGTCGCATACGGGGTGAGCGTCCTGCTCGACACCCCCGGCGGCATCGAGATCACCTGGGCCGGCCGCGCCTACAGCTTCGACCCGCTCACCTTCGCGGCCCTGTTCCTGCTGGCGGTGGTGGCCCTCTGGCTCGCCTGGAAGATCATCGGCCTGACCCTCGCCGTCATCCGCTTCTTCTCGGGCGACGAGACCGCCATCTCCCGCTTCTTCGGCCGCTCGCGCACCCGCCGCGGCCTCAATGCCCTCTCCGACGGCCTCCTCGCGCTGGCCGAGAACGAGCCGCGCAAGGCGCTCGCGAAGGCCGAGCGCGCCGGCGCCCTGCTCGACAAGCCGGAGCTCGCCAACATCCTCGCCGCCCAGGCCGCCCGCGCCGCGGGGCAGGAGGAGAAGGCCGAGCGCTACTACAAGGCCCTCGCCCGCCG
>JBNJGE010000200.1:0-6592 GCA_051747505.1 Pseudomonadota bacterium | reverse complement strand
AAAGGCTTGGGGAGTCAGGTGGTTAGGGGTGGGGTTTCGCGGGTGGGGCGGGGGTGTATGGGGGAGGGGCGGACAGGCGATGGAGGCGGTCATGGGCGATGCGCGGCGGGTGAAGGTGCTGATCGTGGGGTCGGGGCCGGCGGGGTATACGGCGGCGGTGTATGCCTCCAGGGCGATGCTGGAGCCTGTGCTGGTGCAGGGGCTGGAGGCCGGCGGGCAGCTGATGATCACCACGGAAGTGGAAAACTGGCCGGGGGATCAGGAGGTTATGGGGCCCGTGCTGATGCAGCGGATGGAGGCCCATGCGCGGCAGGTGGGGACGGAGGTCGTTTCCGATATCGTGACGAAGCTGGAGCTGGGGCAGCGGCCGTTTCGGGCGGAGACGGACTCCGGGCAAGTATTCGTCGCCGATACCGTGATCCTCGCCACGGGGGCGCAGGCGCGGTGGTTGGGCATTGATTCCGAAGAGAAATTCAAGGGATTCGGGGTCTCGGCCTGCGCGACCTGCGACGGGTTCTTCTATCGGGGACAGGAAGTTCTCGTGATCGGGGGCGGGAACACGGCGGTGGAGGAGGCGCTGTTCCTGACCAACTTCGCCTCGAAGGTGACGCTGGTGCACCGGCGCGACAGCCTGCGGGCGGAGAAGATCCTGCAGGACCGGCTGTTCAAGCACCCGAAGGTCGAGGTGGTGTGGGACCACGTGCTGGACGAGGTGCTGGGCGAGGACTCGCCGCCCTCGGTGACGGGGGCGCGGCTGCGGCACGCGACGACGGGCGAGGAGAAAGTGCTTGATTGCGCAGGCGTTTTCATCGCGATCGGGCATTCGCCGTCCTCGGCGCTGGTGGCGGACCAGGTGAAGACGCATCACGGCGGCTATGTCTGGGTGGAGCCGGGGACGACGGCGACGAGCGTGCCGGGCGTGTTCGCGGCCGGGGACGTGACGGACCATGTCTACCGCCAGGCGGTGACCTCGGCGGGCATGGGCTGCATGGCGGCGCTGGAGGCGGAGAAGTTCCTGGCCGAGCGCGAGGCGGAAGAATTCGCGGCCGAGTAGGGCGCGAGTTGAAGTCGCCATTTTCGTGCGCAGGGCGTGCACGGGGCGTGCACAGGCTGTGCATACAAGGATTGCCAAAAGGTTGATGCGGGCGTCGGCGTAGGGCGCATCTTGATGCGTTGTTAACGTAGACGCCGCGTGGCGACGGCGGCGGGTTGGCGCGCGTCGGCAAGAGGGGTGTTGGTCAGGGCGTGCGGCGAGCGGCGGAGTCGCGCATCAGGATGCGCCCTGCGGTTGGGGCGGGAATGGCGGGTTCGCACCCGCCCTACGCTTGCTTGCTTGTCAGCCTTCCACCTTCATTGTAAATTCATCCAGAGGTCAGATGCGCAGTTGCAAACCAAGGCCGAAGAAATGATCAATTTGGGCGATGAACGGATTGTCAAAGTCAAGGATGCCAAAACTGTACGACAGAATTGCCCTCGATGTGGGAACTACAACGGGTTCTACCTCTGCTTCCGACGTACAGGACTTGGCATCCAAAACCCATTGACTGCACAACTGATGATATCAACTTCGCGCCAATATTCCCTCCACTGTCCAATATGTCCATTCGAGCGACCAATTGATTCTTCAGAAGCAAAGAATCTGGAATTCTAAAATGATAGTTTATGGATGGGGACAAGACGCAGATACATTAGGACTTACTTTACCTGAATTTTGCTCAAATTGCAAAAATAAAAAGTGTTTCTCCATCTCTCATGTTAGTCGCTATGCCTCCTTGTTTTTCATTAAATTTGCTAGATGGAAGAGTCGATTTTCGATAATCTGTCCCATTTGTGAGGCTGGGAGATTCTGCTCTAGAGACTTTGCACTTCAATGCCTCGAGGATGGAATTAACTACTCTCGGGAATGGTACGATCGCCTGCCGGCAAGCCAGCAGCGTGAGATTGAGACAAACCTAAGGAAGGTAGAATTCGGTTCTATAGCGAGCCGCATTCAGAAGTGTGTTAGCAACACAGAGCAAAAGGTGTCCTCGGCGGGACCGCAGAAGAAAAGGCCTGGAGAGGAACATAGAAATCTCTTCGAGCTGGTTCGACGCCAGATAGAAGTTAATGACAAAGAAAGCTCCTTCAGGGCGACTGTACTATTTCTTGCAATAAAAATAGCAAAATCGGATGGAGTTATTAGCCGCGATGAGATCGTGTATATAAAAAAACTACTCAAAATTAGCGATATGGAGTCTGATCGTTTGAATAGTTTTGTGAAAGATTTAAAAAACAGTAATGTTTCAGCGGAATTTATTGCAGCCACAGCTAGAGATTGGTGGGATAATGGGGCGAATTTTGTGAGCAGGGAGAATGTCCTTAAAATACTCGCAATAATCGCATGGGCCGACGGTAATTTAGATTCTCGAGAGAAAAAGCTTTATTTTAGAATAGCAACGCAGCTTCGCATTACCCACGAGGGTGCAGATAGAATTCTTGAGAATGCGAGAGCTGAGCATCAACGTACGAACTCGCCAAGAGATAGGAGTTGTTCAGTTGATCCACGTGCATGGACTGCGCTTGGGTTAGAGGTCGATGCAGGATTAGAAAGCGCGAAGCGAGCTTACAAGATCGCTATCAAGAAGTACCATCCAGATCGATTTGCTTCTCAAGATATTCCTCAAGATATGATTGATCTCGCGGAGCATCGTTTAAAAGAAGCACGATGGGCATATGAGAATATTGAAGCATTTTACAGAAATGGAGCAAATTCAAGCCAGTAAACGTCCCTGCAGGTCGTCATCTGTGTTTGGGGATTGGGTCCGTGCCCCTGAAGTTCTGGGGCACAGCCTCGGCAAAGTTCGGCTCTGATCACAAGCGGCTGGTTCCTTGCCAACCATCAGACATCCCTCGCCCCTCATCCCTCGTCAAACCGCCGTTTCACGTAGCTCCCCGGCGCGTCCTCCACCACGCCCAGCTTCGCGCCCGGCTGGCGGGCCTCGACCTTTTTGCCCGAGCGCTTCGCCAGCCACTTCGCCCAGTCCGGCCACCAGGAGCCGGGGCGCTCCTCGGCCGTGGCGAGCCATTCGGGGAGCTCCTCGGCCGACCAGTCGCCCTCCACCCAGTGCTGGTACTTGCCGGCCTCGGGCGGGTTGACCACGCCGGCGATGTGGCCGGAGCCGGCGACGACGAAGCGGACGCCCCGAGCCCCGGTCATCTGGCGGGCGCCGCGGTAGACGGCCGCGGCGGGGGCGATGTGATCCTCCTTCGAGGCGATCTGGTAGACGGGGACCCTGATGTCCGCGATCTCCACACGCTCCCCCAGCAGCTCGAGCTCTCCGGTCGCGAAGGCGTTGTCGTTGTAGAAACGCTCCAGGTAGTAGCGGTGGACCCGGGCGGGCATGGCCGTGGAGTCGGCGTTCCAGTAGAGCAGGTCGAAGGGGAAGGGCTCCTTCCCGAGGTAGTAGTTGTTGACGACGTAGTTCCAGATCAGGTCGGAGCTGCGCAGCAGGTTGAAGGCGTGGGCCATCGCCTCGCCGGGCAGGTAGCCCTTTTCGGTGCGGTCCTCGATCAGCTTGAGGGTGGCCTCGTCCACGAAGACCTGGAGGTCGCCGGCGTCGGAGAAATCCGTCAGCGAGGTGAGGAAGGTGGCGGACTTGACGCGGCGGTCGCCGGTCTTCGCCATCCAGGCGAGCATGGTGGCGGCGAGCGAGCCGCCGATGCAGTAGGCGGCGAGGTTGAGGGATTTCAGGCCGGTCTCCTCCAGCACCTTGTCGATGGCGGTCAGGGCGCCTTTCGACATGTAGGTCTCCCAGGTCTCGTCCTTCTGACGCTCGTCGGGGTTGACCCAGGAGATGAGGAAGACGGTGAAGCCCTGTTCGGTGAGGTGTTTGACGAAGCTCTTCTTCTCGTTGAGGTCGAGGATGTAGTACTTGTTGATCCAGGGGGGGATGATGAGGAGGGGGGTCGAGTACTGCTTGTCGGTGGCGGGGGCGTACTGGATGAGCTGGAAGAGCTCGTTCTGGAAGACGACCTTGCCGGGGGTGACGGCCATGTCGCGGCCGACCTCGAAGGCGTCGAGGTCGGTCTGGCGGATGACGAGGGAGCCTTTGCCGCGGTCGAGGTCCTCGGCCATCATCTTCAGGCCGCGGACGAGGTTCTCGCCCTTCTCCTCGATGGTGGCCTCGAGGACCTCGGGGTTCATGGCGGCGAAGTTGGAGGGGGACATGGCCTCGACCCACTGGCGGGTGAGGAAGTTGATCTTGCGGCGTTCGCGGGGCTCGAGGTCCTCGCCGACCTCGTCGGCGAGGTTTTCCAGGTATTCGGCGGTGAGCAGGTAGGACTGCTTGATGTAGTCGAAGACCCCGTCGCGCGACCAGGCGTCGTGCTTGAAGCGGCGATCGCCGCGGAGGGGCTGGGCGACGGGCTCCGGCGCCTCGCCCGACATCCAGTGGGAGGTGGCGCGGCGCCACAGCTCCGCCTGCCGGGTCCAGAGGTCGAGGGAGCGTTCGGCGACCTCCTGGGGGTGGGAGAGGAAGGCCTGCTGAAGCTCCTGGAAGACGGGCAGGGCGTTGAGGGGGTCGGCGGACATGGGCTTGCCGCCTTCGGCCATGGAGGAGCGCAGCAGGCGCATCCAGATCTCCTGGCTCTGCTCCATGACCTTGGCCATGTTGGCGGCGAATTCGGCGGCCTCGGCGGTCGGGTCGGCTGGCTGCCTGGCGTCGCGGTCGTCCATCGGGGCCTCCTTTCGCGTCCGGGTTCCGGCGCGGTCCGCGCGGGCGGGCGGCGACTGGCGCGCCCGGTCGGGCGGCGTTATGGTCCGGATCATCATGCACGGTAAAGATGACAGCGCCAAATTCTGTGTGCGCGCCCGGGGGGCGCTGCTGGCGCTGGCGCTGTGGCCGCTGGCCGCCTGCGGAACCGGCATGGGGCCCTTCGCGGCGCTGGACCTGCCGCAGACGGAGGCGCCGGAGGGCGCGGAGTGGCCGCGGCTGGCCGACATTCCCGAGATGACCGGGCCCGGGGCGGAGCCGGCGCCCGACCCGGAGACGGGGCTGAGATCGCTCAGAGCCTGACGCGCCAGGCGGCCGTGCAGGCGGCGCTGGCCGAGGGGCTGGCGGGGCCGGTGATTCCGGCCGCCGAGCGGGCGGCGCTGGAGGCGGCGCGCGCCCGAGCTCGGGGGCGCTGAGGCGGCGGGCGCGGGAGGCGCCCCGAGGGCCTCGGCGCCGCACTTCCCCGCAACGCCCTTTTCCGCCCCGGCGGGCGTGGTATCACCGCCCGCATCGCGGCCAGACCGGACCCGACGCCATGCCCCGACCCTCCGACGAGTTCCACCGCATCAAGCGCCTGCCCCCTTACGTCTTCGCCGAGGTGAACCGGCTGAAGGCGGCGTGTCGCGCGGAAGGCATGGACATCATCGATTTCGGCATGGGCAACCCGGACACGGACACGCCCGCCCATATCGTCGAGAAGCTGGTGGAGACGGTGCGCAGGCCGCGCACGCATCGCTACTCGGCCTCCGCCGGGATCGCGGGGCTGCGGCGGGCGCAGGCGGGGTATTACGCGCGCCGCTTCGGGGTGGAGCTGGACCCGGAGCGGGAGGTGGTGGCGACGCTGGGCTCCAAGGAGGGGCTGGCGAACCTGGCGATGGCGATCACGGCGCCCGGCGACGTGGTTCTGACGCCCTCGCCCTCCTACCCGATCCACCCCTACGGCTTCATCATCGCGGGGGGCGCGCTGCGCCACATTCCGCTGGCGGGCGGGGCCTTCGACGGGGAGGCGTATCTGCGGCAGGCGGAGCAGGCCTGCCGCCACACCGTGCCGGCGCCGACGTCGCTGGTGGTGAACTTCCCGTCGAACCCCACGGCGCAGGTCTGCGACCTGGACTTCTACCGGGAGCTGGTGGCGCTCGCGAAGCGGCACGACATCTGGCTGCTGTCGGATCTGGCCTATGCGGAGATCTATTTCGACGGGACGCCGCCGCCCTCCATCCTTCAGGTGGAGGGGGCGAGGGAGGTGGCGGCCGAATTCACCTCCCTGTCCAAGACCTATTCCATGCCGGGCTGGCGGATGGGCTTCGCGGTGGGCAATGAGCGCCTGATCGGGGCGCTGGCGCGGATCAAGAGCTATCTGGATTACGGGGCCTTCACGCCGATCCAGGTGGCGGCGGCCTCGGCGCTGAACGGGCCGCAGGACTGCGTGGCGGAGATCCGGGAGGTGTATCGTCGCCGGCGCGACGTGCTGGCGGAGGCGTTCGGGCGCGCGGGCTGGGAGG
Organism: Pseudomonadota bacterium; assembly: GCA_051747505.1. Classification (GTDB taxonomy): domain Bacteria; phylum Pseudomonadota; class Alphaproteobacteria; order Rhodobacterales; family Rhodobacteraceae; genus Albimonas. Next base: position 339 of record JBNJGE010000200.1, on the reverse strand, counting down.
TTCCGGCGCCCCCGGCGACCATGTTCGCCTGGGCGCCGCTGCCGGAGCCGTTCCGGGAGATGGGGTCCATGGCGTTCTCCAAGCTGCTGCTGCGCGAGGCGGGCGTGGCGGTGGCGCCGGGGATCGGCTTCGGGGAATACGGGGAAGGTTACGTGCGGCTGGGGCTGGTGGAGAACGAGCAGCGCATCCGGCAGGCGGCGCGCGGGGTGAAGCGGCTGCTGGCCGACCCGGGCGCGGCGCTGGAGCGGCAGGCGCGAGCGCAGGCGGCGGAGTGAGGGGCGGGCGGGGGGGGCGGGGCGCGCCCCCGGCCCCCCCCCCCCCCCCCCCCCCCCGCCCCGG
>JBNJGE010000199.1:0-6622 GCA_051747505.1 Pseudomonadota bacterium | reverse complement strand
CACGGGCACACCATGGCCAAGGGCGCCGACCCCGTCGCCATGATGCAGGAGCTGTTCGGCCGCGCGGGGGGCTGCTGCTCGGGCAAGGGCGGCTCCATGCACATCGCGGATTTCGAGGTCGGGATGCTGGGCGCCAACGGGGTGGTCGGCGCCAACGTCAACATCGCCGCCGGCGCGGCCCATGCCATCAAGCTGCGCGGCGAGGCCCGCGCCGTCGCCTGCCTGTTCGGCGACGGCGCGATCAACCGCGGGCCGTTCCTCGAGGGGCTGAACTGGGCCGCGGTGTTCGAGCTGCCCGTGCTGTTCGTGTGCGAGGACAACGGCTTCGCCGCCTCCACCCGCACCCGGGACATGACCGCCGGCCCCGGCCCCGCCGCGCGGGCCGAGGCGCTGGGCATCCCGGCCGTGGAGGTGGACGGCAACGACCTGCCGGAGGTCGAGGCCGCCACGCGCGAGCTGCTGGCCGAGGCCCGCCGCGGCCGGCCGCGCTTCCTCGTGGCGAAGACCTACCGCCTGACCGGCCACACCGGCGTGGACAAGGCCGCCTGGCGGCCCGAGGCGGAGGTCGAGGAGGCCTGGACGCGCGACCCCCTCGCCCGCCTCCGCGCCCTGCTGGAGACCGCCGGCGTGCCGGCGGCGGAGCTCGACGCCGCCGACGCGCAGGCCGAGGCGGAGATGCGCGCGGCTTACGAGACGGCGAAGGCCGCTCCCTGGCCCGACGCCGCGCTGGCCTATGCCGACGTGCAGGACGTGGGCGACCCGCGCCGGGAGGAGGCCCGCGCATGACCCGCATGACCTATATCGAGGCCGCCCGCCTCGCGCTGGCCGAGGAAATGCGCCGCGACCCGCTGGTCTGGGCCGTAGGGGAGGATCTCGGCCGCGGCGGGGTGTTCGGCCAGTATGCCGGGCTGGTGGAAGAGTTCGGGCCGGACCGCATCTCCGACGCCCCGATCTCCGAGTCCGCTATCCTCGGCGCCTCGGTCGGCGCGGCCATGATGGGCACCCGGCCGGTGGTGGAGATGCGCTTCTCCGACTTCGCGCTGTGCGCGGTGGACGAGCTGGTCAACCAGGCGGCCAAGGCGCGCTACATGTTCGGCGGCCAGTCGCGCGTGCCGATGGTGGTGCGCGAGCCGATCGGCATGTGGCGCTCCTCCGCCGCCCAGCACTCCCAGTCGCTGGAGGCGTGGTACGCGCATATCCCCGGGCTGGTGGTCGTAACCCCCGCGATGCCCGAGGACCTGCGCACGCTGCTGGTCGGCGCCATCCGCTGCGACGACCCCGTCGTGTTCATGGAGCACAAGAACCTCTGGCAGCTGGAGGGCGAGGTCGGCGACCTGCCCGCCGACCCGGCCGCCGAGCTGGGCCGCGCGCGCCTCGCCCGCCCGGGGCGGGATCTGACGCTGGTGAGCTGGTCGGCGACGGTCCACGACGCCCTGCGCGCGGCCGAGACGCTCGCCGCCGAGGGCGCGGAGGCGGAGGTGATCGACCTGCGCACGATCTGGCCCTGGGACCGGGCGGCGGTCCTCGACAGCGTGCGCCGCACCGGGCGGCTGCTGGTGGCGCACGAGGCCGTCGCCGCCGGCGGCTTCGGAGCCGAGATCGCCGCCACGGTCGCCGAGCGCCTGCACGCCGATCTCAAGGCGCCGGTCCGCCGGCTGGGGGCGCCGCGCATCCCGGTCAGCTACGCCCCTCCGCTGGAGGACCGCGTCCGCGTCACGCCCGCGGCCATCGCCGGGGCGGCGCGGGAGATGCTCGGCCTTGCGCCCGCCGCGGCGGGCTGAGGCGGAGGAGGACAACAAGAAGACGACCCGGTCACGACAAGGAGGAAACGACCATGGCCATCTGGACCCAGCTTCTGGCCGCCGCGGGCGCGGCCGCCGTCATCGCGGGCGGCGCGCTCCCCGCCGCCGCGCAGGACTACAAGAACGAGTACAAGGTCTCGACCGTCGTCCCCGAGCCCTTCCCCTGGGGCATCGCCGCCGCGAAATGGGTGGAGCTGGTGGAGGAGCGCACCGACGGGCGCATCAACATGAAGCTCTATCCCGGCGTCTCCCTGGTCGCGGGCGACCAGACCAAGGAGTTCACCGCCATGCGCCGCGGCGTCATCGACATGGCCGTGGGCTCGACCATCAACTGGTCGCCGCAGATCAAGGAGCTCAACCTGTTCTCGCTGCCCTTCCTGATGCCCGACTACGCGGCGCTCGACGCGCTGACCCAGGGCCCGGTCGGAGAGCGGCTGTTCGAGATCATCCGCGACAAGGGCGTGGTGCCGCTGGCCTGGGCGGAAAACGGCTTCCGCGAGGTGACCAACTCCAAGCGTGCGATCCGGATGCCCGAGGACCTCGAGGGCCTGAAGATGCGCGTGGTCGGCTCGCCGCTGTTCAACGACATCTTCTCCACGCTCGGCGCCAACCCCACCCAGATGAGCTGGGCCGACGCGAAGCCCGCCCTGACCACCGGCGCCGTGGACGGGCAGGAGAACCCGCTGACCATCTACACCATCGCCAAGATGCACGAGGTCGGCCAGAAATACGTCACCGAGTGGCACTACGTGGCCGACCCCCTGATCTTCGCCGTGAACGAGGAGGTCTGGAACTCCTTCACGTCCGAGGATCAGGAGATCGTGCGCCAGGCCGCGCTGGAGGCCGGCGCCCACGGCATCGAGGTGGCGCGCGACGGGCTGGTCGGCGAGGACCGCAGCGTGGTCGAGGACATCGAGTCCATGGGCGTCGAGGTCACCCAGCTCACCGACGAGGAGCGCCAGGCCTTCATCGACGCGACCCGTGAGGTCTACGCCGAGTGGAAGGAGCGGATCGGCCCCGAGCTGGTCGAGATGGCCGAGGAGTCCATCGCCAACCGCTGACCCGGCCGGCGCGGAGGGCGGCCCGCGCCGCCCTCCCGCCCTTCGAGGGGGGAGCTTCCCGGTGAGCGACGCAGACCACGCCCGCGAGGACGACGACGAGGAGCAGGGGCCCCGCCCCCAGCCGCTCCTGCGCCTGGACGAGGCGCTGGGCGCCGCGGCCATGGCGCTGATCTGCCTGATCAGCTTCGCCAACGTGATCGTGCGCTACGCCACCGACACCTCCTTCGCCTTCACCGAGGAATACTCGGTCTTCCTGCTGGTCTTCATGACCTTCATCGGCGCCGCCGCGGCCTTCGCCAAGAACGGCCATCTGCGCCTGACCTTCTTCCGCGACCGCCTGCCCCGCACGCTGCGCGGCGTCTGCGACGCGCTGGCGATCCTGTCCTCGCTGGTCATGTTCGCCCTGCTGATCTGGCATGGCGGCACGCTCGCCTGGGACAACTACCGCTTCGAGGAAACCTCGCCGGGCCTGGGCAACCCGGTCTGGATCTACACCGTCTGGGCGCCGATCCTGTCGGTGTGGATCGTCCTGCGCCTGCTGCTCTTCGCGCGGGACCGCTGGCGCGGGCGGCGGGGCTGATGGACGGCAACCTCGTCCTCCTGCTGGGCTTCGCGGCCCTGCTGCTGGTCGGCGCGCCCATCGCCGTGGCGCTGGGGCTGGCGGGCGTGGCGGCGGTGGTGGTCGGGCTGGACCCGTCCATGGCCGCCATGGTCGGCTCCAACGCCTACGCCTCCATCGCCAAGTATCCGCTCATCGCCATCCCGCTCTTCATCCTCACCGGCATGGTGTTCGAGCGGTCGGGCGTGGCCGCGCGCCTCGTCACACTGGCCGAGTCCATCGTCGGACGCCGGCGCGGGGGGCTGGCGGTCGTCGCCACGCTGGTCTGCCTGATCATGGGGGGCATGTCCGGCTCCGGCCCCGCGGACGCCGCGGCGGTCGCCACGATCATGATCGGCGCCATGCGCCGGGCCGGCTACCCGCCCGCCTTCTCGGCGAGCCTGATCGCCGCCTCCGCCTCCACCGCCATCCTGATCCCGCCCTCCATCGCGCTGATCATCTACTCGATCATGGTCCCGGGCATGGATCTGCGCGCGCTCTTCGCCGCGGGCATCTTCCCCGGCCTGCTGGCGGGGTTGGCGGTGATCCTGCCCTCCGTCCTGCTCAGCCGCCGCCACGACTTCGGCGTCGGGGAGTCGGCCGAGCGTCCGCCCTTCTGGCCCAGCCTCGTCAACGCCATCCCCGCCCTGCTGGCCCCCGTCATCATCCTGGGCGGGCTGCGCAGCGGCCTTTTCACCCCGACCGAGGCCGCCGCCGTCGCCGCAGGCTACGGCTTCATCGTCGGCACGGTGATCTACCGCCGCCTGGGCCTGCGCGACATCTACCGCGTGCTGGCCGAGAGCGCGGAGACCTCGGCCGCCATCATGATCGTCATCTCGCTCGCGGGCCTCTTCACCTGGGCGGGCTCCACGCTGGGCGGCTTCGACGCGGCCGCCGAGGGGATCCTGGCGCTCAGCGAGGACGGAACCGTGGTCCTGCTTCTGGTCATGGGCATGCTGCTGCTGGCGGGCATGGTGCTCGACGGCGTCTCCATCTACCTGATCGCCCTGCCCCTGCTGGTGCCCATCGCCACCGCCTTCGGCTGGAACCTCACCTGGTTCGGGGTGCTGATGGCCATGAACATCGCCATCGGCCAGTTCACGCCCCCCGTGGCCGTGAACCTGATGGTGACCGCCCGCATCGCCCGGGTGCCCATCGAGTCCACCGTGCCCTGGGCGCTGTGGCTGATCCTGTCCATGACGCTGGCGCTGCTGGCCGTCATCGCCTTCCCCGCCATCACGCTCTGGCTGCCCGAGGCGCTGGGCTACCGCATCTGACGAAAGGACCCGACCGTGAGCTTTCCCAACCAGATGACCGGGGGCGAGGCGCTCGCCCGGATGCTGATCGCGCATGAGGCCGGGCCGATGTTCGGCATGGGCGGCTTCCAGCTGCTGCCCTTCTACGACGCCGCGCGCCGCCTCGGCCTCCAGCACAGCCTGATCAACGACGAGCGTCTCGGCGCCTTCGCCGCCGACGCCTACGCCAAGGTGACGGGCCGCGTCGGGCTGGTGGACGCCACCCTGGGCCCCGGCGCCACCAACCTCGTCACCGGGCTGGTGGAGGCGCTGAACGCCGGCACCCCCATGATCGCCGTCGCCGGCGACAGCCACCGCGCCCATTCCTGGAAGAACATGACCCAGGAATGCCGCCAGGCCGAGATCCTGCGCCCCGCCTGCAAGGAGCTCATCCGCGTCGAGGACATCGCCCGCATCCCGGAGCTGGCCCGCCGCGCCTTCCGCGTCGCCACCTCCGGCCGCCCGGGCCCCGTGGTCCTGCAGGTGCCCGAGGACATCGCCCACGAGATGGCCTCCTTCGCCCCCGACGAGTTCGAGGGCGACCCCCGCTGCGCCGCCATCCCCGCCCTGCGCTGCCGCCCCGCGGCGGAGGACGCGGCGCGCGCCGCGCGCATGCTGGCGGAGGCCGAGCGCCCGCTGATGCTCTGCGGCGGCGGCGTGCACCTCTCAGGCGCCGCCTCCGCCGTCGCCGCCTTCGCCGAGGCCACCGGCATCCCCGTCGCCCACACCATGACGGGCAAGGGCGCCGTCGCCTGCACCTCCCGGCACAACGCCGGGCTGTTCGGCCGCTACGACCGCATCGCCAACAAGCTGATCGAGGAGTCCGACCTCCTCTTCGTCGTCGGCTGCAAGCTGGGCGAGATCGCCACCAAGCGCTACACCGTCCCCGGCCCGGGCGCCCGCGTCATCCATCTCGACAACGTCGCCGAGGAGTTCGGCCGCACGCTGGAGCCCGAGCTCGCCCTGTGGGGCGACGTGCGCGAGAGCATCGAGGACCTCCACCGCCTGATGTCCGGCGACGCGCCCCGCCTGGCGCAGGCCCGCGCCCCCTATATCGACGACGTCGCCGCGCGCATGGCCGAATGGCGCCGCTCCGTCGACCCCCGCCTGACCTCGGAGGAGGTCCCCATCAACATGGCCCGCATGATGCACGAGCTGAACGGGCTCCTGCCCGCCGGCGCCGCGCTGATCGCCGACGGCGGCTTCGCCGCGCACTGGGGCGGGCTGCTGTTCGACACCAAGGCCCCGGGCCGCGCCTTCGTCCCCGACCGCGGCTTCGCCTCCATCGGCTACGGCCTGCCGGGCTGCATGGGCGCCGTGCTGGGCAAGCGGGCGCTGGGCGAGGACGCCCCCGTGGTCGGCATCACCGGCGACGGCGGCTTCAACATGACCCTGGGGGAGCTGGAGACCGCCCGGCGCATGAATCTCGGCTTCACGCTGATGGTCGTGAACAACGCCGCCTCGGGCTACGTGAAGGCCCTCCAGCACCTGATGTACGGCGAGGGCGCCTACCAGTCCTCCGACCTGCGCGAGACGAACTACGCCCGCATCGCCGAGGGCTTCGACTGCCAGGGCATACGCGTGGAGCGGCCGGAGGACCTCGCCCCCGCCATCCGCGCAGGGCTGGCGGAGCGGGACCGCCCGACGATCCTCGACGTGGTGGTCACGCGCGACCCGGCGAAGATGCTCCCGGCCGTGGACAACCGCGCGGCGCAGGTCCGCAAGGGCGACCGCGTGGCGTGAGGAGAAGGCCCCGGGGCGTCCCGGTGACCGGTCGGGGGCTTGCCTTGGCGGCTGACGGCGGGGCAGACTGGAAAGGAAGGAACCCGAATGATCGGCCCTGCCGGCCCGGGGCCGCCGGGCGGG
>JBNJGE010000198.1:0-6688 GCA_051747505.1 Pseudomonadota bacterium | reverse complement strand
GTCATGGGCGCATCCTCCTCAATAGGAGTGAATCACGCCGAAGTCGCCATGGGAATCCCTCAGGGCGTTATGGGTCCTGACCCTAATTCCCAAGTATACTTACCAATCAAAGTGAAATTCAGTCCCCCCCGGCGCCCGCGCGCCAATTTCTGGCGCGCCGGCATTGCCGTCGTCGTTTGCGCAGACAAACGGCCGAAGCCCGAACCTCCCATGCCCCGCCAGGCGAGGCGCGTTGGCGCCTCCCAACGGAAAACGCCCCGGCGCAGCCGCGCCGGGGCGTGAAAAGCCCTCCGAACTCCCGGCCGTCAGGCGGCGGCCGACAGCGCCCCGGCCGTCTTGCCGAAGGCCGCCTGCCCGCGGGCAACCGTGTCCTCCACCAGCGCCCGGTGCAGCGCCCGGATGCCGTCCGTCTCGGCGTCCTTGGGCAGCAGGAACTGCACGTCCACCGCGCGCCCGTTGTCCTGCAGCGCCAGCACCTGCACGCCGGCCTCGTCCAGCGCGGTCAGGCCGCGCCGCGCGGCGCCCAGCCCCGTCAGGCTGCGCCCGATCACGCTGACCAGCGCCATCTTGCGCGTGGTCACCTCGGCGCCGGGACAGGACTTCTTGATCTCCGCCTCCGCGCGCTTCACCTGCTTGAGGTTGGCGTCGAGGTAATGCGTGATCGTGTTGGCGTTGGAGCTCTTGGAGACGATGCGCACATTGTGCCGCGTCAGCGCCTCCAGGATGCGGGCGTCATAGCCCTTCACCCCGACCATGTCCTGCTCGAACACCTCGAGCGACAGCACGCCGAGGCCCGTGACCATCTCCACCCGCGCCTCGTCGGCGGCCTCGGCGTCGATCAGCGTGCCGGGATCGTGCGGCTCGAAGGCGTTGGTGACGCGCAGCGGAATGCCCGCCTGGCGCAGCGTCTTGGCGGCGCGCGGATGGATCGCCTCCATCCCCATGTTGGAAAGCTGGTCGGCCACGTCGTAGTTGGTCCGCCCCAGCTTCACCACCTTGTCGGCCCCGACCACCTTCGGATCGGCGGAGGACAGGTGGAACTCCTTGTGCACGATCGCCTCCGCCGCGCCGGTATGGGCGGCGATGCGGCTGAACGTGACCTCGGAATAGCCCCGGTCGAACTCGCGCATCAGCCCCTCGCGGCACTGGGCGTAGCCGGTCACGATCGGCAGCTCGCGCGTCAGGTCGATGTCGTCGAGGCCACGCGCGATGCGCTCCTCCAGGTCCGGCTGGCTCTCGTCGCGCCAGCCCGTCAGGTCCACGAAGCGCGCGTTCACGTTATGCCGGCGCAGCAGCAGCACGGTGACGAAGGCCGAATGGGCCTCGCCCAGCCCCGACAGCAGCTCGCGGATCGTCAGCATGTGCTGGTCGAGCTGGAAATGCCCGTAGGAGCACAGCCGCTGCAGGTCGATCAGGCAGGAGCGCGCGCCCTCGATGCGCTCGCGCACGAAGTCGTCGGCGTCGCGCAGGTCGGCGGCGTCGTCCAGGATCCCGTGATGCGCCGCCTTCATCGCCTCGGCGGCGGAATTCAGCGCGTCCGACCAGCCGTGGTCGCTGTCGTTGTTGGAGAACAGCGCATAGACGCCGGGCGCCCCGCTCTTCTTGTGCTCCAGCAGCAGGTCGGTGATGCCGCCGAAGGCGGAGACGACGAAGATCCGGCTGTAGATCTCCTCCTCGGAGCGGCCGTTGATCCACAGGCCGTCCAGCAGCTCTCGCGCGCGGCTCATGGAAGTGCCGCCGATCTTCTCGACGGTGTGGGAATTCGGGTCGTTGCGGGTCACTTGAGCGTCCCCTCGGGGTCTGCGCCCGCCGGCCATGCGGGGCCGGCGGGCATTGTCTCGAAACGCGGCGGGCGCGGGACCCCTCAGGCCTCGCCCGCCGGGGCGTAGGAGCCGTCCTCGCGATGGACCTCCGTGCCCGTCACCGGCGGGTTGAAGCAGCAGGCCAGCACCAGCTCGCTGCGCGCGCGCACGGTGTGCTTGTCGTGCTTGTCGAGCGCGTACATCACCCCCGGCCTGATCTGGTGGACCTCGCCGGTGGCCAGGTCCTCGATCTCGCCCTCGCCGGAGACGCAGTAGACGCTCTCGAAGTGGTGCTTGTAGTGGAAGCTGTGCTCGCTGCCGCCCTCGATGATGGTGATGTGGAAGCTGAACCCCATCCCGTCATCGGCCAGCAGCAGGCGGATGGACTTCCACCGCTCTGCGCTCACCTCGCGCTCGGTGCCCCGGCACTTGTTCAGGTCGCGGATGATCATGTCTGTCTCCTCACTCGGCGGCCAGGCGGGCGGCGCCCGTCACCTTGGCGGCGGCGGCCTCGAGAATATCCAGCCCGCGGGCCAGCGTCTCGCGCTCGATGGTCAGCGGCGCGAGCACCTTGACCACCTCGTCATAAGCGCCCGAGGTCTCGATGATCAGGCCGTTCGCGAAGGCCTCCGCGCAGATCGCCTCCGCGAGCTCGCCCGAGCCCACGTCAACGCCGCGCATGAAGCCCCGGCCCTTCAGCCGGCCGCCCTCGACCATGGCCGCGATGCGCTCCAGCCGCTCTTCCAGCAGCCCGGCCTTCTCGCGGATTTCGCCCTCGAAGGCGCCGCGCTCGGCCCAGAACTTCTCCAGCGCCACGCGCGCGGTGACGAAGGCGTGGGTGTTGCCGCGGAAGGTGCCGTTGTGCTCGGCCGGCTTCCAGACATCCAGCTCCGGCTTCAGAAGCAGCACCGCGAAGGGCAGCCCCATGCCCGAGAGCGACTTGGCCAGCGGGATCATGTCCGGCGTCACGTCCATCTCCTCGAAGGAGAAGAACGTGCCCGTGCGCCCGATGCCGGCCTGGATGTCGTCCAGGATCAGCAGGATGCCGTGCTTCTTGGCGATCCGGTCGAGGCCCTCGAGCCACTCCCGGCTCACAGCGTTCAGCCCGCCCTCGCCCTGCACGGGCTCCAGCAGGAAGGCCGCCGGCTTGTCGAGGCCGCTGGAGGGATTGTCCAGCATCGCCTCGATCTGGGCGAGCGTGTCCACGCCCTCCCCGAAGGCGCCCTCATAGGGCAGGCGCTGCACGCCCGACAGGGCCATGCCCGCGCCGTTGCGCTTGCCGGCGTTGCCGGTCGCGGCCAGCGCGCCCATGGTCATGCCGTGGAAGCCGTTGGTGAAGGCGACGATGTTCTCGCGCCCGGTGACCTTGCGCGCCAGCTTCATCGCCGCCTCGACGGCGTTGGTGCCGGTCGGCCCTGTCATCATCACCTTGTGGTCCATCCCGCGGGGTTCGAGCACGATCTTCTCGAACGCCTCCAGGAAGGCCGTCTTGGCGTCGGTGTGCATGTCGAGCCCGTGGGAGATCCCGTCGCGCTCGATATGCTCGACCAGCGCCGCCTTCATGTCCGGGTCGTTGTGCCCGTAGTTCAGCGACGAGCAGCCGGCCAGGAAGTCGATGTAGTCAGTCCCGTCGGCGTCCGTGAGGATCGCGTTGCGGGCCTTGACGAAGGTCGTCGGGAAGGAGCGGCTGTAGCTGCGCACCTCCGACTCCCGACGTCCGTAGATGTCGGAAACGGTATGGGTCATGCTGTCCTCGATTGGCTTGTTCGTCCGCGGGGGCGCGCGCCGCCTCATGCGGCGCGCGCGGCGCTCTCGCGGATCAGGCGGCGGCCTGCTTCATGGCCTCGGCGCCGAAGGGGCCGATGGTGACCATGTACTCGGTGTCGTGCCGCCCCTCGAAATGGTCGTCGCGGGTGAAGTGGGCGTCCCGCTCGAGCGGCGCCTCCCGGCGCGCGGCGACGGAGCGGAACAGGGCCCAGCTCGCGGCGTTGTCGCGCGTGATGGTGGTGTTGATCTTCTCCACCCCCTCGCAGACCTCGCGATCCAGGATGTGGTCGATCATCCGCCGAGCGAGGCCGAGGCCGCGCGCCTTCTCGGACACCGCCACCTGCCAGACGAAGAGCGTGTCGGTCTGGTCGGGCACGATGTAGCCCGACACCCAGCCCACGATCTCCCCCTCCAGCTCGACCACGACGCAGGTGTCGGCGAAGTGGTCGCACTGCAGCAGGTTGCAGTAGAGCGAATTGCGGTCCAGCGGCGCGCAGTCCTTGATCAGCTTCCAGACCGCGGCGCCGTCCTCGGAGGTCGGCATGCGGAACTCGGGCTGCGGGGCGCGCGCTCGGGTCGGCGATTTGTGGCGTGTGATCGACATGGGTCCATCTGCTTTTTTGCTCGCACCCCGAAAGATACGGGCCGCAAAACTATTTTCAACCCCGAAGCATCACCTGCCCGAAAATTCCATCCTTGACGGATTGCCCCCCTGTTTTCAGCGCCTTGCAGGACATTTTCGCCTCAGGGGCGAGCGAAGGAATGTTCGGATGCTGAATTTCTGCCCGTCGGATGAACGAAACCCCTTCGATTCCCGAAGCGCCTCCCTTGCCCCGCCCGCGCGCATGCGCGAAACTCCGCGCGCCACCCTTTCGGAAGCCCCGGACATGCAAGACCGTCTCAAGAGCAGCCTTGTCGCCCTGCGACGCATCCTGCGCGCCACCGAAACCTCGGCGCGCACGCTCACCCGCGTCACCGGCCTGACGACCCCCCAGCTCATGGTGCTGGAGGTGCTGCGCGACGGCGAGGCCACGCCCAAGACCATCGCCCAGCGCGTCGGCGTCGCCCAGGCCACCGCCACCGCCCTGATCGAGAAGCTGGAGCAGCGCGGCCTGCTGCGCCGCCAGCGCGGCACCACCGACCGCCGCCAGTTTTGGCTCTCGCTCACCGAGGCCGGCGCCACGGCCGTGGACGCCGCCCCCGACCCCCTGCAGGTCCGCTTCGCCGCCCGTTTCGACGCCCTGCCCGACTGGGAGCAGGCCATGATCGTCGCCTCGCTGGAGCGCGTCGCCTCCCTCATGGAGGCCCCGGACGCCGAACAGGCCGCCCCCCTCCTGCACACCGGCTCCGTCGCCGGGCCGGAGTGAGGCGTGGCTGCCCACGTCCCGTGCGCCCCGGCGCGCAAACGATGACGGCAGTGCGAGCGCGCCAGAAATTGGCGCGCAATCGCCGGCGGCTCGGAATTTCACCTTTGATTGGAAAGTATACTTGGGAAGTACTTTACGCATGCGTTAAGTGAGGCTCTCCGCCGAGACCCCATACCGGCTCTTCATCCCGATTGGCACGCCCGCCCCGCGCCCCTCACACCCGGTCCGTCAGGAACTCGATCACCGCCGCGTCGAAAGCCTCCGCCTGCTCCACGTTGATCGAATGCCCGCCCTCCAGGTCCGTCCGGCGCAGCCGCGGCACGTTGCGCTCGGCCCAGTCGGCGTGGGGCTGGAATTTCTTCTCCCAGCGCCCGTTGACCATCAGCACAGGCGTGCGGTTCGTGCGCATCCGCTCCCGCACCCCCGCCCGGGGCAGCGTGATCTCCAGCGACAGCGAGGCCCCCTCCGGGTCGATCAGCTCCGCATCCGCCGCCAGCTCCGCGCGCACCGCCTCGGGAAAGCGCTTGGCGTTGGCCGGGTGCATCGGCTGCGCCCGGATCGCCGCGCGCCCGCCCGCCCGGATGTCCCCGGCCCGCGCCCGGGTCGAGGCCAGCTGCTCGGGCGAGGCGAAGTCGCGGAAGGCGGCGTTGGAGTTGCAGAACACCTGCGCGCTCACCCGCTCGGGATAGTCCAGCGCGTAGCCCAGCGTCAGCGCCGCCCCGAAGCTCTGCCCGCAGACCGCCCAGCGCTCCGCGCCCAGCTCCCGGCGGATCGCCTCGAAGACCGCGTGATAGGCCGCCGGCTCATAGGCCGCCCGGTCCCGCGGCGCCGCCGAGCGGCCATGCCCCAGCAGCTCGACCAGCACCACCCGGAACGGCCCCGCGAGCCCGTCCAGATTCGCCCGCCACTGCGCCCGGCTCGACAGGAAGCCGTGCACCATCAGCAGCGGGGGCGCGCCCTCCGGCCCATGGACCTCCCAGTGCACGCCCCCGCTCATTTCGCCGTCGCGCCGCCGTCCACCGGCAGGGCCGCCCCCGTGATGTAGGACGCCTCGTCGGAGAGCAGGAACAGCGCCGCGTTCGCCACCTCCTCCGGCTTTCCCAGCCGCGGCAGCGCCACCACCGACAGCGCGTTCGCCCGCACCTCCTCCAGGCTCTTCGGCTCCGCGTCGGGCCGCGAGCCGAAGACGTGGAACATCGGCGTCTCGACGGGCCCCGGGCACACCGCGTTCACCCGGATCTCGTCCGCCGCCAGCCGGATCGCCAGCGCCTTCGCGAAGCCCACCACGCCGTGCTTCATCGCCGAATAGACGGGCGAATGCCGCGACCCGATCAACCCCGCGGTGGAGGACGTGAACAGGATCGACCCGCCCCCGCGCGCCCGCATATGCGGGATCGCCGCCTCCGTCGTCGCCATGACCGAGCGCAGGTTGAGGTCCACCGCCAGGTCGAGATCCTCCTGCGCCATCCCCTCCACCCGCGCCGGCCCCGGATGCCCCAGATGGTTCCACAGGAAGTCGAGCCCCCCGAAGGCCCCGACCGTCTCCTCGACGATCGCCTTCGCGCGGCCCGCATCCCGCAGGTCCCCGTCCAGCGCCACGGCCCGGCCGCCCGCCGCCTCGATCTCCGCGACGACGGCCGCCGCGCCCTCCGCGTCGCGGTCGGCGACGCCGACCGCCGCCCCCTCGGCCGCGAAGCGCAGGGCCCCCGCGCGCCCCATGCCCGAGGCCGCCGCCGTCACCAGCCCGATCTT
>JBNJGE010000197.1:0-6715 GCA_051747505.1 Pseudomonadota bacterium | reverse complement strand
AGCGTGATGGATATTCCCGTGCGCATGCCGCAGACTCGCATGCGACGCGCTTCGACGGAATCCGCAATCAGGACTCATCCGTCGCGGTCAAACCACTAGATGTTCAGTCCAGCGCGATGGCCGAGACCAGCCGCCCGTAATCCGGCTCGCCCCGGTGCAGCGCCCGGCGGTTCGAATAGAAGCGGTCCTCGTCGCCATAGGTGCAGCGGCCGATCCAGCCCGCATCCGCCACGCCCGCCGCCCGCAGGCGGCGCAGGCAGTAGGCCGGCAGGTCGAACATGGGCCGTCCGTTCGGGCCGCCGGCGAAGTGCATCGCGGCCTCGGGGTCGTCGATGGTGAAGTCCTCCAGGAACTCCTCCCCCACCTCGTAGGCCGCCTGGCTGATGCAGGGGCCGATCGCGGCGCGCAAGCGCCCCGGCTCGGCCCCGAGGGTCTGCATGGCCTCCAGCGTGGCCTCCAGCACGCCGTCCAGCGCCCCGCGCCAGCCGGCATGGGCGGCGCCGATCACCCGCGCCTGCGGGTCCATAAGCAGGACCGGCGCGCAGTCGGCGGTGAGCACGGCGAGGGCGAGGCCCGGCTCGGCGGTCACCATCGCGTCCGCGCGCCGGTCCTCCGGATCCCGCCAGGGGCCGGAGACGGGCACGGCGCGCGCCGAATGCACCTGGTGGAGGAACAGCATCCGCTCAGGCGCCACGCCCATGGCGGCGGCGGCGCGGGCCTTGTTCTCGGCCACCGCCTCCGGCGCGTCCTGCGAGCCGGCGCCGCAGTTCAGCCCGGCCCAGACGCCCTCGGAGACTCCGCCCCGGCGGCTGAAGAAGGCGTGGCGCGCGCCGTTCCCGCGGGCGAGTTCGGGGGCTGTCAGGATCTCGGGTTCCGACATGCGCGCCTCCCGCTCAGACGCCCGGCGGGCGGGGCTGGCCCGGCCCCGTCAGGGCGAAGACCTTGAACAGCTCGCCCATCTCCTCGGGATGGGTCAAGCGGCGATGAGCGGCGATGATCGCCTCCACGGGATCCGCGGACGGGGCGGCGTCCGGCCCGGTGGTGGCGGGGGCGGGCGGGGGGGACGCCGCCCCCGGGCCGGACGCCGCCCGGGCCAGCGCCCGCGCCCGCTCGGTTACGCCCAGCCGTTCGAGAAACAGGCCCTGCGTCACGGCGGGCCAGACCTGCGCGCCGCCTTCCGCCGCGGCGCGGGCGAGCGCGGCGAAATCCACATGCGCCGTCAGGTCGGCCTCCCCCGGCGCCTCCAGCGGGTCCGCATAAGCGTGGCCGCGCACCGCCTGGAAGGTGTCGCCCCCCTCGGCGGAGCGGGAAAGATAGCCGTAATCCACGATGACCGCCCCGCCCCCGGCCGCGGCGAGCCGGGCGCCCAGCCAGCGCGCCACCCCCTCGGCGGCGGAGCAGAGTTCGCGCACCGCGCCCTCGGGCGCCTCCTCCTCCCACGGGACCACGGCGCCGAGGCCGAGAACCAGCCGCTCGCCCTCCAGCCCCACGACCCGTTCGCGCCAGCGTCCGCGGGCGCGAACGAGCTGGCGGATGGGCAGCGCGTCGAAGAACTCGTTGGCGACCAGGAGCAGCGGGCCCTCGGGCAGGTCCTCCGGCCGGTCGGCCCAGCGCGCGCCGCGGCCGGACAGCGTCTCCGCCTGCCGGGCGCGCAGGGCGGGGCTGGTCTCCACCAGCCACGGCTCGGCCGCGGACAGGAAGCCGGGAACCCGCTCCGCCGCGCGCAGGGCGTCGGCCATCAGCGTTCCGCGCCCCGGGCCCAGCTCGGCCAGCACGACGCGGGCGGGCGCGCCCATCTGCTGCCACACATGGACGAGCCAGAGGCCCAGCAGCTCCCCGAACATCTGGCTGACCTCGGGGGCGGTGGTGAAGTCGCCGCCCGCGCCCAGCGGGTCGCGCGTGGCGTAGTAGCCGTGCTCCGGATGGCCGAGGCACAGGCCCATGTATTCGGCCAGCGGCATCGGCCCCTGCTGGGCGATGCGCCGCCGGATGATCCCGGAAAGCGCGCTCACGCCCGCGCCCAGCGTCCGCGCCGCGCGGCGACCAGCATCGCCAGCCCGATCAGGATCATCGGGACGGAGAGGAGCTGCCCCATGGTCAGCCCGGCCTCCGGCCCCCACTGCCAGGCGAAGCCCAGCGGGTTCTCCGGCGTCTGGTAGAAGGCGTCGGGCTGGCGGAAGAGCTCCACGAAGGTTCGCGCCGCGCCGTAGCCGATCAGGAACATCCCGACCAGCGCGCCGGGCGTCTTCAGCCAGCCCCGCCGGGTGGCGAGCCACCACAGGAGCACGAAAAGCAGCGCCCCCTCGAGGACCGCCTCGTAAAGCTGGGAGGGATGGCGCGGGACCGGCCCGCCATTGGGAAAGATCACGCCCCAGGGCAGATCCGTCGTCCGGCCCCAGAGCTCCGAGTTGATGAAATTGGCGATGCGCCCCAGCAGAAGCCCGACGGGCGCGGCGGCGGCGACCGCGTCGCCGACCTCCATCATCGGCCGGCGTTTGACGCGGCACCAGGCGACGACGCCGAGGATCACGCCCAGGAAACCGCCATGGAAGGACATGCCGCCCTGCCAGATCGCCGGGATCTCCAGCGGATGCGCCAGGTAGTAGCCCGGCTGGTAGAAGAGCACGAAGCCCAGCCGCCCGCCCGCGATGACGCCCAGCACCATCCAGGTGAGCAGATCCTCGGTCTCCGCCGAACTCATCGGCGGCTCCCCGCGCCACAGCGCGGGGCGGCGCATCAGCCAGGCGACGTAGCGCCAGCCCAGCACCAGCCCGGCGATATAGGCCAGGGCGTACCAGCGCAGGGCCAGCGTGAAGCCGCCGACCTCCAGCTCGAAGACCGTGGGGTCGATGTTCGGGAACGGGATGGCCAGCATCTCTCCTCCGCCGCGGGGTCCAGGGGCGCGGGTCGCCCGGCGCAGTCATGGCGCCCGCGGGAACGGATGGCCAGACGCGGCCCGGCGGATCAGCCGTCCACCATCTCCTCGGCTTTCTCCAGGTCCACGGAAACGAGCTGGCTGACGCCCTGCTCGCCCATGGTCACGCCGAACAGCCGGTCCATGCGCGCCATGGTCAGCGCATGGTGGGTGATCAGCAGGAAGCGGGTGGCGGTGCGGCTGCGCATCTCGTCCAGCAGGTCGCAGAAGCGGGTGACGTTGGCGTCGTCGAGCGGCGCGTCGACCTCGTCGAGCACGCAGATGGGCGAGGGGTTGGCCAGGAACACCGCGAAGATCAGCGACAGCGCCGTGAGGGTCTGCTCGCCGCCCGAGAGGAGCGAGAGGGTGGAGAGCTTCTTGCCCGGAGGCTGGCACATGATCTCCAGCCCCGCCTCCAGCGGGTCGTCGCTCTCGACCAGCACCAGTTCGGCCGCGCCGCCGCCGAAGAGGCGGGTGAAGAGCTGGGCGAAGTTGGCGTTCACCTCGTCGAAGGCGGCGAGCAGGCGCTTGCGGCCCTCGGAGTTCAGGCTGGCCACGCCCTGGCGCAGCTTAGCGATGGCGGCCTCGAGGTCCGTCTTCTCCGCCTCCAGCCCGTCGCGCTCGGCGCGCAGCTCCTCGGCGTCCTCCTCCGCGCGCAGGTTGACCGCGCCCAGCGCGTCGCGCTTGCGGCGCAGGTTGACGATCTCGAGCTCGACGTCCTCGGCCTTCGGGGCGCGCTCCGCGTCGGCCCCGATCTTCCCGGCCAGCTCCGCGGGGCTGCACTCCGCCTCCTCGCGGATGCGCGCCTCCGCCTCCGCCACGCGTCCGGCGGCGCCCTCGGCCAGCGCCTCCAGCCGGGCGCGGGCCTCGCGGGCCTCGCCGGCGGCGCGCTCGGCCTCGCGCTGGGCCTGGTCGGCGGCGCGCAGGGCGGCCTCCCCGGCGGCGAGCGCGTCGCCGGCGGCCTTGCAGCGGGCCTCGGCCTTCGCGATGGCCTCGACCAGCTCGTGACGGCGGGTCTCCAGCGCCTCGGGCGCTTCGCGGGCCTGGGCGAGCTCCTCCGCCGTCTCCTTGATCCGCGCCTCAAGCTCGGCGATGCGCGCCCCCGCGCTCTCCTTGCGGCGGCGCCAGCCGGCCTGCTCGCGCTCGATCTCCGACAGGCGCTTGCGCCGCGTCTCGCCCTCGCGCCGGCGCTCGTCCGCGGCGGCCCGGGCGGCGAGCATGGCGGCCCGGGCCTCGGAGACGACCGCCTTGGCGGCCTCCGCCGCGGCCTGGGCGCTCTCCAGGTCCTCCAGCTCCGCCGCGGCGGCCTCGGCCTCCTCCAGCGCGGCGCGGGCCGCCTTCGCCTCCTGCGCGCGCGCCTCCAGCGAGTCCGTCAGCGCCGCGTGGCGGGAGCGGCGAAGCTCCAGCTCCCCCTCCGCCTTGCTCAGCGCCCGCTCGGCCTCGGCCGCCCTGGCGTCGGCCTGCTTGCGGGCCGTCCGCGCCTTCCCATCGGCCTCCGTCGCACCGGCGAGGCGCGCCCGGGCCTCCTCATGCGCGGCCTTCGCGTCCTCCGCGGCCGCCGCCGCCGCCTCCAGCTGCTCGCGCAGGGCGGCGAGGCGGTTGCGTTGCTGCAGCCGCAGCGCGGCGGCGGAGGAGCCGTCATCGGCCCCCGCCCGCCAGCCGTCCCAGCGCCACAGGTCGCCTTCGAGGCTGACCAGCCGCTGGCCGGGGGCGAGCTCCGCCTGCAGCCGGTCGCCCTCCGACGCCTCCACGACCCCGATCCGCGCCAGCCGGCGCGACAGCAGCGCAGGCGCGCGCACATGCTCGGCCAGCGGCCGTGCGCCGCCCGGCAGGGGCGCAGGCGGCTCGGCATAGTCCTCCAGCGCGCGCCAGCCGGCGCCCGCCTCGCCGACCTCCGGCGCCCGCAGGTCCTCGCCCAGCGCCGCGCCCAGCGCGGCCTCGTAGCCGGGCGAGACCTCCAGCCGGTCGAGAAGCTGTCCCTCGGCCCCCTCGTCGCGCGAGAGCATGCGCTCCAGCGCCTCGGCCTCCGCGCGCAACGCGCTCGCCTCGCCCTCGGCGGAGGAGGACGCGGCGCGCGTCTCCGCTTCCGCCTGCTGGGCGTCGGCCCGTTCGGTCTCGGCCTCGGTCAGCGCCGTCTCGGCCGCAGCCGCCTCGGCCCGGGCCGTCTCCGCGGCCTCAGCCGCCTGCGAGAGCGCAGTCTCCGCCTCCCCGATCCCCTCGGCGAGGCTGCGCACGCCGTCCTCGGCCTTGGCGCGCTCGGCCTCCGCCTTCTCGGCGGCGCGGCGGGCCTCCTCCACGCGGTTGCGGGCGGACTGGTGGCGGGCGGCAAGGCGGGCGGCGTCGCCGGTCAGGCGGTCCAGCTCCCCCTCGTCGGCCTCCAGCTTCGCCGTCGCGGCGCGGGCGGCCTCGTCGGCCTCGGCCTCGCGCGCCTCCTGCCCCTCCTGGGCATGGGCCAGCTCCGCGGCCTCCTCCGAGAGCCTCGCCACGCTCTCGTCGGCGTCGCCGGCCAGCCCACTCTCGCGCTCCAGGTCCTTTTCGAGCTGCGCGCCGCGCGCCTCCAGCCGCTGGATGTCGGAGGCCGCCTGGCGCAGCCGCTCGTCGATCTGGTCACGCTCGACAAGCTGGCGCTGGAGGATGGCCGACGCCACGGCATCCTCCTCCCGCAGGGGCGGCAGGGCCTCCTCGGCCTCGCCGCGCAGGCGGGCCTTCTCGGAGGCCTCCCGCTCGGCCGCGGCCGCCGCGGCGACCGCCTCGCGCAGGCGCCCCTCGGCCTCGGCCCGCTCCGCCTCCGCCTCGCGCCAGCGCAGCCAGAGCAGCAGCCCCTCGGCCCGGCGCAGGTCGGCGGCGAGCTCGCGGTAGCGCGCCGCCTGCCGGGCCTGCCGGGCGAGCTGGGTCAGCTGGTCGTCCAGCTTCTCCAGCACATCGGACACCCGCGCCAGGTTGTCCTCGGAGGCTTTCAGCTTCAGCTCCGCCTCGTGCCGGCGCTGGTAGAGCCCGCCGATGCCCGCGGCCTCCTCCAGGATCGCGCGGCGCGCCTTGGGCTTGGCGTTGATCAGCTCCGAGATGCGGCCCTGACGGACCAGCGCAGGGGAATGGGCCCCGGTGGAGGCGTCGGCGAACAGCATCCGCACGTCGCGCGCCCGGATCTCCTTGCCGTTCAGGCGGAAGGCGGAGCCCGCGTCGCGCGTGATGCGCCGGATGATCTCAAGCTGGTCGGCCTTGTTGAACTCCGCGGGCGCGGTGCGGTCGGAGTTGTCGATATGGATGGCGACCTCGGCGAAGCCGCGGGCGGGCCGGGTCTCGGCGCCCGCGAAGATGACGTCCTCCATCCCCTCGCCGCGCATGGACTTGGGCGAGGTCTCCCCCATCACCCAGCGCAGCGCCTCCAGCAGGTTGGACTTGCCGCAGCCATTGGGGCCGACGACGCCCGTCAGGCCGGGCGCGATGACGAGCTCCGTGGGGTCCACGAAGCTCTTGAAGCCCTGAAGCCGCAGTCGGGTGAAATGCATCGCCTGGCCCTGCCGAGTCGCTTTCTGGAAGCATCCGGGCGCCAAGGCCCAAGGTCAAGCGGTGCGCCCCAGCATGTTGTGTTCACGAAAGGCGAGGACCCAAGCGATCGCGGCGCCCGGAATGCAGGAAGGGCCCGCCGGGGCGGGCCCTTCGCGGCGGCGGCGGCGGCGCCTCGCGTTGTCAGTCCAGCTCCGCCTCCACGGCCGCGGAGATGTTGTCGAAGCTCGGCGCCTCGATCTTGGAGCCGTTGACGATCAGGGTCGGGGTGCCGGTCAGGCGCGGGTCCTCGTA
>JBNJGE010000196.1:0-6730 GCA_051747505.1 Pseudomonadota bacterium | reverse complement strand
GTGGTCAAGCGCGTCTCGGTGCGCGCCACCCAGATCGAGACCTTCGACCGCTCGGTCCTGTTCCTGCCGAACTCCGACCTGATCTCGGGCAAGGTGGTCAACTACACCCACAACAACAACATCGGCCGGCTGATCCTGCGCATTCCGGTGGCCTTCGGCAGCGACACGCGGGAGGTGGAGCGCATCCTGACCGAGATTGCGCGCGCGGAGTCGCGGGTGCTGCGCTATCCGCCGCCGCTGATCATGTTCGCGGGCTTTGGCGAGAACGGGATGCTGTTCGAGTCGCGCGTCATCCTGCGCGACGTGAACCTGATCTTCCACGTGCAGTCGGACATGTATTTCGAGATCGAGCGCCGGCTGCGCGAGGCCGGCATCGAGATCCCCATGGCCCAGCGCGCGCTGCATGTCCGCGAGGCGGACCAGCTGGGCGCCGCCCTGCGCCCCGCCGCGCCGCCGCCGAGCGCGGAGGGCGCCTCGCCCGCCTCCCCCCAGTCGGCGCCGCGCGCGCCCTCGGGGCCGGAGAGCGGGGACATCGCGCCGGGCGACCCCGAATGACGCAGACGGAGGAACGAGCATGACCGAGGCCGAGCAGCTGCCACTCTACCAGGACTATTCCCACATGTTCGAGGGGCCCGCGAAGGTGGTCGCCGTGGACGGGGAGGGGCGGGTGATCCTCGACCGCAGCCTGTTCTACCCCGCCGGCGGCGGCCAGCCGGGCGACACCGGGGAGATCGAAGTCGGGGGGCGGACCCTGCGGGTGGCGGACACGGTCAAGTCGGGCCGCGCCGCGGCGCTGGCGCTGGCCGAGGGCGAGACGCCGCCCGAGGTCGGCGCGGAGGTCGTCCAGCGCGTGGACGAGGACCGCCGGCGGCGGCACATGCGCATGCACACCGCCCTTCACCTGCTCTCGGTCGTCATCCCGCTGCCCGTCACGGGCGGGCAGATCGGGGCGGAGAAGAGCCGGCTGGACTTCGACATGCCCGAGGCGCCGGAGGACAGGGAGGCGCTGGAAGAGAGGCTCAACGCCCTGATCGCGGAGGACCATCCCGTCACCGACGAGTGGATCACGGACGCGGAGCTGGAGGCCAATCCGGGGCTGGTGAAGACCATGTCCGTCAAGCCGCCCATGGGGCAGGGGCAGGTGCGGCTGGTGCGCATCGGGGCCGGCGAGCCGCCGGTGGACCTGCAGCCCTGTGGGGGCACGCATGTCCGCTCCACCGCCGAAATCGGGCGGGTGCGCATCGGCAAGATCGAGAAGAAGGGCAAGCGCAACCGCCGGGTGAACCTGCACCTGGAGGATTGATCCGCCCATGCGTCAGGCGCTAAGCGGAGCGCGTCCGGCCCGGCCCCCGCGCCGGGCCCCCTGCGAGGAGGCCCGTCCATGTCCGAGAGCGATCCGCAGCTTCTCGTCTCCACCGCCTGGCTGGCGGAGCATCTGGAGGCGCCGGACGTCAAGGTGCTCGACGGCTCCTATCACCTGCCCGGCGAGGGGCGCGACCCGAAGGCGGAATACGCCGAGGCGCATATCCCCGGCGCCCGGTTCTTCGACATCGACGAGATTTCCGACAGCCGCTCGGACCTGCCCCACATGGCGCCGCCGCCGGAGAAGTTCGTCTCCCGCATCCGCGCCATGGGGATCGGGGACGGGCACCGGGTGGTGGTCTATGACGCCAGCGGCCTGTTCTCGGCCGCGCGGGTTTGGTGGATGTTCCGCCTGTTCGGGCACAAGGACGTGGCGGTGCTGGACGGCGGGCTGCCGAAATGGGTGGCGGAGGGCCGGCCGGTGGAGGACTTCGCGCCGGTGCCGCGGGACCGGCATTTCGTCGCCCGGCGCGACGCGCGGCTGGTCAAGGACGTCACCCAGGTCGCGGCCGCGATCAAGCTGGGGCGGGAGCAGGTGGTGGACGCGCGATCCCCCGAACGCTTCCGCGGCGAGGCGCCGGAGCCGCGGCAGGGGCTGCGCGCGGGGCATATCCCCGGCTCGCGCAACGTTCATTACCGGGCGCTGCTCAACGACGACGGGACCATGAAGGCGCCCGAGGCGCTGCGCGCGGCCTTCGAGGGCGCCGGCGTGGACCTGTCGCGCCCGGTGATCGCCACCTGCGGCTCGGGCGTGACCGCCTGCGTGCTGGCGCTGGCGCTGGAGCGGATCGGGCACCGGCAGCATTCGGTCTATGACGGCTCGTGGTCCGAATGGGGCGCCTTTCCGGACCTCGCGATCGAGACGGGGCCTGCGAAATGAGCGCGAAGGCGGGAGAGAGGGTGACGGTCGCGATCACCTGGCTGGAGATGCCGCATCGCCCGGCCGGGCCGTTCCCGCCGCAGCCGGCG
Organism: Pseudomonadota bacterium; assembly: GCA_051747505.1. Taxonomy (GTDB): domain Bacteria; phylum Pseudomonadota; class Alphaproteobacteria; order Rhodobacterales; family Rhodobacteraceae; genus Albimonas. The sequence goes on along the minus strand of JBNJGE010000196.1, from coordinate 4,399 downwards.
GGGCCGCTGACCTCGCTGATCCGGGCGGAGCATCCGCCGGTGGACTACTTCCGATACCTGTACGACCATGTCGGGCGGGATTTCGAGTGGACCGACCGGCATCACGACGACCCCGGGGAGCTGCGGGCCTTCCTGCACGACCGGGACGTGGCGCTCTTCTCCATGCTCTACGAGGGCTGGCCGGCGGGCTTCTTCCTGCTGGACTGGCGCGAGGACGGGGTGTGCGACCTGGCCTATTTCGGCATCTCCTCCGAGGTGCTGGGCCGCGGCTACGGCAAGTGGCTGCTGGGCGAGGCGGTGCGCATCGGCTGGGACCGCGAGGGGGTGGAGAGGATGACCGTCAACACCTGCTCGCTGGACCATCCGCGGGCGCTGCCCCTCTACCAGCGCATGGGGTTCGAGCCGGTGAGCCGAACGGAGGTGGAGCGGGTGCTGACCCGCGACCGGCCGGATTTCGAGGGCTGAGGGCGGGGGCAGGGGCGCCTTGCGGGACATTCGCCCGAGGGATGTTCCCGGCGTGTTTGAAATGGGCCGGACGCCTGCCGTGGCGTTCTGGCTCGATGCGCTATTGCGCCCGCGCGTAAAGTAATTTCCCAAATATACTTCCAATCAAAGGTGAAATTCAGAGACCCCGGCGCCCGCGCGCCAATTTCTGGCGCGCCGGCACTGCCGTCATCGTTTGTGAAGCAGGACGGTCGAAGGGCGGAAAAGGACTGCGGATCCGGCGCCGCGGGGGCGCCTCACGCCGGCGGACCGAAGCCGCCCGCCGCGCGCAGGGCGGCCTCCAGGGCCGCGGCGTCCTCTCCGGCCTCCAGCGCGAAGACCCAGGCGTGGGTGAGGTGGAAGCGGCGGGCCTCGGGCGTTCCCAGCAGCCCGGCGGCGCGGGCGTGAAGGCGCGACAGCTCCCCCGCGCGCCCCGTTCCGTGCAGGGCGCGCAGCCGGGCGTCCAGCGCCCGCGCCTCAGGCGAGGCGGGCGGCGACCCAGTCGTGGAAGGCATGGGTGGGTCCGTCCATGACCGGGGAGAAGCGGCCGCCGTCGAAGCCGGGGGCGCCGCGGCCCTTCTGCATCCCCTCGACCACGAAGACGTCCTCGCGGAAGACTTCCTCCCAAAGGGCGGCGTTGCGGCGGCGGGACTCGGCGTGGGCCTCTCCGGTCGCGGCGGCCTCGTCGGCGTACCAGATCTCGACATGCTCGCGCGTGCGGTCATGGGCCAGCGGCTCCAGCCGGATGGCGAAGACGTGGTCGCGATGCGCGCCCAGCAGCAGGTTGGGGTAGAGGGCGACGTATTCGGCCGCCGAGTCCCAGGCGGGCGACAGGCCGGGGAAGTCGGGGAAGGGCGCGGCGCCGGTCTGGGGCGCGTAGACGCGCGTGCCCTGGCCGGAGAAGGCGCCGGGCTCGATGACCGGGTAGTGGTCCTCCAGCCGCGAATAGCTGTTCAGGCCGGGATGGACCCAGGGCAGGTGGTAGGATTCGCAGTAGTTTTCCACCGCCAGCTTCCAGTTGGCGGCGATCTCCAGGGCGAAGCTCGACTCGGGGCCTCCGTGGTGCAGCGTCCGGCCGGCGAAGCCCTGCCAGCGGGCGGCGAGCGGCGCGATCCAGTCCTCGAACTCCGGCGCCTCGCCGGAGAGGTCGGCGAAGACGCAGTCGAGGAAGACGCCGCAGCGCACCGGGATCAGGCCGGTCGAGTCGCGGTCGATCCCCGGATGGGCGTTCACGCCGGGGCCGCCGACATGGGGCGTGGCGCGCAGGCGGCCGTCGAGGCTGTAGCACCAGGAGTGGTAGGGGCAGCGGATGACGCCGCCGAAATTGCGCTTCTCCGCCACCAGGATCATGCCGCGGTGGCGGCAGACGTTCTGGAAGACGCGCAGCTCGCCCGCATGGTCGCGCACCAGCAGCAGGGGCGCGCCGAGATGGTCCACGGGCAGGGCGTCGCCCGGCGCCGGCACGTCCTTGCCGAAGCCGATGCAGGCCCAGCCGCCATGCAGCAGGCGGTCTCGGTCCAGCGAGAGCCCGGCCGGGTCGGCGTAGAGGGCGTTGGGCAGGCCGCGGGCGGTCTCGATGGGCGCGCGCACGGCGGCGAGCGCGTCCTCGCTCGCGGGGGGCGTGCGGTCGAGCATGGCGGCCTCCCTTCGATTTTCGCGAAGCTGGGGCGACCATGCCCGGCGCGGCGGGGCGCCGTCCGTTTCGTTCGCGACCTGCGCGGGTCGGATTCGCGCCGCTTAGGGCGCAGGCGAACGGTTTCCACCGACAACAACGTGACCGGCCGTGCATGATCCGCGCGGGCCCGCAGAGCGAACAACCCTGCACGAGCGCGGGCCGATCCCCGCCCCGCGCGGTCCGACTTCGGGAGATACATCATGCTTCGACCCATTGCCGCCGCCGCCGCCGGCCTGGTCATGAGCGCGAGCGCCGCGTTCGCCGCCGAGAAGAACATCGTCGAGATCGCCGCCGGCAACGAGGACTTCGAGACGCTGGTCGCCGCGCTGCAGGCCGCCGACCTGGTGGAGACGCTGCAGGGCGAAGGCCCCTTCACCGTCTTCGCGCCGACCGACGACGCCTTCGCCGCGCTGCCCGAGGGCGCGCTGGAGGACCTGCTCAAGCCCGAGAACAAGGACCGGCTCGCGGCCGTGCTGACCTACCACGTGCTCCCGGGCAAGGTGATGTCCTCCGACATCGCGGGCAAGGAGATGGAGGTGGAGACCGTCCAGGGCTCCACGGTGATGATCGACGCGACGGATGGCGTGATGGTGGACGGCGCCACCGTGACGACGGCCGATATCGAGGCCAGCAACGGCGTGATCCACGTCATCGACCAGGTGATCCTGCCCGAGTGACGGGCCTCGGGGCCGGGCGCGCGCGCCCGGCCCCCTCTTCCCCGCCGGGGCTCAGGCCTCGTCGGGGCCGGGAGCGCCCTCCACGCTGATGCGGATCGGCTTGCCGTTGCGCAGCGTGATGGTGACGGTCTCGTCCTCGTCCATGCGGATCGTGGAGCCGTCCGGCAGCGCCAGCTCGAACTCCCCCACGCGGCGGCCGCGGAAGCCGGCGATGAGCCGGTCGAGCAGACGCCCGACCGCGCCGCCCAGCGCGGCGTCGAGTTGCGCGGCGACCACTCGCCCCGCATAGGCGGCGGCCCCGGTCGCCACGGCCCCGACGGTGGGGTTTCCGACGACCGCCAGCACGATCTCGGCCAGCTCGTGGGGCCGCTCGGCGTCCTCCGCCACGCCCCAGGACTGCACGGCGAAGTCGCGCTCCGAATCCAGGTCCCTGAGAAAGGCGAGGCGGGCGCGGTGCGCCTCCCAGGCCAGCGGCCCGTCGTCGGGCTGGCCGGCGGCGCGGTTGGCCAGGTCGCGGTAGAGATGGAGTCGCAGCGTGTCGCCGGTCATGCGGCCCCGCCTCCCGTATGATTACGCAACGTCAATCTTCAGGCGCCCGCCTGCGCGACGTCAAGCGCGACGGATGTCTTGCCGAAAGGTTAATGTTGCTAATTCGTTCCGTCAACGGGCGCCGCTAGCAGTGGTGTAGGCGCGACCGTCAATCGCAAAATATGTCCCTCGGCGCTAAATTTTTGGTTGAAGGCGGGGCCGGATTTCATAATCTGGTTCTCGAAGGCGCGAGGGGCCCAGCATCTGGGATCAGCGCCGCGATCTGGGGGCCAGGCCCCCGGCAAAATCGAAATTGGAACAGTGCGGGCGCCCCGGCGCCCGGCCCGCGGCGGGCGTGCTTCGTCGCGCGGCGGACAGTGCGTCTAACGCCCCGGAGAAAGGGGCGCAGAGGGAGCCGAGAAAGATGAAGATCGAGCGCCGTTTCACCCGAGCCGACGCCTCGCCCTACGAGGCCTTCGAGTTCCGCAAGGCGGCGAGCGAAATCCGCAATCCGGACGGCTCCACCGTGTTCTCGCTGAAGGGCATCGACGTGCCGGCCGCCTGGTCGCAGGTGGCCTGCGACGTGCTGGCCCAGAAGTATTTCCGCAAGGCCGGCGTGCCCGCGCGGCTCAAGCGCGTGGAGGAGGAGGGCGTGCCCGAGTTCCTCTGGCGCTCGGCCGCCGACGAGAAGGCGCTGGCCAAGCTGCCCGAGGAGAAGCGCTACGGCGGCGAGACCTCCGCCACCCAGGTCTTCGACCGGCTGGCGGGCGCCTGGGCCTACTGGGGCTGGAAGGGCGGCTACTTCACCACGGAAGAGGACGCGAGCGCCTATTACGATGAGATGCGCTACATGCTGTGCGCGCAGATGGCCGCGCCCAACAGTCCGCAATGGTTCAACACCGGCCTGCACTGGGCCTATGGCATCGACGGGCCCAGCCAGGGCCACTACTACGTCGATTTCGAGACCGGCAAGCTGGTCAAGTCCCGGACCGCCTACGAGCACCCGCAGCCCCACGCCTGCTTCATCCAGTCCGTC
>JBNJGE010000195.1:0-6733 GCA_051747505.1 Pseudomonadota bacterium | reverse complement strand
ACAAGGGCCGCCGGCGGCAGGGGGAGGAAACAGGGCCGATGTTCTCGAAGATCCTGATCGCCAACCGCGGCGAGATCGCCGCGCGCGTCATCCGCACCGCGCGGCGCATGGGCGTGGCCACGGTCGCCGTCCACTCCGACGCCGACGCCGGCGCCCTCCATGTCGCGGAGGCCGACGAGGTCGTCCGCATCGGCCCCGCCCCCGTCTCCGAAAGCTACCTCAAGGGCGACGCGATCATCGAGGCCGCGCTGGCCACCGGCGCCGAAGGAATCCACCCCGGCTACGGCTTCCTCTCGGAAAACCCCGACTTCGCCGAAGCCGTCGCGGCCGCCGGCCTGCGCTTCATCGGCCCGCCGGCCTCCGCGATCCGCGCCATGGGCCTCAAGGACGCCGCCAAGGCCCTGATGCACGAGGCCGGCGTCCCCGTCGTCCCCGGCTATCACGGCGAGCGGCAGGAGCCCGACTTCCTCGCCGGCGCCGCCGAAGAAATCGGCTACCCCGTCCTCATCAAGGCCCGCGCCGGAGGCGGCGGCAAGGGCATGCGCCGCGTCGACCGCCCACAGGACTTCGCCGACGCCCTCGACTCCGCCCGCCGCGAGGCCGCCTCCGCCTTCGGCGACGACCGCGTGCTGATCGAGAAATACGTCTCCCGCCCCCGCCATATCGAGGTGCAGGTCTTCGCCGACGACCACGGCAATGCGGTCCACCTGTTCGAGCGCGACTGCTCCCTCCAGCGCCGCCACCAGAAGGTGATCGAGGAGGCCCCCGCCCCCGGCATGACCGGGGAGATCCGCGAGGAGATCGGCGCGGCGGCCGTCCGCGCCGCGAAGGCCATCGACTACTCCGGCGCCGGCACCATCGAGTTCATCGCCGACGCCTCCGAGGGCCTGCGCCCCGACCGCATCTGGTTCATGGAAATGAACACCCGCCTGCAGGTCGAGCACCCGGTCACCGAGCTCGTCACCGGCCTCGACCTCGTCGAATGGCAGCTCCGCGTCGCCTCCGGCCAGCCCCTGCCGCTCGCCCAGTCCGACCTGACGCTGACCGGCGCCGCCATGGAGGCCCGCCTCTACGCCGAGGACCCCGCCCGCGGCTTCCTCCCCCAGACCGGGACCCTCCACCGCCTCCGCCTGCCGGAGGCCCGCGCCCGCATCGACTCCGGCGTGCGGGAGGGCGACGTCGTCAGCCCCCACTACGACCCCATGATCGCCAAGATCATCACCCACGGCGCCGACCGGGCCGAGGCCCTCAACCGCCTCCGCGCCGCCCTCGACGCCACCGAGGTCGCCGGCCTGACCACCAACCTCCCCTTCCTGCGCCGCCTCACGGCCCATGAAGGCTTCGCCGCCGGCGACATGGACACCGGCCTGGTGGACCGCGACCTCGACGCCCTCGCCGCCGCGCCCGAGCCGCCCGAGGCCGCCCCCGCGCTCGCCGCCATCGCCGCCCTCGGCCTCGCGACGCCCGCGCCCGGCGCAGACCCCTGGTCCTCGGCCGACGGCTGGCGCCTCTGGTTCCCCGAGCGCCGAAAGCTGACCCTCGGCGCCCCGGAGGGCGACGTCGCCGTCGAGCTGCTCGTCCACGGCCCCCGCCATTTCGAGATCGTCAACGGCGAGACAACCCGCCGCCTCACCCTCGCCGGCGCCGGGGACGCGCTGCGCTACCGCCTCGACGAGGGCCCCGCGCACCCCGTTCGCCTCGCCCTCCACGACGGCAGGGCCACCGTCCTCATCCCCGGCGCCGCCTTCGCCTACGCGCTCCCCGACCCCATCGCCGCGGCGGAGGCCGCTGCCGGCCCCGGCGACGCCCTCACCGCCCCCATGCCCGGCCTCGTCAAGCTCGTCTCCGCCGCCCCCGGCGACACGGTGACGGAGGGCCAGACCCTGATCGTCATGGAGGCGATGAAGATGGAGCACCGCTTGACCGCCCCCCGCGACGGGACCGTGGACGAACTCCTCTGCGCCGAGGGCGACTCCGTCTCCGAAGGCGCCATCCTGCTGAAGCTGGCCGAAGACGCCTGATCCGCTTTCCCTTGCGGCGCCCCATCGGCTAGCCTCGGGCCGTCCCGCCCCTGTCGGGTCGCCGCGCCCAGGGCCCGCCCATGACCCGCCGCCTCGTCGCCATTCTCTCCCTCGACGCCGTCGGCTTCTCCGCCCGGATGGCCGAGGACTCCGGGGCCACCGTCGCCGCCCTCAACCGCCTCCTGCGAGAGACCGTCCGCCCCGCCATCCGCGCCCGGCGCGGGCGCATCGTCAAGCTGATGGGCGACGGCGCGCTGGCCGAGTTCCCGTCGGCCGCCGACGCCATCCTCGCCGCCGCCCGCATCCTCGCCGAGGCCCCGGCGGACGCCCCGCCCCTGCGCGCCGGCATCCATGCCGGCGACGTGACCGAGGAGGCCGGCGACCTCTTCGGCGACGCCGTCAACCTCGCCGCCCGCCTGCAGGCCGTCGCGCCCCCGGGCGGCGCCTATGTCTCCCGCCTCGCCGCCGACCTCGCCGGCGGGGGCCTCGGCGTCACGCTGCGCCCCGAAGGCGCCCTGCGCCTCCGCGGCGCCCCCCGCCCGGTGGAGGCCCTGTCCCTCGATCTCGCCGCCGCCCCCGACGACCGCCTCGCCCGCCTCTCCCGCTCCCAGCAGATCCGCTTCGCGACCTCCGCCGACGGCGTCCGCCTCGCCTGGACCATGATCGGGGAGGGCCCGCTGCTGGTGAAGGCCCCCAACTGGATCCAGCACCTGGAGCGGGACTGGGACTCCTTCGTCGGCCCCTGGCTGGCCGCGTTGGCCCGCAACCGCCGCCTGCTGCGCTTCGATTCCCGCGGCAATGGCCTGTCCGACTGGGAGGCGCCCGAGATCGGCTTCGACCGCTTCGTGGACGACCTGGAGGCGGTCCTCGACGCCGCCGGGGTCGAGCGCGCCCCGATTCTCGGCTTCTCCCAGGGCGCCGCCATCGCCGTCGGCTTCGCCGCCCGAAGACCCGAGCGCGTCTCCCGCCTCGTCTGCATCGGCGGCTTCGCGCAGGGCTACGCCCGCCGCAACGACCGGGAGGCCGAACGCCAGGCCGCCCTGCGGGAGCTCGGCCGCGCCGACTGGCACGGCCAGTATCCTTCGGTCCGCGACCTCTTCGCCGAGCTGGTCGCCCCCGACGCCAGCCGGGAGGATCGCCGCGTCTTCGCGCAGGCCATGCGCGACATCATCTCTCCGGAGAACTTTGCGCGCTTCCGCGCCGCGGTCGGCGATTTCGACATCGCCGACCTGCTGGACCGGGTCCGCTGCCCCGCCCTCGTCCTGCACGCCCGCGGCGACCGCCTGCAGCCGGTCGACCAGGGCCGCCGCCTCGCCTCCGGCCTGCCCGACGCGCGCTTCGTGGCGCTCGACTCGAACAACCACCTTCCGCCGGACTACGACCCGGCCTTTCCGGTGATGATGCGCGAGATCGACGCCTTCCTCGCGCCCCGTCACATCACTCGGGCTTGCGCCCCATGGCGAGCATGGTCAGCCCCGGGATCATCGGCTGCACGCTGACCTCCTCGAAGCCCGCGCGGCCCAGCGCCGACTCCAGCCATGCGTCGTCGAGCGAGCGCGCCTCCGGCGTGAAGGCCGTGTGCTGGAGCTGCCAGAGCGCCGCCAGCTTCGGCCCCGTGCGCGCCGACTCCACCACGAAGTCGTGGATCATCACCAGCCCGCCGGGGTTCAGCACCCGGAAGGCGTCGGCGATCAGCCCCTCATGCGTCTCCCCCGGCACGCCGGAGAACAGGTAGGACATCAGCACCGCGTCCTGCCCCTCGGGCCAGGCCGTCTCCAGCGCGTTGCCGTCCATGAAGGAGACGCGGTCCGAAAGCCCCGCCTCCTCGGCGTATTTCCGCCCCAGCGCCGCGACGTTGGGGAAGTCCAGCACCGTCGCCGTCAGCTCCGGATAGGCCTGGCACAGCGTGATGGCGTAGGCGCCGGTGCCCCCGCCCACGTCCAGCAGCCGCTTGGCCTTGGACAGGTCGGCCAGCTTCGCCAGCCCCCGCGCCGGGCCCACGCTGCCCGCGTGCTGGCTTTCGGAATAGAGCCGCGCCTCCTCCGGGTCGGCGAACCAGTCGGCGTAGGAGCCCGTCGCCTCCTCCGGCAGCTTGTTGGCCAGCGCCGGCTCGATCTGGTCCAGCAGCCGGTACATCTGCCGGTCCACCTGCAGGCGCAGATAGTCCCCGAAGTCGTACTTGGCGCCCTTCACCAGGAAGGCGTCGGCGGCCGGGGCGTTGGCGAACCGGCCGTCCTCGACCGAGACCAGCCCCAGGGAGGCAAGCGCGGTGAGCAGCGTGCGCGCCCGCTCCGTCGGCAGGCCGGAGGCCTTCGCGACCTCCTCCGCCGTGCGCGGGCCCTCGGCCAGGTTGGTGAACACCCCGTAATGCAGCGCGGCGAACAGGGCCTTGGAGCCCATGAAGCCGAAGGCGATGTCGGAAATCTCCTCGGCGGATTTGAGCAATGTCATGTTTGCGTCGCTCCGTGTCGTTTTCAGGCTAGACGCTACATAACCCCTTTTCCCGCGAAGTGGGAGCCCCACCCCCGCACCGCCGTTTCGCACCTGCACAATCCCCCGCCCCCGCCGGAGGGGACGCCGGGCCCGGAAAGCCAACGGCTTCAAGGACTCCGCGCCGTCGCCCCCGCCCCGCTGGCCGGTCGCGCCCCGCGCCCGCAGGCGCCGCCCTCCCGGGCGCCGCGCGGGCCGCCCGCCCGCCCCCGACGCCGAATCGACCCACCCTTCGGCCCCCAGCCTGCGACACGCCGCCATGGCCGGATGTCACTCTTCCGCCGAATTCCCACGTTCTGCTGTCGTCTCAACCGAACGACGGAGACAGCCATGCCCCACCACCTCCTGCGGGCCGCCCTGGCCGCGGCCCTGCTGGCGCCCGCTGCGCCCGCCGTCGCCGACGAGCTGGCCGACGCCTTCGCCCGCGCCGACCAGAACGGCGACGGCTATCTCGACGTGAACGAATACGTCGCCGCCGTCGTGGACCAGGTGCGAGCGCTCGATTCCAACGGCGACGGCGTGCTCGTCGCCGGCGAGATCCCGAGCGCGGCGGCCGAGTCCTTCTCCGGCGCCGACCGCGACGGAGACGGCCGCCTGTCCCTGGGCGAGGCTGTCGCCGACCGCATGATCCGCTACTTTGAGGCCGACAGCTCCCATGACGGGGTCCTCACCCTCGGCGAGCTGCGCGCCTATTCCGAGAAGGAGATGAAATGATGCCCGCAGCCCCCCTCTTCCGCCGCCTGACGCAGGCCGCCTGCGCCCTCGCCCTGCTGGGCGTCACCGCCTGCGCCGACTACACGCTCACCCGCGAGACGCAGGGCCAGATCCTCGGCGGCGCCACGGGCGCGGCCGTCGGCTCGCTCTTCGGCGCGGGCGGCGGCCAGGCCGCGGCCATCGGCGCCGGCGCCGTCGTCGGCGCCATCGCCGGCGGCGAGATCTTCAAGGACCGCTACTGACCGGGCGGCCCCCGCGCCCGCGTCCCGGGCGCGGGGGCCGATTGCGCTCCGCCCCCGCAGCGGTTATGCCGCCCCCGTCCCACGGAGAGGCGGATGCAGAACTATCTCGACTTCGAGAAGGGTCTCGCGGAGATCGAGGGCAAGGCAGAGGAGCTGCGCGCCCTCGCCCGCCAGGACCCGGAGATGAAGGTGGAGGAGGAGGCCCGGGCCCTCGACGCGCGCGCCGGGGCCATGGTGGCCGACCTCTACCGAAACCTCACGCCCTGGCGGAAATGCCAGGTCGCCCGCCACCCCCTGCGCCCCCATGCGCAGGACTATATCGGCGCGCTCTTCACCGAATACACGCCGCTCGCCGGCGATCGCTCCTTCGGCGAGGACAAGGCGGTGATCGGCGGCCTCGCCCGCTTCCAGGACCGCCCCGTGGTGGTCATCGGGCACGAGAAGGGCCACGACACCGCCTCGCGGCTGGAGCGCAATTTCGGCATGGCCCGGCCGGAGGGCTACCGCAAGGCCATGCGCCTGATGCGCCTCGCCGACCGTTTCCGCCTGCCCGTGATCACGCTAGTGGACACGCCGGGCGCCTATCCCGGCAAGGGCGCGGAAGAGCGCGGCCAGGCCGAGGCGATCGCGCGCTCCACCGAGACCTGCCTCTCGCTTTCCGTCCCCCTCCTCTCCGTCATCATCGGGGAGGGCGGATCGGGCGGCGCCGTGGCCTTCGCCACCGCCGACCGCGTCGCGATGCTGGAGCATTCCGTCTATTCGGTGATCTCGCCCGAGGGCTGCGCCTCCATCCTGTGGAAGAACGCCGAGAAGACGAGGGAGGCCGCCGAGGCCCTGCGCCTCACCGCCCAGGACCTGATGAAGCTCGGCGTCATCGACCGCGTGATCCCCGAGCCGAAGGGCGGCGCCCAGCGCGACCGCGGCCTGACCCTGCAGCGCGTCGCCCAGACCCTGGAGGAGCTGCTCGCCGAGACCGACGGGCTGAAGCCCCAGGCGCTGCGCGACCGGCGTCGGCGCAAGTATCTGGAGATGGGCGCCCACGGCCTCGGCTGACCGGGGCGCCTCCCGGGCTCACAGCCCCATGACGCGGTAGCTGTCCGCCACCCGCCAGATCGCGACCAGGTAGCCCGCCGTGCGCAGATCCGCCACGTCCTTTCGCCGCCGCCAGACCTCGCGCATCGACTGGTAGGCGGCGCGCATCGTGTCGTCGAGGCCGGAGCGGACCAGCTCCAGCTCCGTCGCCCCGTGCACGTAGCGCGCCTTGAA
>JBNJGE010000194.1:0-6734 GCA_051747505.1 Pseudomonadota bacterium | reverse complement strand
CGTCAGCCTCCCTGCCGCGCTGACCGGCTGACCAGCTCGGCCGTGCCGAAGCCCGTCAGGCCGCACGCCAGATACACCACCTCCCGGGACACGACCAGTCCCGCCAAGAAAAGGTTCGTCCCTTCCAGCTTTGCGCCGCAAAAGCTCGCACGGTCCATTGCGGTTCCAACAAGGTTTGCTGCTTGCATAGCTGCTTCGTCGAGGACGGCGCGTTTCAAGCAGGCTCTGGCGAGGTCCGCCCGCTGGAGGTTCGTGTTCCGAAGATCGAGCCGGTAGGGCGGCTGTTGCTGCGCCTCATGCCTGCGTCGCCGCGCGTCGCGCCGGCCAATGACGGTCAGTGCGGTCTGCAGGTCGGCCCTCGGCGGCGGCAGCGCCCTCGCGCGCCGACGAGCTGCCGGATCCTTGGGATCAAGACGACGGGCCCTCGCCTCACGCTGCGTCTCGTCCGCGTCCTCCGGCAGCGGCTTGAGCTCCGGCAAGCCGAGGCTCGGGGCGTCGCGGGCCGGGGCGTTCTCGCGGATGTAGGCGCAGAGGGTCTCCATGATGGGGATGTGGTCGCGCTCGCTGTCCTGGGCGATGCGCTCGAGGGCGTAGAGGGCGCCGAGGCGGACCTCGATGTGGGGGCGGGTCTCCTCGGCGTCCTCGAAGTCGGTCGCCTCGCGCTTTTCGGGGTCCACGGGGCGATACCAGGGCGGGAGGGGCGGGGGCTCGCCCTCGTATTCCCAGGCGTGGCGGCGGGTTCCCTCGACGGGGTTTCCCTCGGGGTCGAGGGCCTCCCATTCGACGGAGCGGCGGCGGACCTTCACGGTCTGCGCGGCGCCGAGCATCCGCACGGCCTCGTTGATGCGGGAGGTGATGTTGGTCTCGAGCGCGGTTTTCGCCTGGGCGGCGGCGGCGCGGGACTGGCGGTCGGCGGTGTAGGTGCGCCAGCCGGCGAAGCCGAAGCCGAGGAGCGCGAAGAGGACGGCGCCGATGTTGCGCTGGACCTGGTAGTTCGAGGCGTCGGCGCTCCAGAGTCCGAAGGCGAGCTTCAGGAAGAGGGCGGCGAGGAACCACAGCAGGACGAGGACGGTCAGCAGCGCGACGACGAAGGCGAGGTGGCCGAGCCATTCGGGCAGGCCGCTGGCCGCGGCGCGGCGCGCCCAGCGAGTGGAGATGTCGAAGCGGTGCGGCGGGTCGTCGTCGCTCACGATGAATGGGCTCCTTCAACTCGGTTCATTGTGGCGTGAGCGACGGCGGGCGCCAAGCGCAGGGAGGCGCCGGATGGGCGTGGCCTTCGGTGTCTTTCCTTTCTCTCGCAAACGATGACGGCAGTGCGGGCGCGCCAGAAATTGGCGCGCGGGCGCCGGGGGGTCTGAATTTCACCTTTGATTGGAAGTATACTTGGGGAAATACTTTGCGCGCGCGTGAAATCGTCGGGGGCGCGACGGGGCGTCGAAGGGGGCGGGGTGCGGCGCGTCGCCGGGCCGGGGGCTCCTTGCGTCGGCGGCTTGCGCTTGTATAGTCCGCGCGGCCAGCGGGAGCGGGCGCCGGGGCGCGTTCCGCGACGCCCGGACCAGGACGCCCGGAAATCCAAGGAGACGGCATGTTCATCACCCCGGCTTACGCGCAGACCGCAGGCGGAGACCCGCTGGGGGGGCTCGGCTCCTTCGTGCCGCTGATCCTGATCTTCGTGATCTTCTACTTCTTCCTGATCCGCCCGCAGCAGAAGCGCGCCAAGGAGCACAAGCAGATGCTCGAGGCGCTGCGCCGCGGCGACCAGGTCGTCACCTCGGGCGGCATCGTGGGCAAGGTCACGCGCGTCAAGGAAGGCGAGGACGAGGTCGAGGTCGAGATCGCCGACGGCATCAAGGTGCGCGTCGTGCGCCAGACCATCGCCAACGTCGTCTCCCGGACCGAGCCCGCCACCGAAAGCTGATCCGCGCCCCCCGGGCGCGGCCCGGGGCCGCGGGCGGAGAGCCCGATGCTCCAGTTCCCTCCCTGGAAGGTCGCGCTGGTCACGCTGGTGTGTCTGGCCGGCGTGGTCTTCTCGGCCCCCAACCTGTTCTACGACACCGTCGAGAGCGCCAACGACGCGCGCGATGCGATCGAGGCGGGCGAAAGCTCGCCCGCGCTGGAGGCGCAGGCGGCGGAATGGCCGGCCTGGCTGCCCTCGGAGGTCGTCAGTCTGGGCCTCGACCTGCGGGGCGGCGCGCATGTGCTGGTCGAGGTCGCGGTCGAGGACGTGCACCGGGAGCGGCTGGACGCGCTGTGGCCGGAGGCGCGAGACGCGCTGCGCGAGCTGCGCGACCAGGTCGGGCCCTTCCGGCGCCTGGACGGGGGGGGCGAGGCGCTCCTCATCCGGCTGGAGGACCCGGCGGGGGCGGATATCGCGGCCGAGGCGGTGCGCGAGCTGGCCCAGCCGGTCGAGGCCGGGCTGCTGGGCGGGGGCGGGCGGGACATCGAGGTCTCGGCCGAGGGCGGGGAGCGGCGCGTGCGCCTGACCGTGGCGGCCAGGGTGGCGTTGGACGAGCGCACCATGGCCCAGTCGCTGGAGATCGTGCGCCGGCGCATCGACGAGACGGGCACGCGCGAGCCCACCATCCAGCGGCAGGGCGAGGACCGCATCCTGGTGCAGGTGCCGGGGCTGGGCTCGGCCGAGGAGCTGCTGGCGATCATCGGGCGCACGGCGAAGCTGACCTTCCACATGGTCGAGAGCGCCACCGCCGACGCCCAGACCCGCGCGGGGCCGGACGAGCTGAAGCTGCCGGACGCGCAGGAGGAGGGGCGATACTACGTCCTGGAGCAGCGGGCGCTGATCACCGGCGACCGGCTGACGGACGCGCAGCCGGGATTCGACCAGCAGACCGGCGAGCCGGTGGTGAACTTCCGCTTCGACGCTGCCGGCGCGCGGCGCTTCGGGGAGGTGACGAGCGAGAATGTGGGCCGGCCCTTCGCCATCGTGCTGGACGGCGAGGTGATCACGGCGCCGACCATCCGTGAGGCGATCACCGGGGGCTCGGGCCAGATCTCGGGCAGCTTCACGGTGGAGAGCGCGACGCAGCTCTCCATCCTGCTGCGCGCGGGCGCGCTGCCCGCCGAGATCACGGTGCTGGAGCAGCGGACCGTGGGGCCGGACCTGGGCGCGGACTCGATCCGCGCGGGCGAGACGGCGGTGGTCGTGGCCTTCGTCGCGGTGCTGGTCTTCATGGCGCTGAGCTACGGGCGCTTCGGGCTGTTCGCCAACGCGGCGCTGATCCTGAACGTCTGCCTGCTGCTGGCGGTGCTGAGCCAGATCGGGGCGACGCTGACGCTGCCGGGCATCGCGGGGATCGTGCTGACCATCGGCATGGCGGTGGACGCCAACGTGCTGATCTTCGAGCGCATCCGCGAGGAGCTGAAATCGGCCAAGGGGCCGGCGCGGGCGATCGAGCTGGGCTATGACCGGGCCTTCTCGGCGATCGTGGACGCGAATGTGACGACGTTCATGGCGGCGGTGATCATGTTCATCATGGGCTCGGGGCCCGTGAAGGGCTTCGCCGTGACGCTGGGGATCGGGATCGTGACCTCGGTGTTCACCGCGCTGCTGGTCACGCGGCTGTTCGTGGCGTTCTGGTTCGACCGTGCGCGGCCGAAGACTCTGACGGTCTGAGGAGGGATCATGCGCCTCAAGCTCGCGCCCGATACGACCCATGTGGATTTCATGCGCCGCACGCGCTGGGCGGTCATGGGCTCGCTCGCGGCGATCCTGGCCTCCATCGTGCTGCTGGGCGTCATGGGGCTGAACTTCGGCATCGACTTCCGCGGCGGCACCATGATCGAGGTGCGCACGCAGGAGCCCGCCGACCTGGCCGATATCCGCGACGTGGCGGGCGGCCTGGGTCTGGGCGACGTGCAGGTGCAGGAGTTCGGGCGGGAGACCGACGTGCTGATCCGCATCGAGCAGCAGCCCGGCGACGGGGACGTGCAGATGCAGGCCGCCCAACAGGTCAGCGACGCGATGGCGGAGGCCTTCCCCGGCGTCGAGATCCGGCGCACGGAGGTGGTTGGGCCCAAGGTCTCGGGCGAGCTGGTGCAGGCGGGGGCGCTGGCCATCGCGCTCGCCGTCTTTGCGGTGCTGGTCTATATCTGGCTGCGCTTCGAGTGGCAGTTCGCCCTCGGCGCGGTGATCGCGCTGGTGCATGACGTGGCGCTGACCATCGGGCTGTTCTCCTTGGTGCAGCTGGAGTTCAACCTGTCGATCATCGCCGCGCTGCTGACCATCGTGGGCTATTCGCTCAACGACACGGTGGTGGTGTTCGACCGGGTCCGCGAGAACCTGCGGAAATACAAGCAGAAGGACCTCAAGGACGTTCTCAACCTCTCGATCAACGAGACGCTGAGCCGGACGCTGATGACCTCGACCACGACCATGGTGGCGCTGATCTCGCTCTACGCGCTGGGGGGCGAGGTGATCCAGGGCTTCGCCTTCGCGCTGATCTGGGGCGTGGTGGTGGGCACCTACTCCTCCATCTTCATCGCCGCGGCGGCGCTGCTGCGGCTGGGGATCACGCGCGACTGGTCGAAGCCCGAGGAGGGCAAGGGGCCCTCGGGCACCCAGTTCGGCGCGCAGGTCTGAGGG
This sequence comes from Pseudomonadota bacterium, assembly GCA_051747505.1. GTDB lineage: Bacteria > Pseudomonadota > Alphaproteobacteria > Rhodobacterales > Rhodobacteraceae > Albimonas. Next base: position 2,134 of record JBNJGE010000194.1, on the reverse strand, counting down.
GCTCGACCCCGGGCGGCGGCGGCCCCATCTGAGCGAGCGTGAGCGGAGGACGAGGCGATGCGCATCCAGGAGATCGATTTCGATGCCCGCCCGCCGATTGACGCCTATGGCGGCGGCGGCTTCCGGGTGGGGGGCGAGCGGCATTCGGGCTCCATGCTGCTGCTGCCCTCGGGGCGGCTCGACTGGCCGGTGGGCGAGCCGGGCGCGGTGACGCTGGCGGCGGCGCGGCCGCTGCTGGAGGCGGCCGACGAGATTGACGTGCTGCTGTTCGGCATGGGAGCGGACATCGCGGCGCTGGAGCGGGCGACGCGCCACGCGCTGGAGGAGGCGGGGCTGGGCGTGGAGGTGATGTCCACCGCCGCGGCCTGCCGGACCTTCAACGTGCTGCTGGCCGAGGACCGGCGCGTGGGGGCGGCGCTGATCGCGGTCTGAGGGCCGCCCGCGCGCGGGGGGCGTCGGCGATGTCTCGCGCGGAGGGCGGAAACCGGCTATGGCGATGGGCATGACCGAGTCCGACGAACCCGCCCCGTCCCGCCCCATCCTGCGCCTCAAGCCGAAGGCGGGCCGCCGCTTCTTCGCGGGCGCGCCCTGGATCTATGCCGACGAGCCGGTGCTGGACCGGCGCACGCGCAAGATCGCCCCCGGAACCATCGCCGAGCTGCAGAGCGCGGAGCGCGAGCCGCTGGGGGCGGTGGCGGTGAACCTGGACTCGGGCATCGCGGCGCGGCTGCTGGACCGCGACCCGGGCGCGGAGATCGACCGGGCGTGGTTCGAGGCGCGGCTGCGCCACGCCCTGTCTTTGCGCGAGCGGCTGTTCGAGGCGCCGGTCTACCGGCTCGTCCATGCCGAGGCGGACGGGCTGCCGGGGGTGGTGATCGACCGCTTCGGGGAGGCCGCCGTGATCCAGCCCAACGCGGCCTGGGCGGATGCGCGGCTCGACGATCTGGCGCAGGCGGTGGAGGCGGTGACGGGCGTCTCGACGCTGGTGCTCAACAGGGCCTCGCGCGCGCGGGCGCAGGAGGGGCTGCCGGCGGGGAGCCGGCTGCTGAGCGGAGCGCTGGAGGGGCCGGTGGAGGTCTCCATGAACGGGGCGGTCTATCTGGCCGATCTGCTTTCGGGGCAGAAGACGGGTCTCTATCTGGACCAGCGGCCGAACCATGCCTTCGTGGCGGGGCTCGCGCGCGGGACGCGGATGCTCGACGTGTTCGCCCATGTCGGGGGCTTCGCGCTGGCGGGGCTGGCGGCGGGCGCGCGGGAGGCGCTGGCGGTGGACGGCTCGGAGCCCGCGCTGGCGCTGGCCGCCGGGGGCGCGCGGCGCATGGGCGTGGAGGAGCGGCTGCATCTGCGCCGCGAGGACGCCTTCGACGCGCTGGAGGACCTGGGCGAGAGCGGCGAGCGCTTCGAGGTCGTGGTCTGCGATCCGCCGGCCTTCGCGCCGAACAAGCAGGCGCTGGCGAACGGGCTGCGGGCCTATGCGCGGCTGGCGCGGCTGGCGGCGCGGGCGACGGCGCCGGACGGGTTCCTGACGTTGTGCTCGTGCTCTCATGCGGTGGACGCGGACGCCTTCCGGCGGGCCTGCGCCGACGGGCTGCGGGCGGCGGGGCGCGAGGCGCAGCTGATCCGCACGGGGGGCGCGGGGCCGGACCATCCCGAGCACCCGGCGCTGCCGGAGACCGGCTATCTGAAGGCGCTGACCTGGCGGCTGGGATGAGGCGGGCCTTCCTGGACGCCTGCGTCCTGTTCCCGCCGCTGGTGCGGGGCTGTCTGCTCTCGGCCGCGGCGGAGGAGCTTTTCGACCCCGCATGGTCGCCGCAGGTGGTGGAGGAATGGGCCTGGGCGACGCGGCGCGATCACGGGCCCGACGCGGAGGCGGCGCTGCGCGCGGAGCTTGAGACGATGGCGACGCGCTGGCCGGAGGCGGAGGCGCGGCCGGAGGCGGAGCCGGGGCTGAGCCTGCCTGACCCGCATGACGTGCATGTGCTCTCGGCCGCGCTGTCGGCGAGGGCGGTGCTGCTGATCACCTTCAACCTGCGGGACTTTCCGGCGCGCAAGCTGCGGGCGCTGGGGATCGCGCCGCTGCACCCGGACGCCTTCCTGTGGGAGCTGGCGGGGGCGGCGCCGGAGGCGATGTCGC
>JBNJGE010000193.1:0-6762 GCA_051747505.1 Pseudomonadota bacterium | reverse complement strand
GAGGCGATGCAGCTCACGCTCGCCCGCCTGCGCGACGAGATCGACGCGCAGGAGGAGCAGGCGCGGCTGGCCGCGGCGCGGCGCGAGGCGCTGCAGGCGATGGTCGCCGACCTGCGGGCGCAGGCGCAGGAGAAGGAGGCCTCGCTGGCCGAGCTGATGCAGAGGCTCTCGCAGCGCGAGGAGACGATCGAGGCCCAGGCGGAGACGATCGACGAGCGCGACAGCGCCATTGCGGAGCTGCGGGAGCGGGCGGACGAGCTGGAGCAGGCGCGCGAGGCGCAGGAGGCCGCGCAAAAGGAGGCGGAGACGGAGCTTCTCCAGCTCAGGGTCACCGCCGAGGAGAAGGAGAGACTGCTCACGGCCCTTCAGGAGGACCTGTCGGAGGCCGAGAAGCTGCGCGCCGCGGAGGCCGCCGCCGCACAGGCGCTGCGCGACCGGCTGGCCAACGCCCAGGACGAGCTGACCGCGATGGAGCTGGCGCTGGAGGAGCAGCGCCGGCGCGCGGAGGAGACGCTGACGCTGCTGGCCGCGGCGGAGGCCGAGAAGATCGATCTGTCCGAGGAGGTCGAGGCGACCGAGGAGGAGCTGGCGGCGGCGCGCGAAAAGCTGACCGAGCGCGAGGCGCTGCTGGCCGCGGCCGAGCGGAAGGTGCAGGAGGAGCGCTCGGCCGCCGCCGACGAGGCCCGGCGCGTGGCGCTGCTCAACAACCAGGTCAGGGAGCTGCGCCGGCAGCTCTCCAGCCTGCAGGAGCTGCTGAACGCCGAGGAGTCGAGGAACGAGGACCTGCGGGTGCAGCTGTCCAATCTCGGCTCGCGCCTGAACGCGGCGCTGGCGCGCGAGCTGGAGCTCAAGCGCCGGGAGGCCGAGCGGCGGGCCGAGGAGATCGCCCGGCTGGAGGCTGAGAAGAAGTCGCTGGAGGCGCGGCGCTCGGAGTTCTTCGGGCGCATCCGGGAGGCGATCGCGGGCTACGAGGGCGTGAAGGTCGTCGGCGACCGCTTCGTCTTCCAGTCCGAGGTGCTTTTCGATCCGGGCTCGGCGCAACTGGGGGCGGACGGGCGCACGGCGCTGGACGACTTCGCGGGCCTGTTCCGGGAGGTGCAGGACGCGCTGCCGGCGGAGCTGCCCTGGATCCTGCGGGTGGACGGGCACACGGACGCCACGCCGCTCTCGGGCTCGGGCCGCTACGAGGACAACTGGGAGCTGAGCCAGGCCCGCGCCCTGTCGGTGGTGCAGTATCTGATCGAGGAGCAGGGCTTTCCGGCCGAGCGCCTGGCGGCGACGGGCTTCGGGGAGTTCCAGCCGGTGGATGCCGGCGACAGCCCGGAGGCCCGGGCGCGCAACCGGCGCATCGAGCTGAAGCTGACCGAGCGCTGAGGGGGCGCCGGCTCGGGGGGCGTCGAGCCCCCCTCCCCGGCCGGCGGCGAGAAGCCGCCGCGGGCGGGGGCGCGACGGCGACGCCGGGGGGAGAGACCCGTGCGGACCGGTGCCTCAGCGCTCGGGCGTATGCCACTCCGCGGGCGCGTTGCGGCGGCGCAGGCGCAGGGCGAGGCCGACCGCGACGCCGACGCCGATCGCCACCGTCAGGTCGGCCACGACCGTCAGAGTCAGCGTCAGGACCAGCAGGGCGAGGTCGGAGCGGCGCAGGCGCAGATGCTCCCCCCACTTGTGCGGCTCGCTCATGTTCCAGGCGGTGAGGATCAGCAGCGCGGCCAGCGCGGGCATGGCCATGTGACCGGCGAGCGGGGCGGCCAGCATCATCACCAGCAGGATCGTGAGGGCGTGCACGACGCCCGCCACGGGCGTGCGCCCGCCGGCGCGGACATTGGTGGCCGTGCGCGCGATGGCGCCGGTGGCGGGCAGGCCGGCGAAGAGGGCCGAGCCGATATTCGCGGCGCCCTGGGCGATCACCTCGGCGTTGGGGCGGTGGCTTCCGCCGAACATGCGATCGGCGACCATGGCCGAGAGCAGGGACTCGATGCCCGCCAGGAAGGCGATGATCATCGCGGAGGGCAGCAGCTCCACCAGCCGCGAGACGGTGATCTCGGGCAGGGCGGGGACGGGCAGGCTGGCGGGCAGCGCGCCGAAGCGCGAGGCGATGGTGTCCACCGGCAGGCCGAGCGCGGCGGCCCCGACTGAGGTGATCGCCACGGCCACGATCAGGCCGGGCAGGCGCGGGGCGAGGCGGCGCAGGACGACGATGAGGACGAGGGTAACGAGGCCCACGCCCAGCGCGGACAAGGAAAGGGTCTCGCGCGCCGACCACAGGGCGGGGAGCTTCTCGAGGAAATCGGCGGGGACCGCCTCCAGCGACAGGCCGAGCAGGTCCTTGAGCTGGCTGGCGGCGATGATGACGGCGATGCCGATGGTGAAGCCGTTGACCACGGCCTCGGGGATGAACTCGATCAGGTTGCCGACGCGCAGAAGGCCCGCGAGCAGCAGGATGCCGCCGGCCATCAGCGTGGCGAGCACCATGCCGTCATAGCCGTATTCGGCGATGACGCCGAAGACCACCACGATGAAGGCGCCGGTGGGGCCGCCGATCTGCACCCGGCTGCCGCCGAGCAGGGAGATCAGGAAGCCGGCCACGATAGCGGTGACCAGCCCCTTTCCCGGGTCGGCGCCCGAGGCGATGGCGATGGCGATGCTCAGGGGCAGCGCGACCATCGCCACCGTCACGCCGGCGATCAGGTCGCCGAGGAAGAGACGGGAGTCGTAGGTCTTCAGGGTGGTGAGGATCTTGGGCGTCATGCGGCGCTGCTAAGGGGCGGGACGGCGCGGCGCAACGGGACGCGGCGCCGCGGGACGCTTCAGACGAGGTCCCGGCGCATGGTCGCCATGCCGCCGCGGCGGGCGAGCTCCTCGTAGCCGGCGGAGCGGTAGAGGTTGAGGGCCGGGGCGTTGTCGAGCTCCACCTTCAGGGTGATCGACAGGGCGCCGAGGTCGCGGGCGGCCCTCTCGGCCAGCTCGGCCAGGCGCTCCCCGGCGCCGCCGCGGGCGGACTCCGCCAGGAAGACGTAGGTGAGGTGGCGCACCTCGGGCCCGACGCCGACGCGCAGGGCGAAGAAGCCGACCTCCCGCCCGGAGGCGTCGAGGACGTAGAAGGCGGCGTCGTCGGGCTCGTTGAGCCACTTTTCCCGCCATTCCAGCGGGTCGAAGGGGCGCCTGGCGTTGGGGTTGACCAGGGCGAGCTCGTCCTCGTCGGCGAGCAGCCGCGCGAGCGGCGCGGGGTCGAAGGGGTCGCTGGGGCGGATGGTCAGCTCTGACATGGTCTCGGCGCTTCGCTTTGGCTGGAAGGCCGCGGCCTCGCATGCGCGAGTCGGCGGGCTCAACCGGGGGGCGGCGGGGCGTCGCGGGGGCCGGAACGGACACCGCCCCGCCGGCGGGGGGCCGGCGGGGCGGGATCGAGAGGGCCTCGGGGACTTACTCGGCGGTCAGGAGCGGGGGCTTCTTGCCCGACAGGCGCGGGTGGTCGGGGGGCATGACCTGGAGGTCCAGCTCCCCGTCCTTGACCGCGACCTTGACCAGGCCGCCCTTGGTCAGCTTGCCGAAGAGCAGCTCCTCGGCCAGCGGCTTCTTGATGTGCTCCTGGATCACGCGGCCCAGCGGGCGGGCGCCCATGCGGTCGTCGTAGCCCCGCTCGGCCAGCCACTCGGCCGCCGGCTTGGTGAGCTCGATCGACACGCCGCGGTCCATGAGCTGGGCCTCGAGCTGGAGGACGAACTTCTCGACCACCTGCAGGATGACCTCCCTGGGCAGGGCGCCGAAGGAGATGACCGCGTCGAGGCGGTTGCGGAACTCCGGGCTGAAGGTCCGCTCGATGGCCTCCTGGTCCTCGCCCTCGCGCTTGTCGCGGCCGAAGCCGATGGCGGTCTTGGCGATCTCCGCCGCGCCGGCGTTGGAGGTCATGATCAGCACCACGTTGCGGAAATCGACCGTCTTGCCGTTATGGTCGGTCAGCTTGCCGTGGTCCATCACCTGCAGGAGGATGTTGAAGACGTCCGGGTGGGCCTTCTCGATCTCGTCCAGAAGCAGGACGCAGTGCGGGTGCTGGTCCACCCCGTCTGTCAGCAGGCCGCCCTGGTCGAAGCCGACATAGCCCGGAGGCGCGCCGATCAGGCGGGAGACCGAGTGCTTCTCCATGTACTCGGACATGTCGAAGCGCAGCAGCTCGACGCCCATGGTCGAGGCCAGCTGGCGGGCCACCTCGGTCTTGCCCACGCCGGTGGGGCCGGCGAACAGGTAGTTGCCGATGGGCTTCTCCGGCTCACGCAGCCCGGCCCGCGACAGCTTGATGGCGGAGCTGAGCGCGTCGATGGCGGCGTCCTGGCCGAAGACCACGCGCTTGAGGCTGCCCTCGAGGTCGCGCAGCGTCTCCGCGTCGTCCTTGGAGACGGTCTTGGGCGGGATGCGGGCGATCTTGGCGACGACCTCCTCGATCTCCTTGGGCGTGATCATCTTGCGCCGCTTGGAGTCGGCCACGAGGTGCTGGGCCGCGCCGGCCTCGTCGATGACGTCGATGGCCTTGTCGGGCAGCTTGCGGTCGTTGATGTAGCGCGCCGACAGCTCCACCGCGGTCTTGATCGCCTCGTTGGTGTAGCGGATGTCGTGGTGCTTCTCGAAATAGGGCTTGAGGCCCCGCAGGATCTTCACCGCGTCCTCGACCGTCGGCTCGTAGACGTCGATCTTCTGGAAGCGGCGGGAGAGGGCGCGGTCCTTCTCGAAGTGCTGGCGATACTCCTTGTAGGTCGTCGAGCCCATGCAGCGCAGGGTGCCCGACTGGAGCGCCGGCTTGAGCAGGTTGGAGGCGTCCATCGCGCCGCCGGAGGTGGCGCCGGCGCCGATCACGGTGTGGATCTCGTCGATGAACAGGATCGCGTCCGGGTGCTCCTCGAGCTCCTTGATGACGGCCTTCAGCCGCTCCTCGAAGTCGCCGCGGTAGCGGGTGCCGGCCAGCAGGGCGCCCATGTCGAGGCTGAAGATGGTGGCGCCGGACAGGACGTCGGGCGTCTGGCCGTCCACGATCTTCTTCGCCAGCCCCTCGGCGATGGCGGTCTTGCCCACGCCGGGGTCGCCGACCAGAAGCGGGTTGTTCTTTCGGCGGCGGCAGAGGACCTGCACGCAGCGTTCCACCTCCGACTCGCGCCCGATCAGGGGATCGACGTCGCCCTTCGTCGCCTTGGCGTTGAGGTCCACGCAGTACTTGCCCAACGCGGTCTCCTCCTTCTCGGGCTCCTTGTCCGCCTGCCGGGCGGAGGCGCTCTCGCCCTCCTCCTCGGCGCCGCGGACGGGGCGGGCCTCCCCGTAGGCGGGGTTCTTGGCCACGCCGTGGGAGATGTAGTTGACCGCGTCGTAGCGGGTCATGTCCTGCTCCTGCAGGAAGAAGGCGGCGTGGCTCTCGCGCTCGGCGAAGATCGCCACCAGCACGTTGGCCCCCGTCACCTCCGTGCGCCCGGAGCTCTGGACATGGATGGCCGCGCGCTGGATGACGCGCTGGAAGCCGGTGGTCGGGGCGGCCTCGGAGCCGTCAACGTCGGAGACCAGGGCCTCGAGCTCGTTGTCCACGAAGCGGGTCAGCGACTCGCGCAGCTGCTCCAGGTCCACGCCGCAGGCCTTCATGACCCGCGCGGCGTCCGGCTCGTCGATCAGGGCCAGAAGCAGGTGCTCGAGGGTGGCCAGCTCGTGCTTTCGCTCGTTGGCGAGGCTCAGAGCGTGGTGGATGGCTTCCTCAAGGGTCTTCGAGAACGAGGGCATGCGCGTCACCTTTCCGCCGCGCCCCGGGACCGGGGGTTGGCTGCGATCCGGCGGCCCCGGAGGAATCGGGAGACCGCCCTGTCTGCTCATCTACATTTCGGCTTTGTCGGCGCGGGATCAAGGGCGGGTTGACGGCTTTGCGATTCCCGCCTCGGAGAGGACCGCCCGTAACGGGCGCGTCACTCCTTCTCCATGGTGCACTGGAGGGGGTGCTGGTGCTTCTGCGCCAGGTCCATGACCTGCGTCACCTTGGTCTCGGCGATCTCGAAGGAGAAGACGCCGACGACCGCCACGCCGCGGCGGTGGACGGTCAGCATGATCTCCACCGCCTTCTCGTGCCCCATGCCGAAGATGCGCTCCAGCACGAAGACGACGAACTCCATGGGCGTGTAATCGTCGTTGAGAAGCAGCACCTTGTACATGGAGGGCCGCTTGGGCTTCGCCCGAGGCCTGACCACGAGCGCCTCGTCGGGCGCGCCGGTCCCGTCCTCGTCCTCGCCCGCGGCGATCCAGGGGGCGAGCCTCGTCGCGCCATTCGCCCCGGCCAGGTCGAGCACGTCGGTATCCGTCGTCACAGCACTGCGCATGGGCGGGAATTATATGACTCGCGAGGCGAGAAAAAAGGGGGCCGGGGCCCCCTTTCTCGCGAGATCGTCATCGCCGGCCGGCGAGGTTCAGTCCTCCGCGCGGGCCTCCGCGCGGGTCGCCCGGCCGGACAGCGGCGCCATCGCCTCGCGCGAGGCCTCCAGCGCCAGCTCGTTGACGCGGGCGGCCTGCTCCAGCCCGTCGGCCATCTGGGCGCGGGCGAAGGCGCCCTGCGCCTCGACCGCCTCGCTCAGGGAGCGGGCGGCCGCGATCTCCCGCGCCGCGCAGAGGCTTCCCTCGACCGAGCGGCGGGAGAAGGCCATCATCTCCGAGCCGATGGCGTTGGCGGCCTTCGTCATCGCCTCCATCGAGGCCTGGCCGAGCGCGGCCATGCCCTGCATGGAGCCGGCCACGCGCTCCATCTGC
>JBNJGE010000192.1:0-6779 GCA_051747505.1 Pseudomonadota bacterium | reverse complement strand
GCTCCAGCCGTTCTGGACGAGAACGAAGGTCCGCGCCTCGGGGTCGATGGAGCGGATCAGGGCGCTGCGCTCGGCGACCTTCGCGGGGGCGTCCGGGCAGTTGGAGGGGTGCGGCTCGTCCGAGATGAAGTAGATGCCGCTGAAGCGTGGATGGACGCGGGCGGCTGCAACGGCCTCGCGGATGGCGGCGTCGTCGAGACGCCACTCGCATTCCGTGTTGTATCCGTTGCCGAGCCACAGGACGCCGCGCATCCCGTCGGGCAGCGCATCGAGACCGCCGACGGAGCCGACATCGGCCAGGTCGAAACCGATCGCGGCGGCCTCGGCGTCGTGACCGCTGGTGTTGACGGCGTAGTGCAGGCCGCCTGCCGCCGCTTCGGGGGCCGAAAGCGCGCCCGCAAGAAGCGCGGCGACGGAAAGGGAAGCGCGGACCGACGGGCGCCGGCTTGGGCTGCGGGATGCGGTCATCGAAGTCACCTCTCTCGACTGTCGGATCGGAAGCGCCGCCGCAGGCGGCTGACGGACTTGGCGAGGACGAAGCCGAAGAGCACGCCGGCCGCGCTTCCGGCCGCGTCGCCGGGGTCGGGCGTGCGACCCGGCGAGAGCGCCTGCAGGGCCTCGAAGGCGAGCGCCAGCGCGAGCAGCGCCATGGCCGCCTCCTCGGTTCGGCCCGGATAGGCGAGCCCGAAGACGAGGATGGCGACGGCGTAGGCCGCGACATGCTCGGTCGGGCCGGGAATCTCCGTGCTCGGGACGAGGGACGCGGGGGCGAGGGAGAGAACCGCAACGGCCAGGACGGCGAGCCACGCGAGCAGACGGAGGACGGGAGCGCCGCGCCGGCGGAGGCGGCGGGACGCATTCGACGCATCGCGCTTCGTATCCTCGGCGCGCCCGCTCATAGCAGTCTGTGCCCGCGACGGCGGAAGGTCTGGACGTCGGCGGGAGTGGGGAAGCGAAAGTATCCGACGCGCGACATGTCGAGTGGCCGGCCCTGCGCCCGCCCTGCCCGCAGGTCGCGCAGCACGGCGAGGAAGAGGCGCGCGCCGAGGCGCTTGGTGCCACGGATGACCCGGTCGAGCGAGTCACGCGGTCGCAGCGCGAAGTCCGCGGTCGCCAGCACGTCGCCGGCGTCCAGCTTCTCGACCATCCGATGCACGGTGACGGTGACGGCCCGCTCCCCGCGCAGCAGCTGCCAGAAGGTCGGCATCATGCCGCGGTAGTCGGGCAGCCGACCCGAATGGATGTTCACGCAGCCGAGCCGGGCGACGGAAAGGAGCTCGCGCGAGAAGATCTCGGGGCCGGCCACCGACATGATCACGTCGGGCGCCAGGGCCCGGACGCGAGCGACGTAGTCGGGCTCGTTCACGGAATGGGTCGGGAGCACAGGGACGCCGCGGGCCTTCGCCAGCGCCTCGATGCTGTCCCCGCGACGCTTCGCCCGGACATAGCGGAGGCCGAGGCGCAGCGTGTCCCGTGGGCCGTAGAAGCGCAGCATGCGGGCGAGAGTCGTCCGGAGCGGTTCGTGGAAGGCGCGGTCGATCGTGATGCCGAGAAGGTTGAGCTCGTCGGGCTTCGCATCGGCGAGAAAGACCCGAAAGAACTCGATGACATAGAGCGGGTCGTCCTCGGTGACGATCAGGACGCGGAGCGGCTTGGCCGCAGCCTCGTGGCTCGGGAGAGACAGCGGCTCGAGCTTCATGGCGCGGCCGTCCGCGGAGGCGAGGGTCTGCGGGGCATGATCGGTCCTCTCCCTCATGCGACGAACTCGGCTTCGGTTTCCGGCGCCTTCGCCGGGGAGCCGTAGCGCCGGCGCGTGTGGACGCGCATGTTGACCTGGGTGACGGCGACCGAGACCGGCGGCTCGGCGCCGGGTCGGGCGGCGCGGAGCCGGCGCATCGCCTCCCCGGCCTCCGCGGCCTCGGTGACGCCCCACTTGACGCAGAGGATCACCTCGTCGGCCGAGAGCGAGAGCAGCCGCGTCTCGGTCGCCGTGGCGACGGGGGCGCTGTCGATGACAATGCAGTCGTAGGTCTCTCGCAGCCTGGCCATGAGGTCGCGGAACTCCTGCCGGCTGATGATCTCGAGCGGATCCGCGGCAAGGCGCGGGGCGGGCATCAGGTCGATGCCGAGCTCCGGGGCAGGCGCGACGAGATAGTCTGGCGCGGAGGGCTCGGGGGCCGTGGCGGCGTCCGCCTCCACTGCGTCGCGCAGAACGTGCATCACCCTGGGACGGCGGAAGTCCAGGTCCATCAGCAGCACTCGCCGCCGAAGTCGCGCAGCGTAGATCGCGAAGCCGATGGCGAGCGTGGTGGAGCCGGCGCCCTCGGCGCTGCCGGTGAAAAGGTGGACAACGGGCCTGCTGTCGCGGCGCTCGAGGTGGGCGGCGGCCGCGACGATGGCCCGGATGGCTTCCGTGTAGGCGTTGTAGGGATCTTCGGGGAGCAGGTCCCGGGCCGGCGATCTTCGGCGAAGGCGAAGGCGCGGAACGAGGCCGATGCATGGCGCGCCGAGGGCCTCCTGAACGTCCCGCTCGCTGCGCAGGCGCTGGTCCATCCGCTCCAGCGCCACGGCGCCGAGGCCGCTGATCAGCCCGGAGGCGAGGAGGGCGGGGAAAATGAAGAGCGCCGGGCTCGGGGAGCTGGGCCGCTCCGGCGGCTCGGCGCGCGAGACGATGCGCACCGGCGCCCTTCCGGGCGAGCTGCCGGCGAGCTCCGCGTTCCGGCGCAGCAGGCTCTCGTAGACCTGGCCTGCGGCGCGGGCCTCGCGCTCCAGCTCCTGCAGGCGGACCTCGGCCTCGCCGGCGGCCTCGCTGGCGTCGCGCAGGGTGGCGAGACGCGCTTCGATCTCGTCGATGCGCGCACGAAACACGGCGGCCTCCTCCGCGAGCCTGGTCGTGCCCGCCCGTGGCTCGGCGGGAGCGGGCGCGTCGTCGGCGGAGCTGAGCAGGAGGTTTCCCTCCGCCCCGTCTCCGGCGGGGAGGCCGGCCTCGGAGGACATGGCCAGGGCGCGCCGGGCCTCGGCCTCGGCCAGCTGGGAGCGGGAAATGCGGAGCTCGCGGTTCAACTCGGCGATCTGAAGGGAGACCTCGTCGCGTCGGGCTTTATCGGTGGCGCCGTAGGCGACGCGGTGGGCGCGAAGGGCCTCCTCGCTCCGGACCAGCGTCTCGCGCGCGTCGGAGAGGGCCGCGGCCAGCGCCTCGAGCGTCTGCGCTCGCGCGGCGTCCTGGCGCTCCGCGACGCCGGAGAGGTGCAGGCTGACGGCGCGGTTGGCGACCTCGGCCGCGAGCGCGGGGTCGTTGGAGACATAGGTGACGCCGATCAGGCGGGAGCGGCGTTCCTTGAACACGCTGAGATTCGCCTCCAGCGCCTCGAAGTCGGGCGTCTGCGGCGGCGCCCCGGCGGCCGCAGGGGCGTCGCCGGCCTGGGCGGGCGCCTCCGCAAGGCTCGCGGCCAGCCGCCGCAGATGGTTCGGGGACAGCAGGAGCTCCACCAGCGTGTCCACGGCGGTTTCGTCCACCACCTCGACGCCGTCGCGCAGCTCGGTCTCGTGAAGGAGCTGGGCCTTGGCGGTGTAGCGCGGGGGCAGGAGCATGGCGCCGGCGAAGGCCAGCGCCGCGCCCCCGATCATGCTGGTCAGGATCAGGCCGCGGCGCCGGCGCAGCAGCGTGACGACCTGCTGGAGATGAAGCTCGCCCGCGCCCCGGTGCATCATGGCGCCACCTCCGCCGGGCGGGCCCGCGCGCGGCGCTGCGTCTCGAGCAGACAGAGCGCGATGCCGATCCAGAAAAGGGGATGCCGCACCACGAAGTGGAACATGCTGAACATTGCGAGGCTCAGCGTGAGGGCCGCCAACGCCGGGCGGCCGTCGCGCCACGCGGCGATGAAGGCGGAGGCGCAGAGCCAGAGGAAGGCGGCCGTGGCCACGACGCCCCCCTGGGTGAACAGGTCGAGGGAGGTGTTGTGCGCCTCGAACTTGTAGGGCGGCGGGCGTTTCCACGACTTGCTGGTCAGGTGCGGCCCGGGGCCGTAGCCGAGGAGCCCCGCCTCTGCGCCCTTCTCGATCGCCTCGGTCCAGAGATGCAGGCGCAGTTCGCCCTGGCCGTCGTCGGCGTAGACCTCGGCGGAGCGGTGCTGCACCCGCTCGACGGCCGCCGACCAGAAGGGGGCGGCGGAGGCGGCGGCGAGAGGAAGCGCCAGGAGCCCGAGGACCACGGTGGCGCCGCGCAGTGTCGGGCCCATCTGGACCGTGCGGAGCCAGTTCGCGCTCTTGAGGACGACATAGACCGCGCTCGACGCAAGCAGGGCGACAACGAAGGTGTCGCTTCGCGTGAGAAAGCCGGCCGCGCCGGCGATGGCGACGATGCCGAGGGCCGCGAGGGCGCGGGAGGGCCGCGAGGCGGTCTCGGCCAGATGGAGCCCGAGCATGACCGTGACGACGCAGAAGAAGCCGAGCTGGTTCGGGTCCATGGACCAGCCGCGCAGGCGGTCGAAGAACCACGGATCGACGCCGGGCATCACGCTGAGGCCGAAGCCATGCGCGATCTGCAGCAGCATCGAGGCGGCGCTGAAGCAGGCGAGGCTCCAGACCGCGACGGCGCGGCGGCGCGGATCCGCGAGATCGATCGCCATCATCACCGCGAGCGCGCAGAGCAGCATGTAGGCCGACATGTCGTGCAGGATGCCGGACCAGTAGTGATATGGCTCGCGCGCAAGGCCCACAAAGGCGCCCGCGCAGAGCGCGAGCGCAACGATGGCCCAGAAGGCGGAGATGCGAACGAGCGCCCGGTTCGGCCGGATCGCGCCAGCCATGAGATGGGTCAGGACGGCCAGGCAGAGCCAGGCGACGAGCAGCGCCTCGCCAGGGCCGAGCGGGAGGCCCTGCACCCGCAGCTGCGTGGACGGATATGCGGCGAGGCCGAGGCCGAGCAGCAGCGATCTCATATCCGCGACTCCCTTCCCGGTCTCCGCCGCTGCTGAACGCGTTGGGCCGCCGCAGCGCCCGTTCCCGCAGGTGGCTTTCCGCGGGGGTCACGGTCACGCGACGTCCGCGATCGCCGCAGCGCCGTGGCCGGCCCGGAACAGGCGGGATCGCAGCCTTCACACTGTCACGAGGCGTTCACGAAGAAACATTGCCTAAAGAGGGTAGCGGCAGGGTAGCTCCGGAGAGTTAATCAGTAGTCATCGTGAGTTAATATTGGATTATTCTCGGATGTAGGCTTTCTTGGCAGTTTTGCCTCGATATTTATCTCGATACTCTGAAAATTGTTCGCCGAAGCGCCGCAATAGCGTTGAAATCACTGTTCTGCCGCGCCTGTGCCGCAGATTGAGGCACGCGTCCCCCCGCTCGAGACCTAGAGACCAAGGAGATCAGACCATGAAGGTCGTCATCCAGTGCGGCGGCAAGGGCACTCGGCTCCGTCCCTACACGATGGTGCTGCCCAAGCCGCTGATGCCCGTCCGGTCCCAGCCGGTCCTTGAGCTGCTCCTGAAATGGCTCCGCCGCAATGACGTGAGCGAGGTGTACGTGACCACCGGTTATCTGGGGCACCTCATCCAAAGCTTTTGCGGCGACGGCAGCCAGTGGGCGATGAGCATCCGCTACACGGAGGAAAGCGCGCCTCTGGGCACGATCGGCCCCCTCGGACTGCTTCGCGATCAGCTGGACTCGACCTTCATGGTGATCAACGGCGATGTCCTGACGGATCTCAGCATCGCGGCCTTCGCCAGCAGTCATCACCGCAGCGGCGGCATAGTGACCGTGGCGACCACGAGCCGGGACACCAAGCTCGAATTCGGGGTGATCGAGGCCCGCGACGGAAGGGTGACGAGCTTCAAGGAGAAGCCCAGCCTCAACAACCTGATGAGCATGGGCGTCTATTGCATGGAGCCGCGGGTGTTCGACCACATCCCCGCCGGCGTCCCGTTCGGCTTCGACGACCTGATGTACCGGCTGCTGGGGCGGGGGGAGCATGTCCACACCTACCAGCATGACGGCCTGTGGCTCGACATCGGCCGGGTGGACGATTTCCAGGCCGCTCAGGAGCTCGAGTGGGACGACCAGGCTCCCGCCCATCAGCGCATCTACGCCGCTTCCTGATCGGAGCCGCCGGGGGCGCCGGCTCGACCAATGGATTGAGGGGATGACGTCATGCTGCGTGTTTCCGACGCCCTGCTCGGGACCGAAGAGAAGGCGGCCGTGGCCGCCGTGATCGAGAGCGGGTGGCTTACCCAGGGGCCGAAGGTGCGCGCCTTCGAACAGGCCTTCGCCGAGCGCCATGGGGCGCCGGACGCGGTCGCGGTCGGCTCCTGCACGGCCGCGCTCCACCTGTGCCTCGCTGCGCTCGGCGTGGGCCCGGGAGACGAGGTGCTGGCGCCGTCGCTGACCTTCGTCGCGACCGTCAACGCCATCGGATATGTCGGCGCCGAGCCCGTGCTGGTCGATATCGAGGCCCTGGATTCGCCGCTGATGTCGCTGGAGGATGCGGCGCGGAAGGCCGGGCCCCGGACGCGGGCCGTGATGCTGATGCACTACGCGGGGCAGCTGGCCCGGCGCGAGCCCTGGCGACGCTTTGCGCGGGAGCGCGGGCTGCTGCTGATCGAGGACTCGGCGCACGCCGTGGGCGTCTCCGGCGCGGGCCGCTATGGCGACGCGGCCGCCTTCAGTTTCTACGGCAACAAGAACATGACCACGGCCGAGGGCGGCATGGTGCTGATGCGCGACCGCGGGTCGCTGGAGCGCGTCCGGCGGATGCGCGCCCACGGCATGACCTCGAGCGCCAG
>JBNJGE010000191.1:0-6789 GCA_051747505.1 Pseudomonadota bacterium | reverse complement strand
AGGATCGAGCCGTGGGGCGGGTTGATGACGGCGTCGAAGTTCTCGATCCCGTACATGCCGAGATTGGAGACCGCGAAGGCCCCGCCCTGGTATTCGTGGGGGGCGAGCTTGCGCTCGCGCGCCCGGGCGGCGAGGTCCTTCATCTCCTCCGAGAGCGCCGAGAGGGTCTTGCGGTCGGCCTCCCGCAGCACGGGGGTGAACAGGCCCCCCTCCACGGCCACGGCCACCGCGACGTCGGAGCGGCGGAAGCGCAGGATGCGGTCGCCCGCCCAGACCGCGTTGCAGTCGGGGACCTCCTGCAGCGCCAGGGCGCAGGCCTTCACCACGAAGTCGTTGACCGAGAGCTTCACCCCCCGCGGCTCCAGCGCCGCGTTGATCTCCTTGCGGAAGGCCAGCAGGGCGTCCAGCTCGATGTCCCGGCGCAGGTAGAAATGCGGGATGGTCTGCTTGGCCTCCTGCAGCCGGGCGGCCACGGTGCGGCGCATGCCGTCGAGCTTGACCTCTTCGAACTCGACGTCCGCGTAGAGTTTCTTCACCGCCTCGGCGTCCGCCGGGGCGGGCGCGGACGGCGCGGCGGCGGCCTCGGCCGGCGCGCCAGACTCGGGCTTCGCGGCCTCCACATCCGCCTTCACGATCCGCCCGCGGGGGCCGGAGCCCTCGACGCGGGTGAGGTCCAGCCCCTTCTCCTTCGCGATGCGCCGGGCCAGCGGCGAGGCGAAGACGCGCTCGCCCCCCTCGGTGCGCGGAGCCGGGGGCGCGGGCGTGTCGGCATCCGCGGGCTCCACCCCGGCGGACGGGGCCGGGGTCTCGTCCTCGCCGCCCGAATCCGGCGCGGCCTGCTTCTTCTCCTTCTTCTTTGCCTTGGGCTCAGGGGCCGCCTCCTCGATGTCGGAGGCGTCCTCGCCCTCCTCCAGCAGGACGGCGATGGGGGTGTTGACCTTCACCCCCTCGGTGCCCTCGGCGACGAGGATCTTCCCGACGGTCCCTTCCTCGACCGCCTCGAACTCCATGGTCGCCTTGTCGGTCTCGATCTCGGCGATCACGTCGCCGGGCTCGACCTTGTCCCCCTCCTTGACCAGCCAGCGGGCGAGGGTCCCCTCCTCCATGGTGGGGGAGAGGGCGGGCATCAGGATCTGCACGGACATGCGCTCGCCTCCCTCAGCGGTAGCAGACGGCTTTCGCCGCCTCCACGACCTCCTGGGCGGTGACCAGGGCGTGGCGTTCCAGGTTGGCGGCGTAGGGCATGGGCACGTCCTTGCCGGTCAGGCTCATCACCGGGGCGTCGAGCCAGTCGAAGGCCTCGCGCATCAGCGTCCCGGTGATGTGGTCGCCGATGGAGCCCACGGGCCAGCCCTCCTCGACCGTGACGCAGCGGTTGGTCTTCTTGACCGACTCGATGACCGTCGCGGTGTCCATCGGGCGCAGCGAGCGCAGGTCGATCACCTCGGCCTCGATCCCCTCGGAGGCCAGCGCCTCGGCCGCCTCCATGGCGTAGGTCATGCCGATGCCGAAGCTGACCAGCGTGACGTCGCCCCCGCGCCGCCAGACGCGGGCCTTGCCGATGGGCACGGTCAGGTCCTCGATCTGGGGCACCTCGAAGGACTTGCCGTAGAGGATCTCGTTTTCCAGGAACATCACCGGGTTGGGGTCGCGGATCGCCGATTTCAGCAGCCCCTTCGCGTCGGCCGCCGAATAGGGCATGCACACCTTCAGCCCCGGGATATGCGCATACCACGCCGCGTAGTCCTGGGAGTGCTGGGCCGCCACCCGCGCCGCCGCCCCGTTGGGGCCGCGGAAGACGATCGGGCAGCCCATCTGCCCGCCGGACATGTAGAGCGTCTTGGCCGCGGAGTTGATGATCTGGTCGATCGCCTGCATGGCGAAGTTGAAGGTCATGAACTCGACCACGGGCCGCAGCCCGGCGAAGGCCGCGCCCACGCCCAGCCCGGCGAAGCCGTGCTCGGTGATCGGGGTGTCGATCACGCGCTTGCCCCCGAACTCGTCCAGCAGGCCCTGCGTGATCTTGTAGGCGCCCTCGTATTCGGCGACCTCCTCGCCCATCACGAAGACGTCGCCGTCGCGGCGCATCTCCTCGGCCATGGCGTCGCGCAGCGCCTCGCGCACGGTCTGGGACTTCATCTCGGCGTCCGCGGGCCAGTCCGGCTCCGGCTCCGCGGCCGCCGACGGCGCTGCCGCGGCGGGCTTGGCGGGCGCCTTCGCCCCTTCGGCGGGCTTCTCCGCCTCGGCGGGCTTTTCGGCTTCCGCCTTCCCCCCCTTGCCGGCGCTCTCGATGGCGGAGGCGTCCTCGCCCTCCTCCAGCAGCACCGCGATGGGGGTGTTCACCTTCACCCCCTCGGTCCCCTCGGGCACCAGGATCTTGCCGAGCGTGCCCTCCTCGACCGCCTCGAACTCCATCGTGGCCTTGTCGGTCTCGATCTCCGCGATCACGTCGCCGGGGGCGATCTTGTCCCCCTCGCCGACGGTCCACTTGGCCAGCGTCCCCTCCTCCATGGTGGGGGACAGCGCGGGCATCAGGATCTCTATCGCCATCTCTCGCGGCCCCCCTCAGGCGTAGACGTCCGTCCAGAGCTCCGCGAGATCGGGCTCCGGGCTCTCCTGCGCGAAATCGGCGGCGGCGTTGACGCGCTCGCGGATCTCCTTGTCGATCTCCTTGAGCTCGTCCTCGGTGGCCATCTTGCCCATCGTCATCAGCTCGCGCACATGCTCGATGGGATCGCGCGTCTCGCGCATCTTCTGCACCTCCTCCCGCGTGCGGTATTTCGCGGGGTCGGACATGGAGTGGCCGCGGTAGCGGTAGGTGTTCATCTCGAGGATGTAGGGCCCCTCCTTGCGGGCGTGCTCGGCCGCCTTCACGCAGGCGTCGCGCACCGCCAGCACGTCCATGCCGTCCACCGCCTCGCCCGGGATGCCGAAGGCGTCGCCGCGGGTGTAGAGCGCCGGGGTGGAGCTCGCCCGCGCCAGCGAGGTGCCCATGGCGTACTGGTTGTTCTCGATGAGGAAGACGATCGGCAGCTTCCACAGGCTCGCCATGTTGAAGGTCTCGTAGACCTGGCCCTGGTTGGCCGCCCCGTCGCCGAAATAGCAGAAGGTGACCTTGTCCTCGTCGCGGTAGCGGTTGGCGAAGGCCAGCCCCGCGCCCAGCGGCACGTTGGCCCCGACGATGCCGTGGCCGCCGTAGAACTGCTTCTCCTTGGAGAACATGTGCATGGAGCCGCCCTTGCCCTTGGAGTAGCCCCCCTCCCGGCCTGTCAGCTCCGCCATCACGCCGTCGGGGTCCATCCCGCAGGCCAGCATGTGGCCGTGGTCGCGATAGGTGGTGATGCGCTGGTCGCCCTCCTTGGCGGCGGCCTCGGCGCCGACCACCACGGCCTCCTGCCCGATATAGAGGTGGCAGAACCCCCCGATCAGCCCCATGCCGTAGAGCTGGCCCGCCTTCTCCTCGAAGCGCCGGATCAGCAGCATGTCGCGGTAGTACTGGAGGAGCTCCTCCTTGGAGGCGTTCGGCTTCTTGCGCCGCGTTGCGGCCATGGCATGTCCTCCCGGTCGTCATGGTCGGAGTCCGACGCTTTCCGGAGTCTTAGGGCGCCGCAGGAGAGAACGCACGCCAAAGCATGGACAAGGAATTGCGGTTTTCGCGGGACGCGCGGAAGTTTCGTGCGCCCGCAGGGGCCTAGCGGATGACGATCTCGTCGTCCCGGATATGGCCGAGAACCTTGCGCGCCCGCTCGTCCAGCAGGTCGAGGTCGAGGTAGCGCTCCGACAGGCGGCGGTTGAGATTCTCCATCTCCCGCCGCTCGGCCTGCAGCTCGGCCAGCCGGGTCTCCAGCCGGGCCTTCTCGCGCTCCAGCCGGACCTGCTCCACCAGGCCGGTGTCGCCCTGCAGGGCGGCATAGGCGAAATAGCAGGTGGCCCCGATCATCAGGAAGCCGAACCCCGCCGCGATCGCCTGTCTGAACGCGCCGCCATCCATCATCGCCCGCGCGCCTTTTCCCATCGCCCCGGTCGGGGCGCAGTATCGCGCATCCGGGCGCGGAAATGAAGCGCGGATTCAGCGGCTTCCGGCGATGCGTGAAGATGGGGCGCCGGCCCCGACCCCCTGCGCGGGCCCGGGCCGGCGCCGCGCGGCCTCAGAAGCCGACCGTGCGGAGGTAGACCACCACGGCGACCGCCGCGACGACGACCGCGATCCTGCGCAGCCGCGCGAGGCTCTCGGGCGGCGGGGCGGCGAGGCGCATATGGCTCTTGAGAGGGGTCCGCGGCCCGGCGACGGCCGGTCGCGACCGGGGAACGCCCGCGAAGAACCGCACACGCTGGCTCTCTCCGGGCAGCCCGTTCGGGGAACGGGACTGTGGGGCACGCTTACTCATGGGCGCGAAGATAGAACGGCGGGCGTTGCCCGGCGGTGAACCCGGCCTTCAGGCCCATTAATGGCCGTCACCGGAAGAGCGCGGAAAGATCCTCGCGCAGATAGACGATATCGCAGCGCACGCTTCGCCCGGTGATCACCACGCCGTCGGCGTTGCGCGCGCAGCCGGTCTCGGCGCTTTCCCGCGCCGGGCGCCGGGTCGGCGCCGAGGCGTTCCGCGCCCTAAGGCGCTCCCGCTCCCGCGCGCGCCAGGCCGCGGCCTCCGCCGCCGTCTCCGCCCGGAGGGCGGCGAGGGTCGCCGCGTTGACCCGGCCGCTGACATGGTGGCCCCGCGCCGCCTGCCAGGCGCTCAGCGCGGCGCGGGTCCGCGGGCCCAGGACCCCGTCCAGCGCCCCCGGCGCCTCGCCCGCCAGCCGCAGGCGAAGCTGCAGGTCCCGCCGCGCGGCCCAGTCGGGCAGGAGCGCCGCCTCCCGCGCGGCCGCGTCCGGCGCCCCCGGATCGTCGTCGGCACCGCCGTCCGCCCCTCCCGAGGCCGCGGGGAGGGCCCGCGGCGCAGAGGCCGTCAGCGGCGCGGGCGAAGCCCCGGGTTCGGGCGGCGCCGGCGGCGCCGGGGCCGCCGCGGGCATGGGTCCGGGCAGGAAAGCGCCGCCCAGGCCGGCCGGCGCGACGTCGCCGCGCGGCGGCGTCCCCGGCGAAACGGCCGCCCCGTCCCGGCTGCGTCCGGGCGCCGGGGAGGCGGCAGGGGGCGCCAGGGTCAGGAGCAGTTCGGGCAGGGCGTCCCTTTCCGGCGGCCCCGGCGCAGAAGGAGCAGCCGCAAGCGTGGGGCCGGACAGGGGAAGGCCGCCGGCGCTGCCCGGCGCGGCGTCTCCGCGCGGCGGCGCTCCCGGCGAGACGGTCGCCGCATCCCCGCCGCGACCGGCCGCCGGGAACGCGGCGGGGGGCGCCAGTGTCAGGAGCAGCGCGGGCGGGGCGTCCCTCCCCGGCGGCCCCGGCGCAGAAGGAGCAGCCGCAAGCGTGCGGCCGGACAGGGGAAGGCCGCCGGCGCTGCCCGGCGCGGCGTCTCCGCGCTGCGGCGCCCCCGGCGAGACGGCCGCCCCATCCCCGCCGCGTCCGGCCGCCGGGAAGGCGGCGGGGGGCGCCAGTGTCAGGCGAAGCTCGGGCAGGGCGTCCCTCGCCGGCGGCCCGGGCGCAGAGGGCGCGGCCGGGACCGGCGGCGCCGGCAGCACGAACCGGGCGGGTCCGGGCGCATCCCCCGCCGCGCCCGGCGCCCCGGCCAGGAAGGCGGGCCGCGGGGCCACCACGCCGGAGGCTTCCGGCCCCGACCCGGTCATCAACAGGGCCCCGCCCGCGACCGCGGCCGCGACGCAGAGCAGCGCCAGCGCCCCGGCCGCGATCCGCCGCAGGCCCCGCCGCGCGGGCCGCGCAGTCCCCGGGGCCGGGCCGGACGCATCCGCCGCCGCCGCGCCGCGCAGCCCGTGCGCCAGGCGCCGGGCTGTTCCCGCCTCGGGCTCGGGCAAGGCGGCGGCCTCGGGCCCGCGCCGCGGGGCGGCGATGGCGCCGGTCTCCACGAGCCCGACGCCGCCGCGCCGCCCCGGCTCGACGGGGCCGCCCCCGGCGAGAACGGCGCGGCGCCGCGCGGCGGCCTCCTCCAGGCGCGCGAGCGCGGAAGGGCGGCGGGGGGCCGCGGGCGCAGCGTCCCGCGCCCCCGCGGCCGCACCGGCCCGGAGATCCCGCCGCGACCCGGTAACGCTCGGCGCCTCGCGCCCCCCTGCGCGCCCACGGGAGTTCTTGCTCACACGCGGAAACCTAGCACATTCCGCGCCAAGATCGACGCCCGCAAGCGGGCGCGGCTCAGCCTTTCAGGATGGCGCGCCCGGCGTAGCGCGCGGCCTCGCCCAGCTCCTCCTCGATGCGGATGAGCTGGTTGTACTTCGCCAGCCGGTCGGAGCGCGCGAGCGAGCCGGTCTTGATCTGCCCGCAGTTCAGCGCCACCGCCAGATCCGCGATGGTCGCGTCCTCCGTCTCGCCCGAGCGGTGGGACATGACAGAGGTGAAGCCCGCCCGGTGCGCCATGTCCACCGCCTCCAGCGTCTCGCTCAGCGAGCCGATCTGGTTGACCTTCACCAGGATGGAGTTGCCGCAGCCCTGCTCGATCCCCTTCGCCAGCCGCTCGGTGTTGGTCACGAACAGGTCGTCCCCGACGAGCTGGCAGCGCCCGCCGATCCGGTCGGTCAGGGCCTTCCAGCCGTCCCAGTCGTCCTCGGCCATGCCGTCCTCGATGGAGATGATCGGGTAGGCGTCCGCCAGATCGGCCAGGTAGCCGGCCATCTCCTCGGAGCTGAGCGAGGCGTTCTCGCCCTTGAGCTGGTACTTCCCGTCCTCGAAGAACTCGGTGGAGGCCG
>JBNJGE010000190.1:0-6794 GCA_051747505.1 Pseudomonadota bacterium | reverse complement strand
AAGAGGTATCGCAGCGCCGCGACGGCCAGCCCGCCGGCGGCGATCAGGGTGGCGACGACCCATTTCCATTCGCGGCGCAGGACGCGGCCGGCCAGCGCGAGGCGGGAGCCGACGCGGATGTCCACCGCCGCCTCCAGGGCGCGGGCGTCGATCTCCAGCTCGCGGTCGTCGGCGTCGCGCTTGACGGTCATGCGCACGCGCAGGACGCCGCGGCCCGCCTCGCCGGGGGTGACGCGCCAGTCCCAGGCCAGCGTCTCGGTCAGGTGGCCGTCCTGGACGGCGGAGCTGAGCGGCTCGATGCGGAAGTCGCCCTCGCGCGCCAGGAGTTCGGCGGACATGCGCCGGCCGACGCGGTCCACGGTCAGCTCGTCGGTGCGCAGGGTCTCGGGGGCGTGGGCGCCGGGGTCGCGCGCGAGGCTGTCATGAAGGGCCTTGCGCTCCTCGTGAGAGAGGGGGCCGCCGGCGCGCACGCGCAGCTCCACCAGATCGGAGAGGCCCACGAACATGCGACGGGGGGCGCGCAGGAGGGCGGCGCCCGTCGCGAAGCGGGGGCGGGCGGAGGGCGCGGCGGAGGGTTCGGCGGACGGGGCGGCGGACGGGGCCGACCCGGCGCTGGCGGCCTCGGGGGCGGCCTCGTCGGCCCCGGGGGCGGCGCGCTTGTCTGCGGGCGCCGGGCGGCGCGGCGGCGGGAATCTGCGCGAGACCCGGTGGCCGCCGGGCAAGCCGAGCATGGAGTTGCGGGACGCGGCGGGCGGGCCTTTGGGGGGGGCGGCCGGCGCGGGGGCGGCCTCCTCCGCCGCGGGCGGCGGGCCCTCGTCAGGTCCGGGCGGCGCGGCGGCGGCGAGGCGGGCGCGGGCGGCCTCCAGACGCGCCTGCGCGCGGGACGCGGCAGAGCCGGGCGGAGCGCGGCGCAGGGCGGTCTCGGCGATGTCGAGCAACTGCCGTCCGAGCTCCGGCTGGCCGCTCTCGGCCGCGGCCTCGGCGCCTGCGGCGGCGAGGGCGGCCAGCGCCGGGCCGCGGCCCAGTTCGGGCTCGGAGGCGAGGTCGGGACCGGGCTGCCGGGGCTCCTGCTGCTGCTGTTGCTGCTGCTGTTGTTGCTGCTGCTGTTGTTGCTGCTGCTGTTGTTGCTGCTGCTGTTGTTGCTGTTGCTGCTGCTGTTGCTGTTGCTGTTGCTGGTCCGGCGGCCCGGGGCTCAGCAGCCTGCGGCGGGGGTCGGCCAGCAGCGCGGCGACCTCCGCCAGGGCGCTGGCGGGGCGGCCCAGGGCGAGATCGGCGCGCAGGCGCAGCTCGGCCGCGCGCAGGGCCCGGTCGATGATCTCCGGCCGGTCCGTGGGAGGGCGCCGGCCTCGTTGGCGGAAAGCAGGGCGCGGGCGAAGCGGAAGGCGGCCTCCGCCCAGCGGGCGGCGGCGGCGGGCTCCCCGCGTTCGATCAGCAGGGCGGCCACGGAGAGAGCGGCCTCGAGGCGGGCCGCCGGGTCGTCGTGGGGAAAGGAAAGGCCGGCGTCCTGCAGGCCGGGGGGCAGCAGGGCGGCGAAACCGTCGGGCTCGCCCGCGCGCAGGGCGCCGAGAATCTCGTCGGAACCGGGCTCCATGGGATGTGATCATACACCGGCCGCGGGCCGCGCGAAGCGAAGTTGACGTCTGGGCCGGTTTTCCTCGCGCGCCGTTGCGGGCAGAGTGGCGCGCGACAGGCGGGGCGCGGCCCGCCGCAGCACGGGAGGACACGCCATGGGCGCATTCGAGGGACAGGCGGCGATCGTCACGGGCGCGAGCCGGGGGATCGGCGAGGCGACGGCGCGGGCGCTGGCCGAGGCGGGCGCGGGCGTGGTGCTCACCGCGCGCTCGGGCGGGGAGATCGAGCGCGTCGCGGGGGAGATCCGCGAGGCCGGAGGCCGGGCGCTCGCCGTTCCCTGCGACGTGGCGCGGGCGGCGGATGTCGAGGCCGTGGCGAAGGCCTGCCGCGACGAGTTCGGGCGCATCGACGTGCTGGTGAACAATGCCGGGCTGATCGACCCGATCGCGCATCTGGCCGACGCGGACCCCGAGGAATGGGGCAAGGTGATCGACGTCAACGTGAAGGGGGTCTTTCACGGGATGCGGGCGGTGATCCCCGACATGGTCGCGCAGGGCGCGGGGGTGATCGTCAATATCAGCTCCGGCGCGGCGACGGGGATCCTGGAGGGGTGGAGCCATTACTGCGCCTCCAAGGCCGCGGTGCTGCAGCTCACCCGCGCGGGCGACCTGGAGTATGGCGACAAGGGCGTGCGCGTGGTGGGGCTGAGCCCCGGGACGGTGGCGACCTACATGCAGCGCACCATCAAGAAGTCCGGCATGAACCCGATCAGCGCGATGGAATGGGAGGATCACGTCCCCCCCGAATGGCCGGCGAAGGCGATCCTGTGGCTGTGCGGGCCGGAAGGGGACGCGTATCGCGGGGGCGACGTGTCGCTGCGCGAGACCGAGATCCGGCGCAAGGTGGGGCTGGTGGCCTGAGACGGGGCCGGCCGGGCGGGGCGAGGCGGCGCGCGACGCGCCGCGAGGGCCGCCCCGGCCGGGCCTACTGCGACAGCTGGCGCACCAGGCGCTTCATGAAGGCCCAGCCGGCCTCGAGCTGGGCGACCTCCAGATATTCGTCGGGCTGGTGGGCCTGGGCGATGGAGCCGGGGCCGCAGAGCGCGGCGGAGTAGCCGGCCTCCTGGAACTGGCCGGCCTCGGTGGCGAAGGCCACGGCGCGCTGGGCGTTGTCGCCGGTCAGGGAGCGGATCAGGCGCTCGGCCTCCGCCGTGCGCGCGGGCTCGGCGTGGCAGCCGGGCACGTCGGCCTCCACCTCCACGTCGATGCGGGCGTTCGGGTGGACGGCCCTGATCTCGGCGTCCAGGCGGCGGGTCTCGGCCAGGTAGCGGTCGAGCCACTGGGCGGAGGTCTCCGGCGGCGCGGTGCGGATGTCGGTGGAGAACCAGGCGTGGCCGGCGGTGATGTTGTGGGCCGTCCCCCCGCGGATCATGCCGACATGGAGCGTGGTGCAGGGCGGGTCGAAGGGCTCGGCCTCCGCGTGGGGGGGGGCCTGCAGGAGCTCCTGCTGGCGGTCGTCGAGCCATGTGACGAGGCGCGCGGCGGTCATCACGGCGGAGACGCCCCTGTGGCGCAGCGAGGAGTGGACCTCGTGGCCGGTGACGCGCGTGGTCATCTCCAGGATGCCCTTGTGGGCGGTGACCGCCTGCATCTCCGTCGGCTCGCCGACGATGACGGCGGAGGCGGGGGGCAGGACGCGCTTCATGCGTTCGATCATGGGGGGCGCGCCGCGGCAGCCGACCTCCTCGTCATAGCTCAGCGCGATCTGGATGGGGCGCTTGAGGCCGGCTTCAAGCGCCTCGGGCACGATGGCGAGCGCGAGGGCGTCGAAGCCCTTCATGTCGCAGGCGCCGCGGCCGTAGAGGCGGCCGTTCCGCTCGCTCAGGCGGAACGGGTCGCTGGACCATTCCTGGCCCTCGACGGGGACGACGTCCGTGTGGCCCGACAGGATCACGCCGCCGGGGACCTCGGGGCCGATATTGGCGAAGAGCGCGGCCTTTTGGCCGGTCTCGTCCTTGACGACGTGGCAGGTCACGCCGTGGTCCTCGAGATAGTCCTGCACGAACAGGATCAGCTCGAGGTTCGAGTTCTCGGAGACGGTGTCGAAGGCGACGAGCTTCTCGAGCATCTCCCGGGGGGTGTAGCGGCGGGGCATGGCGTCAGCCCGCCGCCAGCCGGTCCTGCGCGACGCGCACCAGCATGGAGGCGCCGAGCGGGATCGCGTCGTCGTCAAAGACGAAGGCGGGGTTGTGGAGCGGCACGTCGCCCTTGTGGCCGATGGTGAAATAGGCGCCGGGCACGGCCTTGAGCATGTCGGCGAAGTCCTCAGAGCCGGTCACGGGCTCCTCCTGGAAGCGGACGTTCTCGCGGCCCGTGACGTCCTCGGCGATGCGGGCGACGACCTGGGAGAGCTCGGCGTCGTTCTCCAGCACGGTGAAGACGCCGCGGATGTCGCACTCGGCCTGCATGCCGAAGGCGGAGGCGATGCCGTCCGAGAGCTCGCGCATGCGCTCGCGCATCCGGTCGCGGGATTCGTCGGAGAAGTAGCGCAGGGTGCCCGAGAGATGCGCCTCGGCGGGGATGACGTTGTAGGCGGCGCCGGCGTGGATCTGAGTGATCGACAGCACCGCCGCCTCGGAGGGCGGCGCGTTGCGCGAGCGGATGGTCTGCAGCGCCTGGGCGAGCTGGGCGGCGGCCATGATCGGGTCGCGCGCATGCTGGGGCGAGGCGGCGTGGGCGCCGACCCCGCGCAGGCGGATGTCGAAGAAGTCGGCCCCGGCCATCGCGACGCCGGGCTTGATGCCGACGATCCCCGGCCCGGTGTAGGGGGAGTTGTGCAGGCCGTAGACCTCGTCGCAGGGGAAGCGCTCGAAGAGGCCGTCTTCCAGCATGGCGCGGGCGCCGCCCCTGCCCTCCTCGGCGGGCTGGAAGATGAGGACCACGCGGCCGGGGAAGTCGCGGCGGTCGGCCAGGTGCTGGGCGGCGGCGAGCAGGGTGGCGGTGTGGCCGTCATGCCCGCAGGCGTGGGAGACGCCCGCGTGCTTGGAGCGCCAGGGCAGGTTGGTCTCCTCCTCGATGGGCAGGGCGTCCATGTCGGCCCGCAGGCCGATGGAGCGGCCGGGGCCGGCCTTGCCCTCGATGACGCCGACGACGCCGGTGCCGCCGATCTCGCGGTGCACCTCGACGCCCCAGGAGGCCAGAAGGTCGGCCACGATGCCCGAGGTGCGGTGCTCCTCGAAGCCGAGCTCGGGGTGCGCGTGCAGGTCGCGGCGGATCTCGGCAAATGCATCGAGACGCTCTGCGATCTCGGGGATGACGGGCATGGGGGCCTCCTGGCGGGGGATGACGGGTCATTGGTCGCCGCGGCGGGCGGGCGGGTCAAGAGGGAGGGCGGCGGGCCGGAATAAGGACGGGCCTGCGAGCGTCCATCTCCGGGGCGCCGGAAACCCGCACGCCGATCGGAGGAGACAATGCTCGAATGGATCCTGATACTGGCGATCGTCGCCGCGGTGGCGGGGCTGCTCGGCTTTCCCGGCATTTCCGGCGCCGCCTGGACCGGCGCCAACATCCTCGCGCTGATCGTGCTGATCGTGCTGGCCGGGCTGCTGCTGACCGGGCTGATCGCGGCGGCCTGACGGGGCGACGCCCCCCCTCCCCTTTCCCCCCGCCTCAGCCTTCGGAGGCGCGGACGGCGGGGTCGCCGACGCCGCGCTCGCGGTAGGGGGTGCGCTTGTAGTGGGCGCGGTAGCACTTGGAGAAATGCGAGGGCGAGGTGAAGCCGCAGGCCAGCGCCACGTTGATCACCGACATCTCGGTCTGCAGGAGCAGGCGGCGGGCCCTCTCCAGCCGCAGCTCCAGGTAGTATCGCTTGGGCGAGCGGTCGAGGTAGCGGCGGAACAGGCGCTCCAGCTGGCGGGTGGACATGCCGACCTCGGCGGCGAGCTGGGCCGCCGAGATCGGCTCCTCGATATGGCCGTTCATCAATTCGATGACGCGGGCGAGCTTCGGGTGACGCACGCCGATGCGGGCCGGGACCGACAGGCGCTGGTGGTCCTCGTCCCCGCGCAGATTGGTGTAGAGCATCTGGTCGGCGACCAGGCCGGCGATCTCGGCCCCGTGGGCGTCGCCGATCAGGCGCAGCATCATGTCGCCCGCGGCCGCGCCGCCGGCGGCGGTGATCACGTCGCGGTCCACCACGAAGACCTGGTCGGTGAGGGTGACCTCCGGAAAGTCCTCGGCGAAGCCGTCGCGGTTCTCCCAGTGGATGGTGGCGCGGCGCCCGTCCAGCAGCCCGGCGCGGGCGAGGGCGTGGGCGCCGGTGCACACCGCCCCCATGCGCACGCCGCGGCGGCTTTCGCGGCGCAGCCAGTTCAGAAGGCCCCGGCTTGCGGCGCGGGCCACGTCCACGCCTCCGCAGACGATGGCGCGCGCGCCGTGGGGCAGCTCCTCCAGCGGGCCGTCGGGAAGCACGGCGAGGTCGCAGGAGGCGCGCACGCTCTCGTCCGTCTCGCCCACCACGCGCCAGCGGTAGAGGGCGCGGCCGGAGACGCGGTTGGCCAGGCGCAGCGGCTCCACCGCCGAGGAGAAGGCGATCAGGGAGAAGCCGTTGAGCAGGACGAAGACCACCAGCTCCGGCTCGGGGTCCGAGGCGGCGGGGGTCCGGGCGGCGGAGGCGGGAAATGGCGTCGGGGGCATCGGACTCTTCAGACAACTATCCGGCGACTTGGAACCGCGCGCGCGAGGGGGTCAAGGTCAAAGAAGACGCTCCGGAAGCCGAAAGCGAATTCCGCGGCGCACAATCGGCCGGGCGGGCCGTGGCGCCGCGACGTCCGGGCGGGTTGGAAAGCGCCGCGGCGCGGGATATAGGGCGGGGGACACGATCACAGCCGGGAATACGTCATGTCCTCCGCCTGGACCAAGCGCAGCTGGCGCGACCGCCCTGCCCTGCAGATGCCGAGCTACCCCGACCAGGGCGCGCTCGAGGCCGAGACCGCGCGGCTGGCGAGCTATCCGCCGCTGGTCTTCGCCGGCGAGGCGCGGGCGCTGACCGAGAAGCTGGCCGAGGTCGCCGAGGGGCGGGCCTTCCTGCTCCAGGGCGGCGACTGCGCGGAGAGCTTCAACGAATTCGGCGCCGACAACATCCGCGACACCTTCCGGGTGCTGCTGCAGATGGCGATCGTGCTGACCTTCGGCGCGCGCATGCCGGTGGTGAAGGTCGGGCGC
>JBNJGE010000189.1:0-6807 GCA_051747505.1 Pseudomonadota bacterium | reverse complement strand
GTGGTGCAGGCGCTGAACGAGACGTTGCCGCAGGACGCGATCGTGGCCAACGGGGCCGGGAACTACACGGTCTGGCTGCATCGCTTCCGCACGCACCGGGCGTTCCGCACGCAGCTCGCCCCCACCTCGGGCTCGATGGGCTACGGGGTTCCGGCGGCGGTGGCGGCGAAGCTGACGCATCCCGAGCGCGTGGTGGTGGCCGCGGGCGGGGACGGCTGCTTCCTGATGACGGCGCAGGAGCTCGCCACCGCCCGGCAATACGGGGCGGCGGTGATCTCGCTGGTGGTCAACAACGGCATGTACGGGACGATCCGCATGCACCAGGAGCGGCACCACCCCGGCCGGACCATCGCCACCGACCTGTTCAACCCCGATTTCGTCACCCTCGCCCGCGCCTATGGCGGCGAGGGGGAGCGGGTGGAGCGCACGGAGGACTTCGCCCCCGCGCTGGAGCGGGCGCTGAGCGCGACGAAGGCGGGCACGCCCTATCTTCTGGAGCTGGTCGTGGACCCCGAGGCGCTGACGCCGGCGGCGACGCTGTCGCAGACCCGCGCGCAGGGAGAGGCGGCGCGGGGCTGACCCGGGCTCAGGAGAGGCCCGCCGGACGCGCCGGCGGGATCCCGGCCGGCGCCAGCGACGCCTCGCCCTGCCCGGGCGCCGGGGAGTCCCCCGGGCGCGCGGGCGGCGGGGCGGCCTGCGCGTCCGTCCCGCCGCCGGCCGCGGCAGGGGACGGGGCCGCCTCGGAGGGCGCCCGGGGCGGGGTCGCCAACGCCTCTTCGGCCGGGGTGACGGGGCTTCCGTTGCCGCGCTTGAGCGCGGCAACCACCCGGGCCAGATGCGCCAGCTTCTCGGCGTCGCGCAGCTCGGAGGGGGCGAAGACGCCCAGCGAGGCGATGGCGGCGCGGCCGTTGAGCTCGGTGAAGGCCCGCCAGAAGCGGTCGCCGAGCAGGGGCACGACCTGCTCGCCCCGGTCCTCCACCAGCACGTAGAGCGTGTCGCCCGCGCGCCGGGTCTCCACGATCCGGATCAGGCCCGGGTCGCCTCCCATGCCGGCCGAGCCGCGGCCCGGGTCGGAGCGCAGGAAGCGCTCCAGCGCCGCGAAATCGGTCTCCTGGTCCGCGTCGGGGCCGTCGAAGAGGGGGCGGTCGCCGAGCGAGAGCGTGACGAGGCCGTTGACCACCGCCGGGCGCGGCGCGGGGGCGCCGGCGGCGCTTCCCTCGCGGGCGATGCGAAGCAGGGCGCAGTCCTCGATCAGGACGAAGGCCGTTTCCTGCGACGGGCGGATGGAGGCGGGGTCCACGCAGAAGCCCTCGGGCGGGGTGATGCGGATGCTCCGGCCCCCGGCCTCGACCACGGCGGTGTCGCCCCCGCCGGCGCCGGCGCCGGCGGGCACGCTCTCGCAGCCCGCCAGCGCCAGCGCGGCCAAGAGGAGCGCCGGGGCGCGCGCGCCCGCCCCTCGGCCCCGGCCCCCGCGGGGCGTGGAATGGCTGCTCACGGTCCCCGCCCTGTCAGATGTCGGCGTAGGTCCGCGTCTCCTTCGCGGCGCCCGGATGGGTGACGGCGCCGTAGCGGGCCGAGCCGACGAGCTGGGCGTATTTCCACAGCGCGCCGGAGCCGTGCCCGGTCGGGCGCGGGCCGGGCCAGGCCTCCTTGCGCCGCGCCAGCTCCTCGTCGGAGAGGTCCACGGAGAGCTCTCCCTTCAGCGCGTCGATGGTGATCATGTCGCCGGTGCGGATCAGCGCGATGGGGCCGCCATGGGCGGCCTCGGGCCCGACATGGCCCACGCAGAAGCCGCGCGTGGCGCCGGAGAAGCGGCCGTCGGTGATCAGCGCGACCTTCTTGCCCATGCCCTGGCCGGACAGGGCGGCGGTGGTGGCCAGCATCTCGCGCATGCCGGGGCCGCCGGCGGGGCCCTCGTTGCGGATCACGATCACGTCGCCGGGCTCGTATTCGCGGGCCTTGACGGCGGCGAAGGCCTCCTCCTCCGACTCGTAGACGCGGGCGGGGCCGGTGAAGCGCAGGTTCTCCTCGGGGATGCCGGCGACCTTCACGATGCCGCCGTGGGGGGCGAGGTTGCCCTTCAGCCCGACCACGCCGCCCCAGGTCGAGAGGGGGGTCTCGACGGGGTAGACGACGCGGTTGTCGGGGCCGCCCTCGACCTGCTCGAGCGTCTCGCCCAGCGTCGTGCCGGCGACCGTCATGCAGTCCTCATGCAGCAGGCCGGCCTTCTGGAGCTCCTTGAGCACGACGGGGACGCCGCCGGCCTCGTAGAGGTCCTTGGCGACGTATTTGCCGCCCGGCACCAGGTCCACGAAATAGGGGGTGTCGCGGAAGATGGCGCAGACGTCGTCCAGCGTGAACTCGATGCCCGCCTCGTGCGCGATGGCGGGCAGGTGGAGGCCCGCGTTCGTGGAGCCGCCCGTGCAGGCGACGATGCGCGCGGCGTTCTCCAGGCTCTTGCGGGTGACGATGTCGCGGGGGCGGATGTTCCTCTCGATCAGGGACATGACGGCCTGGCCGGAGGCCTCGCAGAACTGGTCGCGGCTCTCGTAGGGCGCCGGCGCGCCGGAGCTGAGCGGCAGGGCGAGGCCCATCGCCTCGGAGACGCAGGCCATGGTGTTGGCGGTGAACTGGCCGCCGCAGGCGCCGGCGGAGGGGCAGGCGTGACGCTCGATGCGTTCGAGCTCGGCGTCGTCGAGATTGCCGGCCTGGTGCTGGCCGACGGCCTCGAACACGTCCTGCACCGTCCAGTCGCGGCCCTTGTAGCGGCCCGGCAGGATGGAGCCGCCATAGACGAAGACGCTGGGCACGTTGAGGCGGACCATGGCCATCATCATGCCCGGCAGGGACTTGTCGCAGCCCGCCAGCCCCACGAGCGCGTCGTAGCAGTGGCCGCGCACGGTCAGCTCCACCGTGTCGGCGATCGCCTCGCGCGAGGGGAGGGAGGAGCGCATGCCCTCATGGCCCATGGCGATGCCGTCGGTGACCGTGATGGTGGTGAACTCGCGCGGGGTGCCGCCGGCCGCCTGCACGCCCAGCTTGGCCGCCTGGGCCTGGCGGGAGAGGGCGATGTTGCAGGGCGCGGCCTCGTTCCAGCAGCTGGCGACGCCGACGAAGGGGCGGTGGATCTCCTCGTCCGTCAGCCCCATGGCGTAGTAGTAGGAGCGGTGCGGCGCGCGCTGGGGGCCTTCCGTGACGTGGCGGCTGGGCAGGCGGCTCTTGAGGTCGGTCTTGGCGTCCATGATCGGGCTTCTTGTCTGCTGGCGTGTGAGGGTCGGGGGACCTCCCCGCTGAGGGCGGCGGACGGCGCATCCGTCCCGCTTTGGGCGGGGACGATACCGGGGCCGGCGCCCTGTGGAAAGGGGCGGCGGCGAAGCGGTCCGGGGCGGGCGGGTGAACGCGGCCTGAATCGCGAGGATGGACGCGGGGCGCGGGCGCCCCTACGCTCCCTGCCGGGACCCGCCGCCGCGAAGGACGCATGAGCCGCTTCACCCATCCGCTGATCGCCTTCTCCCGCCCCGCGCAGGCGGGCGCGGGGTGGCTGCGCACGCTGCTGGGCGTCGCGCTGGTGGCGCTGTTCGTCTACCTGTTCGTGCGGGTGGCGCGGCTGGGGCTGGCGCGCGCGCTTCTGGGCGAGGGCGGGGCGGAGCGGCTGGGCGAGGCGCGCGACGTGACCACGCCGCTGGGGGTGCTGCTGACGCTGGGGGTGTTCCTGTCGGTCTGGGCGGCGCTCTGGCTGGTGCTGCCGCTGGTCCATCGTCGATCGGGCAATACGCTGTTCGGCCCCTCCGGGCGCATCGACTGGCGGCATTTCCGCTACGGGCTGGGGGTGTCGCTGCTGGTCGGGGTGGTCGCCTGGGCGCCGCTGCTGGCCGCCAACGGCCCGGCGCTGTCGGTTTTCCCCGACTTCGAAAGCTGGGCGCTTCTGTTCCTGCTGGGGGCGCCGCTGGTCTTCGTGCAGTGCGCGGCCGAGGAGCTGCTGTTCCGGGGCTACCTGCTTCAGCAGTTCGCGGCGCGGTCCTTCAACGTGCTGGGCTGGTCGGTGCTGCCCTCGGTGCTGTTCGGCTTCGCGCATCCCTCGGAGACCGGGTGGCTGGGCATGTCCTACTACCACGTGATCTTCGGGCTGATCATGGCGGCGGTGACATCGCGCACCGCGAATCTGGGCGCGGCGATCGGGCTTCATTTCGGCAACAACCTGATGAACGTGCTGCTGGTGGCGCCGGCGCACATGGTCAGCGGTCTGGCGCTGGTTTCGGTGGACCAGGGCGTGGACATCCAGAACGTGCGCATCGCCTATCTGACGATGATGTTCGTCGGCGCCGCGCTGTTCATGGGCTGGATGGATTTTCGCTTCATACGCGCCTGGCGCCTCGCCCAGCGGGAGGCGCGGGAGGCGGCCGGGGACGACGGGCCGGCCGGGGCGCCGGCGGAGCCCCCGCCGCCCTCCTGGCGCTCCGGCGGGAGGCGGGCGCGGCGCGCGGGGGCGGGGCGCTAGCGCTCCCCCTCCCGCCCGCGGCGGCGGGCGCGCTGCAGCGCGTCGGAGAAGGCCGCGGCCATGATGCCCGCCGGCATGGCGATCAGCGCCACCGAGCCCAGCGCCGTGAAGCCGCCGATCACGCGCCCCACGGCGGTCACGGGCGTGGCGTCGCCATAGCCCACCGTGGTCAGCGTCACGACCGCCCACCACATCGCCCGGGGGATGGAGCCGAAGATCTCCGGCTGCACGTTCCGCTCCGCCAGGTAGATGGCGACCGAGGCGAGCATGAGCGCGAGTCCCGCCACGGCCGCGCTGATATAAAGCTCCAGGCGCCGCTCGCGCACCGCGCGGGCGATCTCGCGCGCGGCGCGGCCGAAGGTGGTGTTGTCGCCGGCCGCGAAGACGCGAAGCAGCCGGGCGAGGCGCAGGATCACCGCCAGGCCGAAGGTCGCGCCGAACATCAGCTCCGCCCAGACGCCGATCAGCGCCAGCAGGTCGATGATCGCGTACCAGCGCGTGCACCAGCCCAGCGGCCCCCAGGACGAGGCCCGCCAGCGGGGGCTTTCGAACTTCACCCAGACGCGCAGCGGATACTCGGCCGTGAAAACCGCCGCGCAGACCGCCAGCACCCACTGCAGCGGCGCCTCGAGCCAGGCCAGGCTCGGCTCCGTCAGCAGGCTGGCGGAGAGGGCCGAGAGCAGGACCAGCGAGACCAGCGCCATGTTGAGCGGCGACAGCCCCGTGCTGGGCCAGGCGTCAGGGTCGAGCTGGCGCCAAAGGCGGCGACGCAGGCTGGGGCGCTCGTCGGCCACGCGCCCCTCAGCCGGCCAGGGCGCGGGCGCGCTCGCGCAGGGCGAATTTCTGCACCTTGCCGGTGGAGGTCTTGGGCAGCTCGTCGAAGACGATCCGGCGCGGCGACTTGAAATGGGCGAGCTCCTCGCGGCAGTGGGCGATCAGCGCCTCCTCCGTGGCCTGCGCGCCCTCGCGGAGCTCCACGAAGGCGCAGGGGGTCTCGCCCCACTTGTCGTCGGGCATGGCCACCACGGCGCAGAGGGCGACGGCGGGGTGGCGGAACAGGGCCTCCTCGACCTCGATCGAGGAGATGTTCTCGCCCCCCGAGATGATGATGTCCTTGGACCGGTCCTTGAGCTGGATGTAGCCGTCGGGGTGCCTGACGGCGAGATCGCCGGACCAGAACCAGCCGCCGGCCAGCGCCTTGTCGGTGGCGGACGGGTTCTTGAAGTAGCCCTTCATGACGACGTTGCCGGCGAAGCAGACCTCGCCCAGCGTCTGCCCGTCGGCGGGCACGGGGGTCATGGTCTCGGGGTCGAGGACGTCGAGCTGCTCCAGCGCGGCGTAGCGCACGCCCTGGCGGGCCTTCATGCGCGCCTGCTCGGCCGGGGGCAGGGAGTCCCATTCGGGCTTCCACTCGTTGATGACGGCGGGGCCGTAGGTCTCGGTCAGGCCGTAGACATGGGTGACGCGGAAGCCGGCCTCGGCCATGGCCGCGAGCACCGACTCGGGCGGGGGCGCGGCGGCGGTGAGGAACTCCACCTG
This sequence comes from Pseudomonadota bacterium, assembly GCA_051747505.1. GTDB lineage: Bacteria > Pseudomonadota > Alphaproteobacteria > Rhodobacterales > Rhodobacteraceae > Albimonas. The sequence goes on along the minus strand of JBNJGE010000189.1, from coordinate 770 downwards.
ACGGGGCAGGGGGCGCTTGTCGGAGTCCGGCGCCTGGAGGAGCGTGGACATGACGATGGGCGCGCCGCACATGTGGGTCACCCCGTGTTCGGCGATCGCCTCGAAGATGGGCGCGGCGCGCACGGCGCGCAGGCAGACATGCGTGCCCGCCTTGGCCGAGACCGTCCAGGGGAAGCACCAGCCGTTGCAGTGGAACATGGGCAGCGTCCAGAGATAGACCGGATGCGGGCCCATGCCGGCGTGCAGCGCGTTGCCGGTGGCCAGCAGCGTCGCGCCCCGGTGGTGATAGACCACGCCCTTGGGGTTGCCCGTGGTGCCGGAGGTGTAGTTGAGGCTGATCGCGTCCCAGTCGTCGAGCGGGCCGGGGCCCCGGAAGGCCGGGTCGCCCGTGGCGAGGAAGTCCTCGTAGTCCTCCAGCCCCTCGGCCTCCGGATGGGTTTCGGGCGCGGTGGGGTCGCGCCAGGCGATGACGCGCGGGCGGACCTCGGCCTGGGCCAGCGCCTCGCGCGCGAGCGGCGCGAGCTCGGCGTCCACCAGCAGGACCTTCGCCTCGGCGTGGTCGAGGATGAAGGCCACCCCGGCCGCGTCCAGCCGCGTGTTGATGGCGTTGAGCACGGCGCCGAGCATGGCGGGGCCGTAATGGGCCTCCAGCATGGGCGGCGTGTTGAGCAGCAGGGTGGAGACGACGTCGTGGCGCCCGACCCCGGCGCGCTCCAGCGCGGAGGCGAGCTGGCGGGCGCGGGCGCGCAGCTCCGCATAGGGGCGGCGGA
>JBNJGE010000188.1:0-6811 GCA_051747505.1 Pseudomonadota bacterium | reverse complement strand
AGCGGGCCGGGTCCATGGAACACCTCGAGTGGAACTTGGATGTTCTCACTATGTTCCATGCCGTTGCCCCGCCTTCAACACGCAATGCGGACATGGCCCGTCGATTCCCGCATTTCCAAGGTCTTGTCCCGGGGCGGAACGGCCGGAAACGCAGGGCTTGCCCGGAAGCCATGCGCCGGGCGCAAACCGGCTTTCGAGAATGATGCGATGCACAAAACGATCAGGCCCCCTAAGTTCCCGTTCAGCGAAACGACGCGGCGCCCGGTCGGCAGGGGCCTCCCCGCAAGGGGGCCTCAGCCCGCCGGGGCGCCTCGAAAAGGAGACGACACCATGGTCTACCCGCACCTGAACCAGCCCGAACTCGCCCGCATCGAGGCCGAGGCCCGCCGCATGCGCTCCCAGGCCATGCGCGACGGCGTCGCCGCCCTCACGGCGCGCATTCGCGCCCTCTTCGCCCATGAGGCGCCCGCGAAGGCCGGCCGCACGGCCTGACGCCACCCTACGGAATTCCGCGGCGGCCGGGTCCTCCCTCCCGGCCCCGCCGCGGATGCGGGGCGCGCGGCCGGTTTCCTCCCTGTCCGGCCCGCCCCGAAAGACCTCCCGGACCGCTCCTCCCCCCTGCGGTCCGGGAGGATCCTGAACGCCTCGCCCGGCTCCTCCCTCCGGGCGGGGCGTTTTCTTGCGCGCGCCTCCGCTTCACGCAAGGCCCCGATGACCCTGACCGGTCAGGACCATCGGGACCGCGCATTCCCGGCGCCGGCCGGTCGGCCGGCTCAAGGGTTCCATGAGCCGAACTGATCCGGCTTCGGGATCAGGGCTCGCTCCAGTCGTGCACATGCACGTCCTTGGCGCCGTGGCCCTTCAGGATCTCCTCCGCGATCCGCCGCCGCTCGTCGTCCCGCACCCGGACCCAGAGCAGGATGCCCCCGTGGTCGACCTGGTTCTGGTAGTAGTCCCGGTGGTGCTTGCCGATGCGCCGCGCCAGCAGCGTGCCCAGCGCCCCGGCCGCGCCGCCGCCCAGCGCCACCGCCGCGATCGAGGCCCCCAGCGCCGCGACCGGAGAGGCGATCGCCGCCAGCGCGATGTAGGAGCCGATGAAGAAGAACCCGCCCCCGACATAGCCCTCCAGCTCTCCGATCCACTCCTCGGACACGAAGGAGGCGCGCGGCGCGTCGGGGTTGTCCTCCAGCTCCCTGGCCTTCCAGTAGGTGCGGCCCAGCTTCTTCTCCAGCACTTCCTCGCGCGCCAGAAGGCTGATGTCGTGGCGGTTGAAGCCGGCGATGTTCAGGTCGTAGATCGCGTCCTGCAGGTTCTGGGCGTCGTCGAAGACGGCCACGGCCTCGGGGACGGAAATGTAATGTTCGGGATGTTTCTCGGCGCTCTCGGTCATGGGGGCCTCCGGTTGATGCTTCGCGCAGGTTAACCGCCCCCCGCCGCCCGTCCTTGAGCGAAATCAACGTCCCCGCGACTTGCCCCGCCCCGGCTTCGACCCCGCGCGCCCGGCCTTCGAGCGCCCCTGCGCCCGCACGGCCGCCCCGGAGGCCTCCTCGACCGCCGACTGCCGCGCCAGCGGGTCGTCGGAGACGGCCAGCTCCACCGCCTCCAGCCGGTGGATCTCGTCGCGCAGGCGCGCCGCCTCCTCGAACTCCAGGTTCTCCGCGGCCTTGAGCATGTCCTTGCGCAGGCTCTCCAGATGCCCCTGCAGGTTCGCCCCCGGCGCGGGCATGTCCACCTTCGCGGTGACGCGCGCCATGTCGGCGTCGCCCTGCCAGGTCCCCTCCAGCACGTCCTCGACATTCTTGCGGATGGTCTGCGGCGTGATCCCGTTCGCCTCGTTGTAGGCGAGCTGCTTCTCGCGCCTGCGATCCGTCTCCCGGATCGCCCGCTCCATGGACCCGGTGACGCGGTCGGCGTACATGATCACCCGCCCGTCCACGTTGCGCGCCGCACGCCCGATGGTCTGGATCAGCGAGGTCTCGGAGCGCAGGAATCCTTCCTTGTCCGCGTCCAGGATCGCCACCAGCCGGCATTCGGGAATGTCGAGCCCCTCGCGCAGCAGGTTGATCCCCACCAGGATGTCGAAGGCCCCCAGCCGCAGGTCGCGCAGGATCTCGATCCGCTCGATCGTGTCGATGTCGGAGTGCATGTAGCGCACCCGGATCCCCTGCTCGTGCAGGTATTCCGTCAGGTCCTCGGCCATGCGCTTGGTCAGCGTGGTGCACAGCACGCGCCCGCCCTCCTGCGCGACGCGCCGCACCTCGTCCAGCAGGTCGTCCACCTGGGTCTCGACGGGCCGGATCTCCACCTGCGGGTCCAGCAGCCCGGTGGGGCGGATGACCTGCTCCACGAACACGCCGCCCGTCTGCTCCAGCTCCCACGGCCCCGGCGTGGCGGAGACGAAGACCGATTGCGGGCGCATCGCGTCCCATTCCTCGAATTTCAACGGCCGGTTGTCCATGCAGCTCGGCAGCCGGAAGCCGTGCTCGGCCAGCGTGAACTTCCGCCGGTAGTCGCCGCGATACATCCCCCCGATCTGGGGCACCGTCACATGGCTCTCGTCGGCGAAGACCAGCGCGTTGTCCGGGATGTATTCGAACAGCGTCGGCGGCGGCTCCCCCGGCGCGCGCCCCGTGAGATACCGCGAGTAGTTCTCGATGCCGTTGCACACCCCGGTGGCCTCCAGCATCTCCAGGTCGTGATTCGTGCGCTGCTCCAGCCGCTGCGCCTCCAGCAGCCGGCCCTCCTCCTCCAGCTGCTTGAGCCGCACCTGCAGCTCCGCCTTTATGCCCTTGATCGCCTGCTGCATCGTCGGCCGCGGCGTGACGTAGTGCGAATTGGCGTAGATCCGCACCTTGCCCATCGAGCCCGTCCGCTCTCCCGTCAGCGGATCGAACTCCGTGATCGTCTCCAGCTCCTCCCCGAAGAAGGAGAACCGCCAGGCCCGGTCCTCCATATGCGCCGGCCAGACCTCCAGCGAATCGCCGCGCACCCGGAAGGTCCCGCGCTGGAAGGCGGCGTCGTTGCGCTTGTATTGCTGCGACGTCAGCCCCCGCATCACCTCCCGCAGGTCGTACTCCTCGCCCGCGATCAGGTCCTGGGTCATCGCCCCGTAGGTCTCGACCGCCCCGATGCCGTAGATGCAGGAGACGGAGGCCACGATGATCACGTCGTCGCGCTCCAGCAGCGCCCGGGTGGCCGAGTGGCGCATCCGGTCGATCTGCTCGTTTATCTGCGATTCCTTGGCAATGTAGGTGTCCGAGCGCGGAACATACGCCTCCGGCTGGTAGTAGTCGTAGTAGGAGACGAAATATTCCACCGAGTTTTTAGGAAAGAATCTCCTGAACTCGCCGTAGAGTTGCGCCGCCAGCGTCTTGTTCGGCGCCAGGATCACCGCCGGGCGCTGCGTCTGTTCGATCACCTTCGCCATGGTGAAGGTCTTGCCCGTGCCGGTCGCGCCCAGCAGCACCTGGTCGCGCTCGCCCGCCTCGACCGCCTCGGACAGCTCTGCGATCGCCGTCGGCTGGTCGCCGGCCGCCTCGTAGTCGGTCTCCATGACCAGGCGGACGCCGCCTTCCAGCTTCTCCCGCTGACGCGGCGCCTCGGCGGTCGGCGATTCCACGGACATGCTTAACCCTCTCTTCACCAGTTTACCGCAGATTGTCCTTGTCGCGGGGTTGATCAAGCGCCCGCGCCGAAACGGAGGTTCCAGAACGGAACACAGGCGTAGATACACGGAAAGGTAGAGTTTCCTGTTGCCTCGCTCGCCCCTCTCAGGGGCCTGGTTTCAGGCGGAGCAACAGGAAGGATCGCCGGCCGGGCGCGGCACCACCCACCCCACCCCTCGCTCCCAAGCGTCCGGCCGGCGATCGACTTTCCTGATCGGCCCCCGCTCCGGCCCCGGCCTTGCCTGCCCCCGCATCCCATCGCAGCCTTCGCGCGCTCCGCCGCTCCTCAAGAAGGGCCGCGGAGCATCGCTTTTCAAGGCGCCTTCTGCCGAGGGGAGCCGGCTCGCCCGCCTTCTCGAACGGCCCGGCGATCGCCGCACTCTGCGTTCGCCGCCCCGGCAGCCGTCGCGCCGTCTCCCGGCGAGGCCCCTCCGAATCCGTTTGCCGTCATCGCCGCGCGTTCCGGCGCGTCCAATCCGGGTCGAGCGCCTCCGCCGCCACATTCAGGAGAACCCGGCGCGCCCCCTCCGCAATCCTTCGGCGGACGGGCGCGTCGTGCGTCCCACGCCCCCGCCCGCGCGCGCCGCCGACCGCCTGCAGACGCCCTGCCGGGCCGGGGGAAGCCGGCGCGCGAGGGTTTCAGGCCCCCGCGCCGGTCGCCCCGACCCGTCGCCGGCGGCGGGACGGACGGGTCCGGATCCCGTCCGCGCGCCCGCCCCGGCTCCTGGGCGGCTCTGCGGCGCCGGCCGGGCGCACCCCTGCGCCCGTCGGCCCCGCCGCTTTTCGTGCGACATGCGCGGGCGTTCGACCCGACTTCGCCGATCCGTCCCCGGTCTTCAACCGGGCGTCGGCGCGCGCGCCCCGTCCTTTCCGGACAGGGCCGACGGCGCGCCCCGCAGGTCCCCGCCCGTGCGCCGCGCCGTCCTCGCCGGCGAAGGCCCCCGGCCCCCGCTCACCACCGGGGCCGTTATGCCGGCATAACCGTTGCCGCCGGGTTGCCGAAGCCTTTCGAAAGCGTTGCGGGCCCCGGGAAATGCCTGCAATTGCAGGATTCCGCCCGCCCGCCCCCGCGCGCGCTTGAAAGACCCCGGCCCGCCGGTCCATATCCCTGCCCGAAGGTTTCGAGGAGGACGCCGATCCATGCTCGCGCGAATCTACCGCCCCGCGAAGACGGCCATGCAGTCCGGGACCGCCAACGCCCAGCGCTGGGTGCTGGAGTTCGCGCCCGAACAGGCCCAGCGGATCGATCCGCTGATGGGCTGGTCGGGCTCGGGGGACACCCGCCGCCAGGTCCGGCTGGAGTTCGACAGCAAGGAGGCCGCGGTGGACTACGCCCAGCGCCACGGCATCCCCGCCCAGGTGTTCGAGCCGAAGAGCCGCAAGCCCAACATCCGCCCGCGCGGCTACGGCTCCAACTTCTCGCATGACCGGCGCATGACCTGGACCCACTGAGGGGCTTCAGTCCCGCGTGATCCAGCCCCCGCCCAGCACGCGCGTCCCCTCGGGCGCGTAGAAGACGCAGGCCTGCCCGGGCGCCACGCCGCGCTCGGCCGCGGCCAGCTCCACCTCGGCCCGGCCGTCGCCCAGCGGGCGCAGCCGCGCCGGGGCAGGGGGGCGGGTCGAGCGCACCCGCGCCTCGATCTCCCAGCCCTCCTCCGGCGCCGCCTCCAGCGCCGAATCGCCCAGCCAGTTGACCTCCGCCAGCGGCACGCGCCGCACGCCCAGCGCCTCGCGCGGGCCCACGATCACCCGGCGCGTCTCCGGCTCCAGCCGCACGACATAGAGCGGCTCGCCGGTCGCGACGCCCAGACCCCGCCGCTGGCCGATGGTGAAGCGCAGGATTCCCCCGTGCTCCCCCAGCACCCGCCCGTCGAGATGCACGATCTCCCCGGGCTCCGCCGCGCCGGGGCGCAGCTTCTCGATCACGCTGGCATAGTCCCCGTTGGGCACGAAGCAGATGTCCTGGCTGTCGGGCTTGTCCGCCACGCCCAGCCCCAGCTCGGCGGCCAGCGCACGCGTCTCGGCCTTCGACTCCAGATCGCCCAGCGGAAAGCGCAGCCACTCAAGCTGCTCCCGCGTCGTGGCGAACAGGAAATAGGACTGGTCCCGCGCCGCGTCCGCCGCCCGGTGCAGCTCCGGCCCCCGAGGCCCCTCGACCCGGCGGACGTAATGCCCGGTGGCCATCACGTCCGCGTCCAGCTCCTTCGCCGTCTCCAGCAGGTCGCGGAACTTCACCCGCTCGTTGCAGCGCACGCAGGGGATGGGCGTCGCGCCCGCCAGGTACGAATCCGCGAAGTCGTCCATCACCGCCTCGCGAAAGCGGGATTCGTAATCCAGCACGTAATGCGGAAAGCCCATCCGCTCGGCCACCCGCCGCGCGTCGTGGATGTCGCGCCCCGCGCAGCACGCGCCCTTCTTCGCCAGCATCGCCCCGTGGTCATAGAGCTGCAGCGTCACCCCCACCACGTCGTAGCCCTCCCGCGCCAGCCGCGCGGCGACCACCGAGCTGTCGACGCCCCCCGACATGGCCGCCACCACCCGCGTCTGCGCGGGCGCCTTGGGCAGTCCGAGGCTGTTCAGGGCGAGGTCCGTGGCGCTCATCGCAGGGGCTCCTTTCGCCCCGGGGTATAGGCGCCGCCCGGCCCCCGAACAAGGCGGCCGCCCCGATTCACCTCCCGACAACCGACGGGCGCTAGCGTCTGTCCCGGGTGAGTGAACCGCTTTGGTGGAGCGAGACGATGCGTAGTGAACACGACCTGCCCCCGATCTCCGTGATCGGGCCCGACGGCGCGCGGCTGACGCGCGAGGATCTGCCCAGCCCCGACACCCGCCGCTGGGTGGCGCGGCGCAAGGCGGCGGTGGTGGCCGCCGTGAACGGCGGCCTGATCTCGGCCGAGGAGGCCTGCGAGACCTGGGGCCTGTCGGAGGAGGAGCTGGAGATGTGGCGCGAGGCCGTGGCCGCCCACGGCGTCAACGCCCTGCGCACGACCGCCATCCAGCGCTACAGATCAACCAGAAGTTGAAAGTTTAAATTAACTCGCGTTAAAGTGGTAATCGCGCGTTAACCTTCATGACCCAGAAAGGATGGCACGCAACCCGAATCCTGCACGGAGGAAGCGCATGCGGATCCTGCTCATAGAGGACGA
>JBNJGE010000187.1:0-6817 GCA_051747505.1 Pseudomonadota bacterium | reverse complement strand
GGCGCAGGCCCCCGCCCGCCCGCCCCGGCCGCGCCGGGGGCGTCGCGCGCGGGCGCGCATCAATGGGAGGAGACGAGCCTTGGCGAAGATCCGAAGCACGAAGGAAATGGTGGAGGAGGCCAACCGGCAGCTGGAGGTCCTCTCCGCCGAGGAGGCGATCGCCCTTCACGGGCGCGAGGGCGTGACCTTCGTGGACATCCGCGACGTGCGCGAGCTATGGCGCGACGGGGCGGTGCCCGGCGCCTGGCACGTGCCGCGGGGGATGCTGGAGTTCTGGCTGGACCCCGAGAGCCCCTACGCCAAGGAGCGCTTCCAGTCGGGCGACAAGTTCGTCTTCTTCTGCGCGGGGGGCATGCGCTCGGCGCTCGCCGCCAAGGTCGCGAAGGACATGGGGCTGGAGCCGGTGGCGCATGTCGAGACGGGCTTCCGCGGCTGGAAGGAGGCCGGCGGGCCGGTCGAGGCGAAGGAGCCCAAGTCGCGCTGAGGCGCGGGCGGGCGAGACAACGGATTACCCAAGGAGGAGACGAGATGCAGCTCAAGGACGGCATCGCGGCGGTTGTGACGGGCGGGGCCTCGGGCCTCGGCGAGGCGACGGCGCGCCGGCTGGCGAAGGCGGGCGTGAAGGTCGCGCTGTTCGACATGAACGCGGAGCGGGGCGAGCAGGTCGCCAAGGACATCGGCGGCAGGTTCGTCTCGGTGGACGTGTCCGAGCCGGAGAGCGTGACCGCCGGCCTGAAGGCCGCGCGCGAGGCCCACGGGCAGGAGCGCATCTGCATCAACTGCGCCGGCATCGGCGGCGGGGCGCGCACGGTGGACCGGGACGGCAACCCGCTGCCGCCGGAGCACTTTCTGAAGATCATCAAGGTCAATCTCTACGGCAGCTTCAACGTCGCCAGCCAGTCGGCGGCGGGGATGCACCACATCGAGCCGATCACGGATGACGGCGAGCGCGGGGTGATCGTGAACACCGCCTCCGTCGCGGCCTTCGAGGGGCAGATCGGCCAGCTCTCCTACTCCGCCTCCAAGGGTGGGATCGTGGGGATGACCCTGCCCATGGCGCGCGACCTCTCGAAGATGGGCGTGCGGGTCTGCACGATCGCGCCGGGGCTGTTCCTGACGCCGCTGCTCAAGAGCCTGCCGGAGGAGGCGCAGAAGAGCCTCGGCGCGCAGGTGCCCTTCCCCTCGCGGCTGGGCGACCCGGACGAGTACGCGGCGACGGTGCAGCATATCTGCGAGAACAGCATGCTGAACGGCGAGACGATCCGGCTGGACGGCGCCATCCGCATGGCGCCGAAGTGATCCGGCTGCCGGGGGCGGGCGCCCCCGGCGGAGCCTGACAGGGGGCGGCGCGACGGGCGCCGCCCTTTTTCGTGCGCGGGGTCCGGGCGCCCGCCGCGGCCCCGCGAGGGGGCGCGGCCGGCGCCGCGGGGGCTCGACGCCCCCGCGGCGCCGGGCCTGCCGGGCGATTGACCGGGGGGCGGGTTGCTGCGAAACCCTCCTCAAAGCGCCCCGCGCGGCGCGAGGAGGAGGAGACCCCCATGACCGAAGCCTATCTCTGCGAGGGCCTTCGCACGCCCATCGGCCGTTTCGGCGGCGCGCTGGCGCAGGTGCGGCCCGACGACATGCTCGCCCATGTGCTGAAGACGCTGATGGAGCGCACCGGCCTGCCCGGCGAGGCGGTGGACGACGTCATCATGGGCAATGCCAACCAGGCGGGCGAGGACAACCGCAACGTGGCGCGCATGGCGCTGCTGCTGGCGGGCCTGCCGACCAGCGTGCCGGGGGCGACGGTCAACCGGCTCTGCGGCTCGGGGATGGACGCCATCGGCACAGCAGCCCGCGCCATCCGCGCCGGCGAGGCCGACCTGATGATCGCCGGCGGCGTGGAGAGCATGACGCGCGCGCCCTTCGTGATGCCCAAGGCGTCCACCGCCTTCTCGCGCAACGCGGAGATCCACGACACCACCATCGGCTGGCGCTTCGTCAACCCGGTGATGAAGAAGAATTACGGCATCGATTCCATGCCGGAGACGGCGGAGAACGTGGCCGAGGAGTTCCAGGTCTCCCGCGCCGACCAGGACGCCTTCGCCTTCCGCAGCCAGGAGCGCGCGGCGAAGGCGCAGAGCAACGGGCGGCTGGGCAAGGAGATCGTCGAGGTGACGATCCCCCAGCGCAAGGGCGAGCCCATCGTCGTGGAGAAGGACGAGCATCCGCGCCAGACCTCGCTGGAGAAGCTCGCCGCCCTGCCCACGCCGTTCCGCCAGGGCGGCACGGTGACGGCGGGCAACGCCTCGGGCGTCAACGACGGGGCGGCGGCGCTGATCGTGGCCTCGGGCAAGGCGGTGGAGAAATACGGCCTCAAGCCGGTGGCGCGGATCACGGGCATGGCCACGGCCGGCGTGGCGCCGCGGATCATGGGCGTCGGCCCCGCGCCGGCGAGCCGCAAGCTGATGGAGCGGCTGGACCTGTCGATCGGCGACATCGACGTGATCGAGCTCAACGAGGCCTTCGCCGCCCAGGGGCTGGCGGTGACGCGCGATCTCGGCCTGCCCGACGACGCGGAGCACGTGAACCCCAACGGCGGCGCCATCGCGCTGGGCCACCCGCTGGGCATGTCCGGCGCGCGGCTGGCGCTGACCGCGGCGCTGGAGCTGAAGGAGCGGGACGGCCGGCGCGCGCTGTGCACCATGTGCATCGGCGTGGGCCAGGGCATCGCCATGATGCTCGAGGCCGCCTGAGGCGACGCCCCGCGAGGCGGGCGGAGGGGGCCGGCGCCCGGCGGCGCCGGCCCTTTGCGTGCGCGGGCGGGCGCGGCCGCAACAAGTTTTCGGCCCTGTCGGCGGAAAAGCCATGATCTTGCCGCGCGTTTGCGCGACATGCGCCGCGGCCGGCGTTATAGACGAAACGCGCCCCGGCGGGCCGGGTGTCCGGCCGGGGCCCGCCGTCCGTCCGCCGAGAGGAGCCCCATGCGACGCCGCCGCAACGTCAAGATCGTCGCCACGCTCGGCCCCGCCTCGTCCGAGCGCGGGGTGATCCGCGCCCTGTTCGAGGCCGGGGCCGACGTCTTCCGCCTCAACATGTCCCACGGCACGCACGAGGAGCTCGCCCAGCTGCACCAGCGCATCCGCGAGGTGGAGCACGAGATGGGCCGGCCCATCGCCATCCTCGCCGACCTGCAGGGGCCCAAGATCCGCGTCGGGGCCTTCGAGGACGGGAAGGTGACGCTGGAGCGGGGCCAGGCCTTCCGGCTGGACCTCGACGAGGCGGAGGGGGACGCGAGCCGCGTATCGCTGCCCCATCCGGAGGTCTTCCAGTCGATCGGGGAGGGGGCGTCCCTGCTGCTGAACGACGGGCAGATCCGCCTGCGCGTGACCGCCTGCGACGGGGAGAGTGCGGAGACGGTCGTGGAGGTCGGCGGCGTGCTCTCGGACCGCAAGGGCGTGAACGTGCCGGACGTGGTCCTGCCCATCCCTGCGCTGACGGAGAAGGACCGCGAGGACCTGGAGTTCGTCTGCAATCTCGGCATCGACTGGCTGGGGATGAGCTTCGTCCAGCGGGCCGAGGACGTGGCCGAGGGCCAGAAGCTCGCCAATGGGCGGGCCGCGGTGCTGGCCAAGATCGAGAAGCCCGCGGCGGTGGCCGAGATCGACGCGATCCTCGCGGAGGCGGACGGGATCATGGTGGCGCGCGGCGATCTGGGCGTGGAGATGCCCATCACCACGGTGCCGGTGATCCAGCGCCGCCTGATCGCCACCGCGCAGGAGGCCGGCAAGCCGGTGATCGTGGCCACCCAGATGCTGGAGAGCATGATCAACGCCCCGGTGCCCACGCGCGCCGAGGTCTCGGACGTGGCCAACGCCATCTATGACGGGACGGACGGGGTGATGCTCTCGGCCGAGTCGGCGGCGGGGCGCTACCCGGTCGAGGCGGTGGAGATGATGAACGCCATCGCCGAGGAGATCGAGCGCGACCCGCATTTCCGGCGCGAGATGGAGGCGCTGCGCCCGCAGTCGCGCACCCGGACGGCCGACGCGATGGTGGCGGCGGCGCGCGAGATCTCGGAGACGACGCAGGTTGCGGCGATCTGCTGCTTCACGCATGGGGGCACGACGGCGCTGCTGATGTCGCGCGAGCGCCCGGCGGCCCCGATCCTGGCGCTGACGCCGCTGCGGCGCACGGCGCGGCGGCTGTGCCTGGTCTGGGGCCTGCACTGCGCGATCAGCGAGGAGGTGGAGCGCTTCAAGCTGGCGGTGGTCAGCGCGGCGCGGGCGGCCAAGGCCTCGGGCTTCGCGCAGGATGCGGACCGGATCGTGGTGGTGGCGGGGATCCCGTTCAACATGCCCGGCACCACCAACATCCTGCGCGTGGCGCCGGTGGACGAGCGGGCGATCTACGAGGGCGAGCCGGTCTGAGGCGCCCCGGCTTGACCCGAGGGCCGGATTGGGGCATCAGGCGCGCTCATTCGCCCGGGGCGGCCGGCCTGTGACGGGCTGCCGAGTCGCCCCCGAACGGCCCGCGCGCCTCGCGCGGGCGCTCTTTTCGAGGAGCCTGAAATGCCCAAGATGAAGACCAAGGCGAGCGCCAAGAAGCGGTTCAAGGTGACCGCTTCGGGCAAGATCAAGGCCCAGCAGGCCGGCAAGCGGCACGGCATGATCAAGCGGACGAACAAGTTCATCCGCGACGCGCGCGGCATGTCCGTGCTGTCCGAGCCGGACACGAAGATCGTGCGCCAGTTCCTGCCCTACGACCGCTGATCCGAGAGGAGCCTCGCCATGTCCCGAGTGAAACGCGGCGTCACCGCCCATGCGCGCCACAAGAAGGTCCGCGACGCGGCCAAGGGCTATTACGGCCGGCGCAAGAACGCCTTCCGCACCGCCAAGCAGGCGGTGGACAAGGCCCAGGAATACGCCACGCGCGACCGCAAGCGGCGCAAGCGCAGCTTCCGCGCGCTGTGGATCCAGCGCATCAACGCCGGCGTGCGGGCGACCGACCCGGAGATGACCTATTCCAGCTTCATCAACGGCCTGACCCGGTCGGGGATCGAGGTGGACCGCAAGGTGCTGGCCGACCTCGCCGTGCGCGAGCCGGAGGCCTTCGCGGCGGTCGTGAACAAGGCCAGGGCCGCGCTGGGCTGAGGCCTTTCCGCCGGAAATCGCGACCATGACGGACCGCCCCGGAGCCCGCCTTCGGGGCGGTTCGCGTTTGGGGCCGGGGCGGCCCTCGCGCCGCTGGCGCGCCGCATCGCCCCGCCCGGCCGGCCCATCTTCCGGCGGCGGGGCCGGGAGCCCGCCGCGGCCCGCAGGGGCGCGGCCGGGGACGCGGGGGCTCGACGCCCCCGCGGCGCCGGGCTCCCTGTCGGATGCTCACCGCGTGAGGCGGCGCCAGGCGCGGAAATAGAGCTGGTTGGGCAGCAGGCCGATCAGGCGCAGGAAGAGGGCGAAGCGGCGGGGGAAGGTGATCTCGAAGCCCGGGCGCTCGAGGCCCGCGACGATGCGGCGGGCGGCTTCCTCGGGCTTCATGAGGAAGGGCATCTCGAAATCGTTGACCGAGGTCGCCTCCGTCTCCACGAAGCCGGGATTGATGACGGAGATCCGCACGCCGAGATCCATCAGGTCCATCGCCAGGCACTCGGCCATCGCGATCAGGCCGGCCTTGGTGGCGGAATAGGCGGCGGCCTGCGGCAGGCCGCGGAAGCCGGCCACGGAGGCGGTGAGCGCGACATGGCCCGTCCCGCGCGCGATCATGGCCTTGAGCACGGGGTCGAGGCCGTTGGCCACGCCCGTGAAATTGACGTCGAAGGTCTGGCGGGCCTTCGCGGCGTCGAAATCCTGCGCGCGCATCGGGTGGTAGACGCCGGCGTTGAGCAGGGCCAGCGCCAGCGGGCCCTCGGCCTCGATGCGCGCGACGATCCCGGCCATGGCGTCCGGGTCGGTGACGTCGCCGGGCTGCGGCACGATGCGGCCGGGGGCGCCGGGCGCGCGCTCGGCGGCCAGGGCCTCCAGCGCCTCCGCGCTGCGGGCGGTGGCGTGGACCGTCCAGCCGCGCTCGGCCAGCGCCAGCGTCACCGCGCGGCCGATGCCGCCCGAGGCCCCGGTGACCCAGGCGGCGCCGTCCTGCGGGCGCATCACCTTGTCGAAGACGCTCACGCCGGCGCCGGCCAGAGGGGGGCGAGGGGGGCGGTTTCGGCCACGGGGCGGAAGCGGGCCGGCTCCCCGCCCGCGTCGAAGGCGTTGCCCATCCACTCCCCCCGTTCGTCGTAGAAGAGCGTGAGAGGGAGGTCGCCGCTGACGCGCCAGCGCTCGCACTCGCGCACGCCGTCATAGGCGGGGATCTCCTCGCTCCCGTCGCGGGCGGTCCGCACGGAGAGGGGGCGGCCCGTCTGGGTGGAGATCCAGACGGGGCGGGAGAGGAATTCCCGGGTCCAGTAGGTGGTGGTCGCGGCGCCCTCGGGCAGCTCGCCCTGCCAGCTTCCGGTCGAGACGAGGCGGCCGTTCTCGCGCCCCAAGCGGGCGGTGTTCCTGTCGCCGTCGTCGTTGGTGGTCCCGTCGAGGGAGACGAGGGCGCCGTCCTCCCAGATCTCGCGGCTGTCGAGCTCGTAGCGGTAGACGGTCACGCCCAGCAGGGTGATGGCGAGGCGGACCGTCACCGTCACCTCGGCGCGGGCGCCGTCGCGGGCGACGGCGGTGGTCTGGGTCCCGATCTCCGAGCCGCCGCGATCGACGGCGAAGCGCCGCTCCGCCCGGCTCGCGGCGCGCAGGGGGCGGGCGAGCATCGGCGCGGCGAGGCAGGCGAGGCCGCCCGCGAGGACGGCCCGCCG
>JBNJGE010000186.1:0-6829 GCA_051747505.1 Pseudomonadota bacterium | reverse complement strand
GCGCCGTGGGCATGGTCGAGGAGATGCGCGGCGCGCTGGGCGTCTCCGCCGCCGCCATCGCCGCGCTGGTCACGGTCTTCGCGCTGATCTACGCCGTCTCCGCACCTCTTTCGCAGACGGTCATCGGCCACCTTCCCCGCCGCGCCGTCATCGCCGCCGGCCTCGCGGCGCTGGCGCTGGGCTGCGCCGTCTCCGCCCTGGCCCGCGACTACGCCACCGTCGTCGCCGCCCGCGTGCTGATGGCCCTGGGCGCCGGCGTCGTCGGCCCTTCGCTGAGCGCCGCCGCCGCCAGCCTCGTGGCGCCCGAGCGCCGCGCCCGCGCGCTCGCGATCGTCTTCGGCGGCATCACGGTCAGCTCCGTGCTTGGCCTGCCGCTCGCCAGCTTCCTCGCCCAGACGCTGGGCTGGCGCTGGGCCTGGGCGGCCATGGGCCTCGGCGCCCTGCTCGCCGCCGCCGCCGCCCTGCGGCTCGTGCCGGGCGAGAACCGCGGCGCGCCCGCCTCGCTCGCCACCCTGCTCGGCGTGCTGCGCGACCGGCGGCTCGCGCTCGCCATCGCCACCACCGGCGTGCAGATCGCCGGCCAGTTCTGCACCTACGCCCTGATCGCCGTCTGGCTGGCCGAGGTCGCCGGCGCCCCCGCCGCCCTGATCCCGCCTGCGCTCTTCCTCTTCGGCCTCGGCGGCGTGACGGGCAACGCCCTCTCCTCGCTGGTCGGGCGCCGCCTCGGCGACGCCCGCACCATCGCCCTCTGCCTGCTCGGCACGCTCGCGGCGACCCTGGCGCTGCCCTTCACCGCGCCCCTGCCGCAGCTCTCCCTCGCCGTGCTCTTCGTCTGGGCGCTGTTCGGCCTGATGTACATGGCCCCGCTGCAGAGCCGCCTGGCCGGCCTCGCGGGCGAGCGCGCGCCGATGGCCCTCGCCCTCAACTCCTCGGCCGTCTATCTGGGCATGTCCGTCGGGGCGACGATCGCGGGCCTCGTTCATCAGGCCGCCGGCGCCGCCCCCCTCCCCTGGGCCTCGGCCATCGGCATCGCCGCGTCGCTGGCGGTCTTCGCCGCCTCCCTGCGTCCCCGCCGCGCTTGACCGCGCGGGCGCGCGGCGCAGACTCCGGCCCAGCCCTGTCCCGAGTCACAGGAGGTCCCCATGGCCGCCACCCCGCCCGTCTGCGACTTCGGCCGCAAGGCGCCGCATTTCATGCTCCCCGACACCGACGGGCAGATCTACAGCCTCGAGGACTGCGTCGGGCCCAACGGCGTGCTGGTCGTGTTCATCTGCAACCACTGCCCCTATGTGAAGGCCATCGCCGAAAAGCTCGTGCGCGAGGCCGACGCCCTGCGCGAGCTCGGCATCGGCGTGGTCGCCATCAACTCCAACGACGCCGAGGCCTACCCCGAGGACGGCTTCGAGCAGATGGGCGCCTTCGCCCGCGCCCACGGCTTCCCCTTCCTCTATCTCCACGACCGCAGCCAGAAGGTCGCCCGCGCCTACGGCGCCGTCTGCACCCCCGACTTCTTCGGCTTCAACGGCCGGCTGGAGCTGCAATACCGCGGCCGCCTCGATTCCGCCGGCCGCGAGAAGAAGGAGGGCCTGAAACGCGAGCTCTACGAAGCCATGAAGCAGGTCGCCGAAACCGGCCGCGGCCCCGAGGAGCAGACCCCCTCCATCGGCTGCTCCATCAAGTGGCGCGAACCGGCGTGAGCGCCCCGCCCCGCCTCGTCTGCGACCTCGACGGCACGCTGGCCGACAGCGCGCCCAGCCTCTGCGCCGCCGGCAACCGCCTGCTGGCCGCCCTCGGCCGCGACCCGGTGAGCGTGGAGACCTACAAGACCTTCATCGGCCGCGGCCAGCGCGTGCAGGTCGAGCGCCTGCTGGCCCATACCGGCGGCGTCCCGAACGACGGTCTGGACGCCTGGCTCGCCCGCTTCCGCGCCGAATACGACCCGCTGGAGGCCACCACGCCCTACCCCCACGCCCGCGAGGCGCTGGCCGAGCTGCGCGCCGAAGGCTGGCGCATCGCCGTCTGCACCCAGAAGCCGGAGGCCAAGGCCCGCCGCCTCCTCGACGGCCTCGGCTTCGTCGTCGACCGCATCGCCGGCGGCGACACCGTCCGCGACGGCGATCGCGAGGTCCTCAAGCCCGACCCGCGCGTGACCGCCGCCGCGCTGGAGGGCCTGGGCGACGGCCCCGCCCTCTATGTCGGCGACGGAGAGACGGACGCCGAGGCCGCCCGCGCCGCCGGCCTGCCCTTCCTGCTGCACCTCGACGGCTACCGCCACGGCCCGGCCGAGGCGATGCGCCCCACCGCCGTCCTCTCCGATTTCCGGGACCTGCCCCGCCTCGCCCGGACCCTCGCCCGCGCCGCGGCCTGAGCCTCAGCGCCCGCGCAGAGCCAGCCAGCCGAGCGGCAGCGTGGCCGCCAGCGCGACCGCGACCAGCGCCGCCCGGAAGCCGATCACATCGCCCAACGCCCCGATCCCGAGGGCGCCGAGCGACGTCCCCCCGATCGCCACCAGGATCCACAGCGACATCACGCGCCCCCGCCAGCCGTCCTCGGTCAGGACCTGGGCGATGGTCTGGTTGGACACCCCCACTGTCGTCCCGCAGAAGCCCAGCCCCGCCACCGCGGCCACCGCCGCCCACCAACTTTCCGACAGGCCCAGCAGCACGACCAGCGACATGCCGCCGGCCGCGGCGACCAGCGCCCGCGCCCGCATCGCCGCCGCCGAGGGCGAGCCCCGCGCCAGCCATAGGGCGGCGACCACCGCCCCTGCGCCCGCCAGCGCCGTCAGCGCCCCGAAGCCCGCCGCCCCCCGGCCATAGAGCCCGTCGGCCGCCACCGGCAGCAGCTCCAGCGCCCCGCGCGCGGGAATCGCCGAAACCCCCGTCAGCAGCATCGCGTCGCGCACCGGCGGACGGGCCAGCACATGCCGCGCCCCGTCCGTCAGCTCCCCGAGAAATCCGCGCAGCCCGCCCGGCCCGGCCCGTGCCTCCCGCGGCGCCGGCGGATAGGGCGACAGCCGCGCGAACGCCGCCACCTGCGGCAGGAACAGCAGCCCGCCCGTCAGCACCGCGGCGCCCGCGCCCTGTCCGGCGATCAGCCAGCCGCCCAGCGCCGGCCCCAGCATCCGCGTGAGGTTGAAGTTCACGGCGGTCATCGCCACCGCCTGGCCCAGATGCTCGCCGGGCACCAGCCGGGGCGTCAGCGCCATGCGCATCGGGTGATAGGCCGAGGCCGCCACCCCCACCGCCAGCGAGACCGCCAGCAGCGCCGGCACGGTCAGCGCGCCGGCCGCCAGCAGCGCGAACAGCCCGAACGCGATCAGCGCCTGAAGCGACTGCGTGACCATGATCCCGCGTCGCGGGTCGAGCCGGTCCGCCATCACCCCGAACAGCGGGCCGGAGACCAGCGTCGGCGCGAAGTTCAGGAAGGCCACCGCCCCGGTCACCGCGGCCGATCCCGTCAGGTCCCAGGCCAGCCAGGCGGCGGCGACGCGCAGGATCCACACCCCGTGCAGCCCGGCGAAATTGCCGGCGAGGTAGAGGCGGAACGGCGCGTGGGACAGGGCGGGCGGCAGCATTCACCCTTTTCATGGCGCCGGGCGCGCGCCGCGTCCAGCGGAATAATCCTTTTCCCTTAGTATGCTGCGTTGCGGTATGTGCGGCGCGAAAAGCGGCCTTGCGCGAATGTCTGTTGTTCCCGACCCCGGATCGCAACACATCCCGCAGAGACGGACGGCCCCCGCCGCCCCCCTGAAAAAAAGCAAGGAGACAAAGGCATGGCCCAGTTCGCCGATGCGCATCTGTCCCACGAAACGGCCCACCGCCCGGCCTTCGGCGCCGGTTTCTCGGACCTCGTCGCGCGCGCCCGCCGCTGGCGCGAATACCGCCGCACGCTCGCGGAGCTCGAGGCTCTCGACGCCCGGACGCTGAAGGATATCGGCCTCGGCAAGGGCGACCTTCCGCGCGTGGCCCGCGAGGCCGCCGGCTACTGAAGCCCGGCTGAGCGCCGGAAATCGCAAGGGGCGGGCCCGCCGGGCCCGCCCCTTTCGCGTCAGGCGGCGTCCTCCGCCTCCCGCGCCCGCTCGGCCGTCTCCCAGGCCAGCATGGCGCGCTTGACGCCCAGCCCCCAGTGATAGCCGCCCAGGGCGCCGCTCTTGCGCAGCGCCCGGTGGCAGGGGATCAGCCAGGCCAGCGGGTTGCGCCCGACGGCCGTCCCGACGGCCCGCACCGCCTTCGGTCGGCCCACCGCCCGGGCAAGATCCGAATAGGTCGCCACATGGCCCGGCGGGATCGCCAGCAGCGCCTCCCACACCTTCACCTGGAAGGGGGCGCCGATCAGCTGCACCCGCGCCTCGCCGCGCCCGCGGAAGGCCGCCTCCACCCAGGGCCGGATCGCCTCGGGGTCTTCCACCAGCTCCGCCTCCGGCCAGCGCCGGCGCAGGTCGTCCCAGGCCGCCTCCCGCCCGCAGGCCGCCGCGAAGGCCAGCCCGCACAACCCCCTGTCCGTCCCCATCGCGAGCGCCTCGCCGAAAGGCGAGTCGAACCATCCCCAGCGCAGCGTCAGACCCCCGCCGGCGCGCGCATAGTCCCCCGGCGTCATCGCCTCCCACCGCACGAACAGGTCGTGCAAACGCGAGGGCGAGGACAGCCCCGTCTCCATCGTGGCGTCCAGCACCGTATGCCGCTCCCGCAGCAGCGCCCGCGCGTGGTCCAGCGCCAGCCACTCCAGGTATTTCTTCGGCGACACCCCCACCCAGCGGCTGAACATCCGCTGGAAATGGGTCGGGCTCATCCCCATCCGCGCGGCCAGCTGCTCCAGCGAGGGGCGCTCCGCCGCGGTCTCCTCGATCAGCCGGATGGCGGCGAGCATCAGGTCATGGCGGAAGCGGTCGGCCTCC
The DNA here is from genome assembly GCA_051747505.1 of Pseudomonadota bacterium. GTDB lineage: Bacteria > Pseudomonadota > Alphaproteobacteria > Rhodobacterales > Rhodobacteraceae > Albimonas. The sequence goes on along the minus strand of JBNJGE010000186.1, from coordinate 1,932 downwards.
TCCGTCCGGTCGGTCTCGATCGATAGATGTTTCATGGCAGGTCTCCAGCTCGCCCCCGACCCTACGCCCGCCCGCGCCACGCGCCACCCGTTTCCTGCGCTCTGGCCGGTCCGCCCCGCCGCGCTAGCTCCCGGCCCATGACCCGGCTTCGCATCCTCCTCGCCGCCCTCGCCGCGGCGCTCCTCCTCCCCCTCGCCCCGCAGGCTCAGGAGGAAGGCTGGCAGGCCCTCCAGCGCCCCGGCGTCGTCGTCCTGCTGCGCCACGCCCGCGCGCCCGGAACCGGGGACCCCGCGGAGTTCCGCCTCGGCGACTGCACGACCCAGCGCAACCTCGACGCGGCAGGCCGCGAGCAGGCGCGGCGCATCGGCGAAGCCCTCCGCGCCCGCGGCTTCGAGCCCGACGAGATCCTCACCAGCCGCTGGTGCCGCTGCCGCGAGACCGCCGAGCTGCTGGACCTCGGCCCCGTCGAGCCCTTCCCGCCCCTCGACTCCTTCTTCCGCGACCGCTCGACCGCCGAGGCGCAGACCCGCGCCGTCCTCGACCACCTCGCCGCCCGGCCGGAGGGGACCGAAAGCCTCCTCGTCACCCACCAGGTCAACATCACCGCCCTGACCGGCGTCCATCCGTCATCCGGCGAGGCGATCATCGCCGAGCGGGACGCGGACGGCGCCCTCACCGTCCTTTCCCGCGCTCTCGTCAGCCCCTGAACGCGAGACGCCCGGCGGAACCTCCCCCGCCGGGCGCCTCTCTCCGGGCCTCGGCCCCGGATCAGAGCGTGCGCTCGACCATCATCTGCTTGATCTCGGCGATCGCCTTCGCCGGGTTCAGCCCCTTCGGGCAGGTCTTCGCGCAGTTCATGATGGTGTGGCAGCGGTACAGGCGGAACGGGTCCTCCAGGAAATCCAGCCGCTCCTCCGTCGCCTCGTCCCGGCTGTCCACCAGCCAGCGCCGGGCGTGCAGCAGCGCCGCCGGCCCCATGTAGCGGTCGCCGTTCCACCAGTAGCTCGGGCAGGCGGTGGAGCAGCAGGCGCACATCACGCACTCGTAGAGCCCGTCGAGCTTCTCGCGGTCCTCGATCGACTGCCTCCACTCCCGCTCCGGCGCCGGGGTCTCGGTCTCCAGCCACGGCATCACCGCCGCGTGCTGGGCGTAGAAATGCGTCAGGTCGGGGATCAGGTCCTTGACCACCGGCATGTGCGGCAGCGGGTAGATCCTCACGTCGCCCTTGATCTCGTCCATCCCGTAGATGCAGGCGAGCGTGTTGATCCCGTCGATGTTCATCGCGCAGGAGCCGCAGATCCCCTCCCGGCAGGACCGGCGGAAGGTCAGCGTCGGGTCGATCTCGTTCTTGATCTTGATCAGCGCGTCGAGAACCATCGGCCCGCAGTCGTCGAGGTCGATGTAATAGGTGTCCACCCGCGGATTGCCGCCGTCGTCGGGGTTCCAGCGATAGATCTTGAAGGCGCGCAGGTTCTTCGCGCCCTCGGGCTTCGGCCAGGTCTTGCCGACCTTGACCTGGGAATTCTTCGGCAGCGCGAGTTCGACCATGGATCGCTCCTCCGTCTCCTCGGGCGCGGGGGCCCGATGTCAGGTCCTGCGGGCGAGGAAGATCTTCTCGCCGCGTTGAAGGCCGTGGCGGAGCACGTCGGGCTCCTCGGCCGTGAATTCCTCGACCGCGAAGCCCGCCTCGCGCAGGCGATCGCGGAAGTCCCGCCCGTACATGCGCAGATGCAGCGGGTCGGTGTAGTAGGCGGCGCGCTCGGCCGCGCTCGTCCAGTCCGGGTTCTCCAGCGTCCGGTCCCAGCCCTCGACCAGCGGCACGGTCAGCACGGCCAGCCCGCCGGGCGCCAGCACGCGCCGGATCTCCGCCAGCGCCGCGCGGTCGTCCACATGCTCCAGCACATGGTTGGCGATCACCGCGTCGAAGCGCCC